>NZ_AUKR01000021.1:0-97948 GCF_000424845.1 Streptomyces sp. TAA040 | reverse complement strand
CCTACCGGAACCTCGCCATCGGCGCCTTCCGCCTGGCCGGCGTCCGCAACATCGCCTCGGGCCTCCGCCGCACCGCCCGCGACCAGACCCGCCCCCTCACCCTGCTCGGCCTCAACTGATCAAAAGGGACGACATCGAACTACGCCGAAGCCCTGGCCGTTCACCTACTACCGCCGCACGCCCGGGAATTGTTTTCTTGACCCTGCTTGCACCGGTTGCCCACAATGAACGCCACCGGCGATGAATCCACCGCCGTGCGGTGTTCCCCGGACGACCACGGTGAACACCGCCCCCATTCCTTCTGGGCTCCGGCCGACGGGACAGTGGCGGCACCCGTCACCGACCGGCAGGGGCATTCGATTCCCGATTCCCGACTCGACCAGCACCGCCGCCCGCCGGCCACCGAGGACGGCGTCCGTTGCTGTCCGCGGCCCCCTCCGCGAGCGCACCGCCCGAGCGGCACCCCGGGCCGTCCCCGAGCGAGCGTGCCACCCACGGCGATCCCCGCGACCCGGCGCGGACGGCCGTCCCCGTCGCACCGGTCCGGGCCGCCACCCGGACCGGCCCCTCCCGGCTGGGAGCGCGGCTCCAGGCCGCCCGGCACCGGGCGTTCGTCGGCAGGCACCGGGAACTGGACCTCTTCCGCTCCGCGATGGCCGGGGACGAGGGCGCGCCCAGCGTGCTCTACCTGCACGGCCCCGGCGGCGTCGGGAAGTCGATGCTCTTGCAGCGGTTCGCGGAGGAGGCGGAGCGGGCCGGCCGGACCGTCGTCCAGCTCGACGGCCGTATCCTCGCCCCCTCCCCCGACGCCTTCGAGGCCGAGGCCCGCCGCGCTGGGCCCGGAGCCGGCCGTCCTGCTGGTGGACACCTTCGAGCGCTGCCAGGACCTGGAGGTCTGGCTACGCGAGCGCTTCCTGCCCCGGCTGAGGCAGGGCGCCCTGGCCGTCCTCGCCGGGCGCGACGGACCCGACCCGAGCTCTGCGCGCCGGCCCCGGGCTGAACGGGTCCGGCTGCGGGCACCTCTCCGTGTCTGCATACCCCCACCCCGTATTTTGCCCCACACCCCGCCGGGCGCTTGCACCGGGCCGTACACCGGGGTATACCCTGGCGATCGGATACCCCTACAGGGTATCCGGGCTCCGGGGCACCGACCGGTGGCCGAGGACGAGGGCTGAGGAGCGACGGCGATGACCACGACAGGCGGAGGCGCCGGACAGTCCGCCGGTACGGGCGCGGGGTTCCTTGTGGACCCGGAACGCGCGCGTACTGAGACGGAGTTGGCCATCGGCGGCATGACCTGCGCCTCCTGCGCCGCCCGGGTGGAGAAGAAGCTCAACCGGATGGACGGCGTCGAGGCGACCGTCAACTACGCCACCGAGAAGGCCCGGGTCACCCACCGGGCCGAGGTGGCCGTCGCGGACCTGGTCGCCACCGTGACCGCCACCGGCTACACCGCGACGCCTCCCCCACCGGCCCCGGCCCCGGCGGCGTCGCCGGCCGCGGAACCGGGCAGGGGATCGGGCGGGGGATCGGGCGCCCCCGCGGCACCGGGCGCGACGGCAGCCGCGTCGGGCCGGGCGGACGCGGCGCCGCCGAACGCTACGGCCGCGCTCCGGCAACGTCTGCTGGTCTCCGTCCTGCTGTCCGTGCCGGTGATCGCGATGGCCATGGTCCCCGCGTGGCAGTTCACGAACTGGCAGTGGCTCTCCCTGACGCTGGCCGCGCCGGTGGTCGTCTGGGGCGGCCTGCCGTTCCACCGGGCGGCCTGGACGAACGCCCGGCACCGAGCGGCCACCATGGACACCCTGATTTCGCTCGGCACCTCGGCCGCCTTCCTGTGGTCCCTGTGGGCGCTCTTCCTCGGCAGCGCCGGCCACCCCGGCATGACCCACGGCTTCTCGTTCTCGCTCTCCCGGGCCGACGGCACCGGCAACCTCTACCTGGAGGCCGCCGCCGGGGTGACCACCTTCCTGCTGGCCGGGCGCTGGTTCGAGGCCCGCTCGAAGCGGAAGGCGGGGGCCGCGCTGCGGGCGCTGCTCGAACTGGGCGCCAAGGAGGTCACCGTGCTGCGGGACGGCCGGGAGCTGCTCGTCCCGACCGCCGAACTCGCCGTCGGAGACCGCTTCCTCGTCCGCCCCGGCGAGAAGATCGCGACCGACGGCCTGGTGATCGAGGGGAGTTCGGCGGTGGACACCTCGATGCTCACCGGCGAGTCGGTGCCCGTCGAGGTCACCGTGGGGGACGGCGTCTCCGGTGCCACCCTCAACGCCGGGGGACGGCTCGTCGTGCGCGCCACCGGGATCGGCTCCGACACCCGACTCGCCCGGATGGCGAAGCTGGTGGAGGACGCACAGCACGGCAAGGCCGCCGCGCAGCGTCTCGCCGACCGTATCTCCGCCGTCTTCGTGCCGGTGGTGATCGTGCTGGCCCTGGCCACCCTCGGCGGCTGGCTGCTCGCCGGCGCCGCGGTGAGCACGGCCTTCACCGCGGCCGTCGCCGTGCTGATCATCGCCTGCCCCTGCGCCCTGGGTCTGGCGACCCCGACCGCCCTCATGGTGGGCACCGGCCGAGGGGCGCAACTGGGCATCCTGATCAAGGGCCCGGAGGTGCTGGAGAACACCCGCAGGATCGACACCGTCGTCCTGGACAAGACGGGAACCGTCACCACCGGCACCATGACACTGCTCGCCGTGCACACCGCCGAACCGGACACCGGGCGGAGCCCGGAGGCGGGCAGCGGCGAGCGGGACGCGGCCGAGGCGCTGCGACTGGCGGGGGCACTGGAACAGGCGTCCGAGCACCCGATCGCCCGCGCGGTGGCGGCGGGCGCGGCCGAACGCACCGGACCGCTCCCGGTACCGACCGACTTCGCCAACCTCGCCGGGACCGGCGTCCGGGGCGTGGTCGAGGGCCGCACGGTCCTCGTCGGCCGCGAGCAGCTGCTCGACGGCGGCGCGGACGCCCTGCCCCGGGCGCTCGCGGCGCGGGCCGCCGAGGCGCGGGCGGCGGGACGCACCGCCGTGGTGGTGATCGCGGACGGCCGGGCACTCGCGGTGCTGGAGGTCGCGGACGCGGTGAAGCCCACCAGTGCCGAGGCGGTCCGCCGACTGCGGGCGCTGGGCCTGCGGCCGATCCTGCTGACGGGCGACAGCCGGGCCGCCGCCGAGTCCGTCGCCGCGGACGTCGGCATCGACGAGGTGATCGCCGAGGTACTGCCCCGGGAGAAGGTGGAGGTGGTCGAGCGCCTCCAGGCCGAGGGCCGTTCGGTCGCCGTGGTCGGGGACGGCGTGAACGACGCCGCCGCCCTGGCCCGGGCCGACCTCGGTCTCGCCATGGGCACCGGCACCGACGCCGCCATCGAGGCCGGGGACCTCACCCTGGTGCGCGGGGACCTGCGGGTCGCCGCGGACGCCGTCCGGCTCTCCCGCCGGACGCTGGCGACGATCAGGGGCAACCTGATGTGGGCCTTCGGCTACAACCTCGCCGCCCTGCCGCTGGCCGCCGCCGGACTGCTCAACCCGATGGTCGCGGGCGCCGCGATGGCGTTCTCCTCGGTCTCCGTGGTCGCCAACAGCCTGCGCCTGCGCCGCTTCCGACCCACCGCCTGATCCTCGCCCCGGGCGCCGCGCGAGGCCCGCCCCGGGCGGCTGGACCAGGCCCGGACCGGCTGCGTCAGGCCGGTCGGGTGCCGGGCGTGCCTCCCGCCGGGGGGGGCGGGGGACGGCGACGACCTGGTGCGCGTCCTCGTACACCACCCGCCCCGGGTCCACGGACCGCCCCAGCCGCCAGGCGACACCGTGGACGTCCAGGATTCACAGGTAGCCGCCCACCCGTGCGAGCAGATGGACGGCGGACGGAACCAGACCACCGCGCCCGGGTCGACGGCGCGGTCGTAGACGCCGGGATCGACGTGGCTCGGGTTGGTGCAGGCGGCGTCGTACCAGTCGTTGTTCGTCAGGCGGAACGCCTCCTCCTCGGCGCTGAGCAGACCCTTGCTGCTCAGCCCACTGACGAGGACGAAGATGCCGGGCAACGTGCCCCGGCTGTTCGGCTCTCTCCCCTGGTAGCGCACCCCTCCCGCACGCCGTCCGAACCCAGGACCGGGCACGGGCACGGAGTCGGACGGCGGGGGCGTCAGCCGGGGGCCGGTGACGTGCGGCCGGCGTGCGGGGCGGCGGGGGATGCGTCGCGGGAGCGGAGGACGGCCGCCACCACGGTCAGGGCGGTGCCCAGCACCGCCCAGACGGCCAGGACGAGCAGCGGACCGGTGAGCGCGGCGGCGTCGAAGTACGCGAGGGACCGCGCCGACCAGGTTCCGGCGCCCGGGGGCAGGGCGGGCCCGATCCCGCGCCAGAACGGCGGCAGCAGCGGACCCGGGTAGGCGCCGCCCGCGCTCGGGTTGCCCAGCACCACGACCAGCAGGATCGCCAGTCCGATGCCCACCACGCCGGCCAGCCCCTGGAGGGCCAGCGTGGCGGCGCCCACCGCGAACACCACCAGTGCGCCCAGGGCGCTCAGCCCGAGCACGCTGCCGGGCAGCGCGCCGAGGACCGGGCCGGCGAGGACCGCCCCACCGAGTCCGGCCACCAGCGAGTAGCAGGCGAGCACCGCGAGGCGGATCACCGCCCGGCCGAGGTCGGCGGGCCGGGCCCCGTAGCTCATGGCCAGGATGGCCGCACAGAGGTAGCCGCCCACGCACCAGCCGACGACCAGGTAGAAGGAGGACAGGCCGCGGCGGTCGCCCGGGTCGGCCGGGACGATGTCCTCGACCTCCAGCGTGCGGCCCTGCTCCCGCTCCACGGAGCGGAGCACCTCCTCCAGTGCCTGGGCCAGCGCCGCACCGGCGCCGCCGGCCACCAGGAGCCGGTCGGTCGTACCGTTCGGGTCGACGACGAGGGCACCGTCGATCGCGCGCTGCTCGATCTGCCGGACGGCGTCGGACTCCTCGGCGGTCTCCCGCGCCACCTCCAGCGGAGAGCCGGAAAGTCCGTCGAGCTGCCGCCGGTACTCGTCCCGCACCTGCTCGGGGGCGACGAGGGCGATCGGTACGCGGTCCGCGCCGGGCTGATGCAAGGCACCGATGTACGAGGCGATGAAACCGAGTTGGAGTGCGAGCACCCCCAGTACCAGCAGCACCGCGCGGCCGGTGACCGCCGCTCGTACCGTGCCCGCGAAACCCGACGCGCTCTGACCGCTTCTTCCGTGTGCCCCGACCATGCCCTCAAGCCTCGGCGCCCGGGCGGTACGGCGCATGCGCTGCTGCGCCGAACGACTGAGCCCAGGGCGCCCCACCGCCGCGGTCCCCGGGACGCCCGCACCGCGCGACGGGCGGCGCCGCGCACATCGGTGCACCCGCCCCGGGCGTGCCGCAGCCGCCCGGCCCCGGTGTGCGGCGGCCGGGCGGCTGCGGGCGGGCTCAGACGCCGATGTCGCGGCCGTCGGCGCGCCAGACGCCGACCACCGAGGGACGGTTGAGGCGTCCGGGGCCGTCGGGCCAGCGGGACAGCGGACGCTCGGCGGTGGCGCCGTCGATCTCGCCCGGGTGCTGCACGGCGACGAGCACCCGGCGGTCCTGGATGATCGGCCCGCAGGTCTCGGCGCCGGCCGGCACCGTCAGGAACTGCTTGACCTCACCGCGCCGGTCCCCCGCGGTGGCCACCCCGAACAGGCCGTCGTGGCTGCCGAGCGCGTTGCCGTCAGTGGAGATCCACAGGTTGCCGAAGGAGTCGAAGGCCAGGTTGTCCGGGCAGGAGATCGGGCTGACCCGGTCCTTGGGGTAGCCCGCGAAGTACGTCGACTCGTCCTCCGGGTCGCCGCAGACCAGGAACAGGCGCCAGGAGAAGCCGTCCGCCGCGGGGTCGTCCCGGTTCTCGACGAGTTCCAGCACCTGGCCGTGCTTGTTCGCGTTGCGCGGGTTCGCCTCGTCGGCGGGGGCGTTGCCGCCGGTGCCGCGGGCCGAGTTGTTGGTGAGCGCGATGTACACCCGGCCGGTGCGCGGGCTGGGCTCGACGTCCTCGGGCCGGTCCATCTTGGTGGCGCCGACCTTGTCGCCGGCCAGCCGGGTGAAGACGTAGACCTCCTCTGCCGTCATCCCCGGCACGTACGAGGTGGCCCCGGAGGCCAGCTTGATCCACTGGCCGCTGCCGTCGAACTCGCCGTCCGCGGGCAGCTTCCCCGAGCCGTCGATCTGCTCGGAGGGGCTGTCGCCGGTCAGCTTGGCGACATGGAGAGTGCCCTCGTCGAGCAGGGTCAGGTTGTGCTCGCGGGCGGCGCGGCTGTCGCCCTTGCGCATCGCCTTGTCGGACACGAACTTGTAGAAGTAGTCGAACCGCTCGTCGTCGCCGAGGTAGATCACCGCGCGTCCGTCAGCGGTCAGTTGCGGCTCCGCTCCCTCGTGCTTGAACCGGCCCAGCGCGGTCCGCTTGCGCGGCACGGAGTCCGGGTCGTACGGGTCCACCTCGACGACCCAGCCGAACCGGTTGGGCTCGTTCGGCTCCTCGGCCAGGTCGAACCGCTCGTCGAACCGCTCCCACTTGCGGGAGCTGGCGCCGCCGGTCATCCCGTAGCGGGACAACCGCTGCTTGGTCTCCGGGTCGGTGACCGAGGCCGCGTTGGCGAAGTACTGGTTGAAGTTCTCCTCGCCGGAGAGCACGGTTCCCCACGGGGTGGTCCCACCTGCGCAGTTGTTGAGGGTGCCCAGCACCTTGGTCCCGCTGCGGTCGGCACGGGTGCGGAGCAGCGCGCTGCCCGCGGCGGGGCCGGTGAGCCGGAACTCGGTGCCGGTGTGGAAGCGGCGGTTGAGGTGGTGGCGTACCGGCTCCAGCTTGCCCGCGGGGCCCTGCTCCTCTACCACGACGACGGAGAGGCCGTGCGCCGCCTGGGCGATGGCGACCTGTTCCCGGGTCGGTGACTCGCTGTCGTACCCGGTGAACATCAACTGCTCGTCGGTGTACTCGTGGTTCGCGAAGAGCACCTGCCGACCGCGTTCGCTCAGCGGCAGCAGCGAGAGGTAGTCGCAGTTGTACCCGAACTGGCCCGCCTGCGCACGTGCGGACTGCCGGTCGGGGCGGAAGTCCGGGGTGCCTCGCAGGATCGGCTCGCCCCAGCGGACCACGATGTTCTGCTCGTACCCGTCCGGGACGGTGACGGTGTCCTCGGTGTTCGGCGCCACCGGCGTGAACCGCAGTCCCTTGGCGCCCTTCTCCTTCGGCCCGTGGCCGTGTCCGCCTCCCGGCTTGTTGTCCTTGGCGACGGCCGCGGGGGCCGAGCCGCCCAGTAGCGCGGCGCCGGCGGTCACGGCCACCGTCGCGACCGCGCCGGCGCGCAGCGCACCGCGGCGGGACATCGCTCCGGCGGCGAGATCGCCGAAGTACTCGTTGCCGCTCCGGTTCGGCACTTCCTGGAAGCAGGCGTCGCCGCAGCGGTAGTGGCAGGTCATCGCGGACCGGCCACCCTGGTGCGGGGTGATCAGCGGCAGGTGCTTGGGCATAGGAGTCCCTCCGTCATAGCCATACGCCTGGTGAAGCTATGGGCTCGGTCCCACCGACGGACGTCCTCTCGGTGAACGCGATATGAAAGCAGGGAGCTGCCGCGGGGCGTCGTCGTACGCGGAACCGCGGCGGCAGGGCACTAGTCTTGCGTCTCCGCCACGCACCACCTTGAGTGAAAGGCCTCTCCCATGGGCATAAAGAGCTTCCTGAGGGACGTATTCGGGCGTCAGCGCACGGCCGGCAGCACGACATCGGCGGAGGAGGAGACAGCCCCGGTAGACAGCTCGCCGGCCCCGGACCCGGTGATCACCGCCGAACCCGCCGCCTCGCCGGGCGGTTCCATGGTGCCCGAGGCCCGCGAGGAGCCCGAGCCGGCCCGTTCGAGCCCACTGGCCGCTCCCGCACCGCCCGCCCCCGCACCGACACCCGTTCCGCGTCCGGCTCCCGCACGGGAGCCCGAGCCGGAACCCGAGCCGGAGCCGGAGCCGGAGCCCGCGCCCGCGGCTGCCCCCGCACCGTCGCCCGAGCCGGAACCCGCCCCCGAGCCCGTCGCGGCGCCCGAGCCCGCGGTCTCCCCGGAGCCGGCGCCCGCGCCGGCTCCGGGGGCCGCCACCGCCCCCGCGCCCGCCGAGCCGGCGGCGGCGGAGCCCGCGGCGGCCGGGAAGGGTTCCGCGGTCCCGCTGGAGAAGGTCGAGGCCACCGCGCCCGCCCTGGTCAGCCTCTACAAGGCGGCCGGCGTCTCGCTGGAGAAGCACGGGCTGGCCGGTCAGCGGGCCGCCGTCTACCTGGTGCTCGACCGCTCCGGGTCGATGCGCCGCTACTACAAGGACGGCACCGTCCAGCGGCTCGCCGACCAGGTGCTCGGGCTCTCCGCGCACCTCGACGACGACGGCACCGTGCCGGTGGTGTTCTTCTCCACCGAGATCGACGGCACCGCGGAGATCGACCTGGCCCACCACGCCGGGCGGATCGGCGAACTGCACGACGGCCTCGGCCACATGGGGCGCACCAACTACCACCGGGCGATCTCCACGGTGATCGAGCACTACGAGGCGTCCGGGGCGAACGAGCCGGCCCTGGTGGTCTTCCAGACCGACGGTGCCCCCTCCAGCAAGGCGGAGGCCGAACGCGCACTGTGCGAGGCCGCGGACAAGCCGCTTTTCTGGCAGTTCATCGGCTTCGGCGACCCCAAGTCGGCCGGGCTGAACTTCCTGCGCAAGTTGGACAGCGGGCTGCCGGTCCCGGAGCGCCGCAGGGTCGACAACGCGGGCTTCCACCACGCGGGGCTGGAACCGAGCAGCGTCTCGGACGCCGACCTCTACGAGGCGCTCACCGCGGAGTTCCCGCAGTGGCTCGCCACGGCCCGCGAAGCCGGCATCGTGCGCTGACCCCCGCGCGCAGGCCGGTGCATCGCCGGTTCCGAGGCCGCCGGAGGACGCCGTCGCGCGTCCCCGGCGGCCTCCGGCGGTTCTCCGGCTCTCCGGCGGCGCCACACGGCCCCGGGAACCCCGGGCCGCCGATCCGCTCGGCGAAATCGGCTCGCGGGCGGCCTCTCCCGCTCGGATACGATATGCGGTGGCTCTGAGCCAGCTGTCAGAGCCAACAGTCACTCACGGTAACGACTTGGGAGCAGCCGCAATGGCTCGACACCTCATCACCAGCGCCCTCCCCTACATCAACGGGATCAAGCACCTGGGCAACATGGTGGGGTCCATGCTCCCGGCCGACGTGTACGCGCGCTACCTGCGGCAGCGCGGCCACGAGGTGCTCTACATCTGCGCGACCGACGAGCACGGCACCCCGGCCGAGCTGGCCGCCAAGGAGGCCGGCCTGCCGGTCGCCGAGTTCTGCGCGCAGCAGCACGGGGCCCAGAAGGAGATCTACGACGGCTTCTCACTGGCCTTCGACTACTTCGGCCGCAGCTCCTCACCGCAGAACACCGAGATCACCCAGCGCATCGCGCGCAGCCTCCAGGCCAACGGCTTCATCGAGCAGCGCGCCGTCCGCCAGGTGTACTCCCTGGCCGACGAGCGGTTCCTGCCGGACCGCTACATCGTCGGCACCTGTCCGCACTGCGCCTACGACAAGGCCCGCGGCGACCAGTGCGAGAACTGCACCCGGGTGCTCGATCCGACCGACCTGGTCGATGCCCGTTCGGCCATCAGCGGCAGCAGCGAACTGGAGGTGCGCGAGACCAGGCACCTCTTCCTGCTCCAGTCGAAGCTGGCCGACGAGGTGGAGGCCTGGATCGACGAGGTGGGCGAGGAGTGGCCCACCCTGGCCTCCTCGATCGCCCGCAAGTGGCTGACCGAGGGCCTCCAGGACCGCTCCATCACCCGCGACCTGGACTGGGGCGTTCCGGTGCCCGCCGACACCTGGCCCGCGCTCGCGGCCGAGGGCAAGGTGTTCTACGTCTGGTTCGACGCCCCCATCGAGTACATCGGCGCCACCAAGGAGTGGGCCGACCTGGCGCCCGGCGAGCGCGACTGGGAGTCCTGGTGGTACGACGCCCGCGACGTGCAGTACACCGAGTTCATGGCCAAGGACAACGTCCCCTTCCACACCGTGATGTTCCCGGCCACCCAGCTCGGCACCCGGGAGCCGTGGAAGCGCGTCGACTACGTCAAGGCCTTCAACTGGCTGAACTACTACGGCGGCAAGTTCTCCACCTCGCAGAAGCGCGGCATCTTCACCGACACGGCGCTGGAACTGCTGCCGGCCGACTACTGGCGCTACTTCCTGATGGCGCACGCTCCGGAGTCCGACGACACCAGCTTCACCTGGGAGCTGTTCTCCGCCTCGGTGAACAAGGACCTGGCCGACACCCTGGGCAACTTCGTCAACCGGGTGCTCTCCTTCTCCCGCAAGCGCTTCGGCGACACCGTGCCGGAGGGTGGCGCGGCCGGGGAGGCCGAGCAGCGGCTCGGCACCGAGGTCGGGCGGCTGGTCACCGAGTACCAGGAGCAGTTGGACGCCCTCCAGTTCCGTAAGGCCGTCCAGGCGCTGCGCGCGCTGTGGAGCGCCGGCAACGCCTACCTGGAGGAGAAGGCCCCCTGGCTGGAGATCAAGACCGACCGGGAGGCCGCCGCACTCACCCTGCGCACGGCGATGAACCTGATCCACCTGTACGCGGTGCTCTCGGAGCCCTTCGTCCCCGGCGCCGCCCGCACCATGCGGTCCGCGTTCGCACTCGCCGGCGACACCGCGCCGTGGGTGACCGCCGAGCAGGCGCGGGCGCTGGCCACCGTCCCGGCCGGCACCGCGTTCACCGTCCCGCCGGTGCTGTTCGCGAAGATCACCGAGGACGACCTGGACTCCTACCGCGCCCGGTTCGGCGGCTCCGAGGCCTGACCGCCGGCGGCCGCGCGGCCCTCAGCGCGCGAGGGACTCGCGGTCGCCCATCACGATGACGGGGTCGCGCTCCGGGTCGAGAGTGCGGACCACCTCACGCATCACCGGTGCGGCGAGGCTGACACAGCCCTGCGTCGGGCCGTCGTGGTCCACGTGCAGCCAGATGCCGCCGCCCCTGTCGGCGCCCTCAGGGCGCGTCCAGTCCAGCGGAGTGACACCCGGGGTCCGGTTGTAGTCGATGGCGACGACGTAGTCGAAGGACCCGGCCAGCGGGTCGCCCTCGAAGCCGGTGCCGTCGATGGTGAAGGCGTCCGAGCGGTCGTAGGGCAGTCGGCTGCCCGGGTCGGGCAGCAGACCGCCGGCGTCGGAGAGGGCGAACACCCCGATCGGGGTCCGCAGGTCACCGGCCCGGTGGTCGTGCGTCCACCCCCGGTGGCCGTTGTGCGCGGGCCACTCCTCGCCGGCCCGCCAGCCCTCGTCGGTGCGTTCGTGCAGCACCACCGTCGACTCGGCGGAGTCCCTGCCCTCCCCGGTGGCGATGAGAACCTGCCGCGAGTCCTCCGGCACCTCGGCGGCCGTCTCGGGCCCCAGGCCGGGCAGCTCGGCGGGCAGCGCCGGACGGTTCGCCTGCACCGTCGGCGGCTTCCGGTCCGCGGGCTGCTCCGGCCCCCCGCGGGCTCCGGCGTCCGCCGAACCACCGGAGCAGCCGACGAGCGCCAGGACCGAGAGGGCGGCGAGCGCGGCGGGAACGGCTCCGGCCGGCACCGGGTGAACGGGCATGGGGGCGCCCCTTTCAGTGGGGGACGGACGGGGACCGGCGGCGCGTGCGGTGGGGCGGGACTGCCGGCCCGAGGGACGCGGTCCCGCGCGGGGCGGGAGTCCCCCAGGGGCCGTACCCGCTCGGCGGGGCCCCCACTCGGTTCCCGCCGGGCGGGAGAGTCGCGGCGGCGGCCGTCCGGTCCGCGGGCAGACGCTCCCGAGGGGCCGTCCGCCCCCGCGCTCACCCGCGCCGGCCGACCGGGGTCCGGTCGGCCGGCGCGGCCGTTCGCGGGGGCGGACGTCTGCGGGCGCGGACGTCGGCGGGTGGTCGGGTCACTTGCCCTGCGGGGGCTTGCGGAGCGAGAGGTGCAGCTCCTTCAGCCGCGACTCGTCGACCTCGCTGGGCGCGCCCATGAGCAGGTCCTGGGCGTTGCCGTTCAGCGGGAAGGCGATGGTCTCGCGGATGTTCGGCTCGTCCGCGAGCAGCATCACGATGCGGTCGACGCCCGGGGCGATCCCGCCGTGCGGCGGGGCGCCGAAGCTGAAGGCGCGGAGCATGCCGCCGAACTCCCGCTCGACCTCGTCCTTGCTGTAGCCCGCGATCTCGAAGGCCTCGTACATGACCTCCGGCTCGTGGTTCCGGATGGCGCCGGAGGAGAGCTCGACGCCGTTGCAGACGATGTCGTACTGCCAGGCGAGGACGTCCAGCGGGTCCTGGGTGCGGAGTGCCTCCAGGCCGCCCTGGGGCATGGAGAACGGGTTGTGCGAGAACTCGATCTTTCCGGTGTCCTCGTCCTTCTCGTACATCGGGAAGTCGACGATCCAGCAGAAGCGGAACACGCCCTCCTCGAAGTGCCCGGTCCGCTTGGCCGCCTCCACCCGGACGGCGCCCATGATGCGGGACACCTCGTCGAACTCGCCCGCACCGAAGAGGATCGCGGTGCCCGGCTCGGCCTTGAGCGCGTCGAGCAGCGAGGAGACGTCGTCCTGGTCGAGGAACTTGGCGATCGGGCCGGTGAGCGCGCGGTCCTCGCCGACCCGCACCCAGGCGAGGCCCTTGGCTCCGTGGGTGGCGGCGAACTCGCCCATCTGGTCGAAGAACTTGCGCGGCTGGTCGGCGGTGTCCGGGACGGCGAGCGCGCGGACGTGCTTGCCGGCGAACGCCTTGAACCCGGAGCCCTCGAACACCTGCGACACGTCGACGAGTTCGAGCTTGGCCCGGAGGTCGGGCTTGTCCGAGCCGTACTTCAGCATGGCCTCCCGGAAGGGGATTCGCAGGAAGGGCGAGGTGACCTCGCGGCCGCCTCCGAACTCCTGGAAGACCTCCGTCATCACCTTCTCGATGACGCGGAAGACGTCCTCCTGCTCGACGAAGCTCATCTCGACGTCGAGCTGGTAGAACTCGCCCGGCGAGCGGTCGGCGCGGGCGTCCTCGTCCCGGAAGCACGGCGCGATCTGGAAGTAGCGGTCGAAGCCGGCGATCATCAGCAACTGCTTGAACTGCTGCGGCGCCTGCGGGAGTGCGTAGAAGCGGCCCGCATGCAGCCGGGACGGGACCAGGAAGTCGCGGGCGCCCTCCGGCGAGGTGGCGGACAGGATCGGGGTGGCCATCTCGTTGAAGCCCAGCGCCGTCATCTTCTGGCGCAGCGCGGAGATCACCGAGGTGCGCAGCAGGATGTTGCGGTGCATCCGCTCCCGGCGCAGGTCCAGGAAGCGGTACTCCAGCCGCTTCTCCTCGTTCACGCCGTCCTCGGCGTTGATGGTGAAGGGGATCTGCCCGGCGGCGCCCAGCACCTCGACCTCGCCGACCTCCACCTCGATCTCCCCGGTGGGCAGCTCGGGGTTGACGTTCTCGGCACCGCGGGCGGCGACCCGGCCGTCCACCCGGACGACGGTCTCCTTGGTGAGGTGGCTCAACGCCTCGTTGGCCGGGGTACCGGGCCGGGCCACGAGCTGAACGAGGCCGTGGTGGTCGCGCAGGTCGATGAAGAGGATGCCGCCCAGGTCACGACGATTGTGCAGCCAGCCACTCAGCCGGACGCCGGTGTCGACGTCCGGCGCTCGCAGTTCGCCGCAGTGGTGGGACCGGTACCGATGCATCGTTCATCCAAGTCGTCAGGCTGTGGTGAGGCGGCTCAAAGACTACCGTCCTGGCCCGCCCTGCCGGGCGGGAGCCGATCATTCTTCCCAAAGTGGGGCGTATGCGCACCGAGGATGTTCTGGCCGCCACCGGGACCGGCATCTGGCGGTGGGACGAAGGCCGCGCCGAGTTCACCCTGGACGCCGTGGCGGCGGAGTCCTCGGGGTGCCCGCGGAACCGGCGACCGCGGATGAGGGGGCCGTCCGGTCCCGGCTGAACGCGGTGGACTGGGTCGAGCTGGACCTGCCGGCCGGGACCTGGGGCGTGGACCCGCGCGGCGAGGGCAAGTCCATCTGGTTCGAGATCTGGAGGACGCGCCCCCGCCGGTATGGGGCTGAACCCGCCGCAGCCGCCGGCCGGGCGGGTTCCTGCCCCGGCGGGCCACGGGTGCGGCGCCCGGACCTGCTCCCTACAGCCCGCCCTCGGACATCCCGTGGACGGCCGGGACCGTGCCCAGCCGGCCCTTCTGGAAGTCCTCGAAAGCCTGCTGGAGTTCGGCCTGGGTGTTCATGACGAACGGGCCGTAGTGCGCCATCGGCTCACGTATCGGCCGCCCGCCCAGCAGGACGACCTCCAGGTCCGGCGTGTGCGCGTCCTGATTCTCGTCCGCGCGGACGGTCAGCGAACCGCCGGCCCCGAAGACCGCCGTCTGCCCCAGGTGGATCGGGCGCTGCTCGGCTCCCACCGATCCGCGCCCGGCCATCACGTAGGCGAGGCCGTTGAAGTCCTCCCGCCAGGGCAGGGTCACCTCGGCGCCCGGCGCGAGGGTCGCGTGGACCATCGTGATCGGCGTGTGCGTGACGCCGGGGCCCTCGTGGCCGTCCAGCGCGCCGGCGATGACCCGCAGCAGCGCGCCGCCGTCGGGGGAGGTGAGGAGCTGGACGCTGCCGCTGCGGATGTCCTGGTACCGGGGGGCCATCATCTTGTCCCCGGCCGGGAGGTTCACCCAGAGCTGGAGGCCGTGGAAGAGACCGCCGGACACGACCAGCTGCTCCGGCGGCGCCTCGATGTGCAGCAGGCCCGAGCCCGCCGTCATCCACTGGGTGTCGCCGTTGGTGATGGTGCCGCCGCCGCCCTGGCTGTCCTGGTGGTCGAAGATCCCGTCGATGATGTAGGTGACCGTCTCGAAGCCGCGGTGCGGGTGCCAGGGGGTTCCCTTGGGCTCGCCGGGCGCGTACTCCACCTCGCCCATCTGGTCCATCATGATGAACGGGTCGAGGTTGCGGTGGTTGATCCCCGCGAAGGCGCGGCGGACGGGGAAGCCCTCGCCCTCGAAGCCGCTGAGCGCGGTGCTGACGGCACGCACCGGACGCGGGAGCGTCTCACCGGCGGGTGCGGTGACGCGGGGCAGGGTGAGCGGGTTCTCCACGGTGATCGCGGGCATCGGGCGCCTCCTCGGCTGATCCAACCAATCTAGTTGAACTGTCAACCTTCACCGAGGCGCACGTGTTCCCGGAACACCCCCCGGACGCGCCGCCCACCCCCGAAGGCCCGGCAGCCCGGACCCGCTCACGACCGGGAAGCCGTGCGCCGCTCGCCTCAGCCGTACATCCGGCGCATCGCGAAGTCGGTCAGCTCCTCGACCGCCTTCGCGTCGAAGACGACCCGGTGGTCGCCCTCCATGTCCAGGACGAAGCCGTAGCCGAAGGGCAGCAGGTCCAGCACCTCGCCGCCGGTGATGACGAAGTACCGGGACTCCTTGCCCGCGTAGGCCCGCAACTCCTTGAGCGTGGTGAACATCGGGATCACCGGCTGCTGCGTGTTGTGCAGCGCCAGGAAACCGGGGGTGTCACCGCGCGGGCAGTAGACCTTGGCGTTGTGGAAGACGCCCTGGAAGTCCTCCGGTGACATCGCGCCGGTGGTGAAGGCCCGGACCGCCTCGGACAGCGAGGGGGGCGAGGGCTCCGGGTAGAGCGGCTGCTGCTGCGGCTGCTGCCCGTAACCGGGCGGGGGCTGCTGCGCGTGGTGGCCGGCGTACGGGCCCTGGGCCTGCTGGTAGCCCTGGTGTCCCGCGGACGCGGTCTGGTCGTAGCCGTACATGCGCCCAAGGTTACGCCGACGGGACGACGAGTCGGTCACACTCACGCACGGTGGGGGTTGCTTCTTATTACCGGTGGGTAGCATGATGGGGAGAACGTACTGGTACGCATCGGAGGAGTCCATCCCACGGCCCTCCCCGTCGTTTACGGAGCCTGTCGCCATGGGGCACTACAAGTCGAATCTCCGCGACATCGAGTTCAACCTGTTCGAGGTGCTCGGTCGCGACGCGGTGTACGGCAAGGGGCCGTTCGCAGAGATGGACGTCGATACCGCCAGGAGCGTGCTCTCCGAGATCGCCCGGCTGTCCGAGACCGAGCTGGCCGCCTCCTTCGAGGACGCCGACCGCAACCCGCCCGTCTTCGACCCGAAGACCAACACCGCGCCGGTCCCGGCGTCCTTCCGCAAGAGCTACCAGGCCTACATGGACGCCGAGTGGTGGCGGCTGGGCATCCCCGAGGCGCTCGGCGGTACCGCCGCCCCGCGCTCGCTGCTGTGGGGCTTCGCCGAGACCATCCTGGGCGCCAACCCGGCCGTGTGGATGTACGCCTCCGGCCCGGCCTTCGCCGGCGTGCTGCACGAGGAGGGCACCGAGGAGCAGCACCGCGTCGCGCAGCTCATGGTCGACAGGCAGTGGGGCTCGACGATGGTCCTCACCGAGCCGGACGCCGGCTCGGACGTCGGCGCCGGCCGCACGAAGGCGGCGCGGCAGGAGGACGGAAGCTGGCACATCGAGGGCGTGAAGCGGTTCATCACCTCGGGTGAGCACGACATGTCCGAGAACATCGTGCACTTCGTCCTCGCCCGCCCCGAGGGCCACGGCCCGGGCACCAAGGGCCTGTCGCTCTTCATCGTGCCGAAGTACGACTTCGACTGGGAGACCGGCGAGCTGGGCGAGCGCAACGGCGCCTACGCCACCAACGTCGAGCACAAGATGGGCCTCAAGGCCTCCAACACCTGTGAGATGACCTTCGGCGACCGCCACCCGGCCAAGGGCTGGCTGCTCGGCGAGAAGCACGACGGCATCCGCCAGATGTTCAAGATCATCGAGTTCGCCCGGATGATGGTCGGCACGAAGGCCATCGCCACGCTCTCCACCGGCTACCTGAACGCGCTGGAGTACGCCAAGGAGCGGGTGCAGGGGGCCGACCTGGCGCAGTTCACCGACAAGACCGCGCCGCGCGTCACCGTCACGCACCACCCGGACGTCCGCCGCGCGCTCATGACGCAGAAGGCGTACGTCGAGGGCATGCGCGCCCTCGTCCTCTACACCGCCTCGGTGCAGGACGAGATCCTCATGAAGGAGGACGCCGGAGAGGACGCCTCGGCCGCCGTCCGCCTGAACGACCTGCTGCTGCCGATCGTGAAGGGCTACGGCTCGGAGAAGTCCTACGAGCAGCTCGCGCAGTCGCTCCAGACCTTCGGCGGCTCGGGATACCTCCAGGAGTACCCGATCGAGCAGTACATCCGGGACGCCAAGATCGACACCCTCTACGAGGGCACCACAGCGATCCAGGGTCAGGACTACTTCTTCCGGAAGGTCGTCCGCGACCAGGGCCAGGCGCTGACCTCGCTCTCCGAGGAGATGAAGAAGTTCCTCGTCGAGGCGCCCGGCGGCGAGGACCTCGCACCGGCCCGCGAGCAGCTCTCGCAGGCCACCGCGGACCTG
This sequence comes from Streptomyces sp. TAA040, assembly GCF_000424845.1. NCBI lineage: Bacteria > Bacillati > Actinomycetota > Actinomycetes > Kitasatosporales > Streptomycetaceae > Streptomyces > Streptomyces sp. TAA040. The sequence continues at coordinate 80,502 of NZ_AUKR01000021.1, read as the reverse complement.
GAGGCGATCGTCGGCACGATGCTGACCGACCTCGCCGCCACCGAGAAGGACGTCAACTCGATCTACAAGGTCGGGCTGAACAGCACCCGGTTCCTGATGGCCTCGGGCGACGTCGTCATCGGCTACCTGCTGCTGCGTGGTGCGGCCGTCGCCGCCGGGAAGCTGGCCGACGCGCCGGCCAAGGACGTGCCCTTCTACCAGGGCAAGATCGCAGCGGCGAAGTTCTTCGCCGCGAACGTGCTGCCCGGGGTCTCCACCGAACGGCGCGCGGCCGAGGCCATCGACCTCTCCGTGATGGAGCTGGACGAAGCCGGGTTCTGATCCCGGGGCCCGTGCCGCGGCACGGACACGGCGCGACGGCGGAGGTCCCGCCCCCGGTCGGGGGAGGCGGGACCTCCGCCGTCGCGTGCGGCGTTCGTATATTGGACGCCATGCAGCACACACCCGCGCGGTTCGACCGCGGACACAGCGACGACCTCGTGGCCTTCCTCACCGCCTCGCCCACCCCGTACCACGCGGTGGAGTCCGCGGCCGGGCGGCTGGACAAGGCCGGCTTCCGCGAGCTGGCCGAGACCGACCCCTGGGACGGAACGGCCGGCGGCCGGTACGTCCGGCGCGGCGGCGCACTCCTCGCCTGGTACGTCCCGGAGAACGCCACCCCGGCGACGCCGTTCCGCATCGTCGGCGCGCACACCGACTCTCCCAACCTCCGAGTGAAGCCCTCCCCGGACACCGGGGCGCACGGCTGGCGGCAGCTCGCCGTGGAGGTCTACGGCGGCACCCTGCTCAACACCTGGCTCGACCGCGACCTCGGGCTGGCCGGCCGGCTCGTCCTGAAGGACGGCACCACCCGCCTGGTCAACGTGGACCGCCCGCTGCTGCGGGTGCCGCAGCTCGCCATCCACCTGGACCGCCAGGTCAACGACGGGCTCAAGCTCGACCGCCAGCGGCACATGACCCCGCTGTGGGGCCTGGGCACCCCGCGTGAGGGCGAGCTGATCGAGTTCCTGGCCGAGGAGGCGGGCCTGGCACCGGCCGAGGTCACCGGCTGGGACCTGATGGTGCACAGCGTCGAGCCGCCCGCCTACCTGGGCAGGGAGCGAGAGCTGCTGGCCGGGCCCCGGATGGACAACCTGCTCTCGGTCCACGCCGGCACGGTCGCCCTGGCCGACGCCGCCGGGGCGGCCAGCGAGGGCGGGCTCCCGTACATCCCCGTACTCGCCGCCTTCGACCACGAGGAGAACGGCAGCCAGTCCGACACCGGCGCGGACGGCCCGCTGCTCGGCAACGTGCTGGAACGGACCGTCTTCGCCCGCGGCGGCGGCCCGGAGGAGCGGGCCCGCGCGTACGCCGGCTCGGTGTGCCTCTCCTCCGACACCGGACACGCCGTCCACCCCAACTACGGCGAGCGGCACGACCCGACGCACCACCCGATGCCGAACGGCGGCCCGATCCTCAAGGTCAACGTCAACCAGCGCTACGCCACGGACGGCACGGGCCGGGCGCTGTTCGCCGCCGCCTGTGAACGGGCCGAGGTGCCGTGGCAGAGCTTCGTCTCGAACAACGCCATGCCCTGCGGCACCACGATCGGGCCGATCACCGCGGCACGGCACGGCATCGCCACGGTGGACGTCGGGGTCGCGATCCTCTCCATGCACTCGGCCAGGGAACTGGCCGGCGCTGCGGACCCGGGCTTGCTCACCTCGGCCCTGGCCGCCTTCCTCCAGGGTTGACGTTCCGTCTCCGGAACCCTTCGCGCCTCCCCGAGGGCCCGGCCTCCGTGACACCGCGGGGACGGACTGTCACACAGCCGGGAAACGCCCATGACACTGTGGTGAAGATCGGACAACAGGCTTGTCTTTGCGGGGGGCACGGGGGGAGAGGGGCGGATCGGTGCACACCGGTCCGCCCCTCTGCACGCCGCCTGCGGCGACGCGCGGCGGCGTCTGCCGCTCGCGCGGACGTCCGCCGGTCCGGGCCCGTTCAGGCGCGTTCGTCCACGCCCGCCAGGACCAGCGGGAGCCGGTGCGCGCCGTCCTCGGTGAGGACGAGCGGCACACCCCAGTCCTGCTGGTGCATGTGACAGGCCGGGTACGGATTCGCCGGGTCGTCGTCACAGGAGGCCGCCATCGCCGACACGTGCAGCACCCCCTCCCGCACGCTGCCGTCCAGCACCAGCCGCCGGCCCAGCTCGGTGCCCTGACCGCTGCCCTCGACGAGCAGCTCCGGTGGTGTCGCGCTCACCTGGAGCCGGGTGGACGGCCCGTACCGGGTGTCCAGCTTCTGCCCGCGCGGCGCCTGGAAGACGACGTCCAGCTCCAACTCACCCGGCGCGACCTCGGTGGCCGAGCGCTGGGTGCGGTGCGCCACCGACTCCACCCGCACGGCCTCCTCGGGCAGACGCAGCCGGGTCAGCCGGTGCCCGGCCGACTCGACCACCACCACGACTCCCGGGTCGGACGCGTCGAGGACCGCGTCCGAGGGCTCCCGCAGCCCGGTGGCGAGCGTGCTGACCTCCCCGGTCGCCGGATCGAACCGGCGCAGCGCGTGGTTGTAGGTGTCGCTGACGGCGACCGAGCCGTCCGGCAGCGCCGTCACCCCGAGGGGGTGCTGGAGCAGCGCCTGCCCGGCAGGACCGTCCCGGAGCCCGAAGTCGAACAGGCCGGTACCGACGGCGGTGTGCACCGCGAGGTCGCGGTCCAGCCAGCGCACGGCGGAGGTCTCCGAGTCGGCCACCCAGAGCCGGTCCTCCGTCGCCGCCAGGCCGGACGGCTGGGCGAACCACGCCTCGGCCGCCGGGCCGTCGGCCAGTCCCTCGTTGGTCGTCCCCGCCCCGGCACCGACCCGCCCGTCTGCCGGGTCGTACGTCCACAGCTGGTGGACGCCCGCCATCGCGATCCACAGCCGGTCCGCGAACCACGCCAGGTCCCAGGGCGAGGACAGCGACACCTCGCGGGCGGGCCCCGCGGTGGGCGAGCCCTGCCACCACTGCGTCCCGGTACCGGCCAGGGTGGACACCTCGCCGCCGACCGGGTCGAAGCGGCGCAGCAGGTGGTTGACGGTGTCCGCCACCGCGACGCTGCCGTCCGGCAGCAGGGCGAGCCCCTGCGGCTCGCTGAACTGCGCCCGACCGGCCGGCCCGTCCGCCGCCCCGCGCTGCCCGGTGCCGATCCGGCGCAGCGGGCTCTCGCCGTCGGTGTCCAGCTCGACCAGGGTGTGCCGGGTGGTGTCGGAGACCAGGAAGGTGCCGCCGGGCAGTTGCAGGGCCTTGCCCGGGAACCGCAGCTCGCCGGCCACCGGCTCCGGCGGGACGTACGGGCTGTCCCCGCGCCGCAGGGTGCCCTTGGCGGCGTGCTCCTCCTCCAGCTCGGCCACCAGGGCAGCGAGGGCGTGCGCGTGGCCCTCACCGGCGTGCTGGGCCACCACGTAACCCTCCGGGTCGACGACGACGAGGGTGGGCCAGGCGCGTACGGCGTACTGCTTCCAGGTGGTCAGTTCGGGGTCGTCCAGCACCGGGTGGTGCACCTCGTACCGTTCGACCGCGTCCCGCACCGCCTGCGGTTCGGCCTCGTGCACGAACTTCGGCGAGTGCACCCCGACGATCACCGTGGTGTCCCGGTGCTTCTCCTCCAACTCCCGCATCTCGTCCAGGACGTGCAGGCAGTTGATGCAGCAGGAGGTCCAGAAGTCGATCACGAGGATGCGGCCCCGGAGGTCCGCGAGGGACAGCTCCTTGCCGCCGGTGTTGATCCAGGAGCGTCCTCGCAGCTCAGGGGCGCGGACGCGGGCTCGCTTGCTCATCCCTCCAGGGTGCCACTGCCGCGCCGGGAACGGCCGTCGGCCCGGCGCGGACGCCGGCGCGTGTGCGCGCCTCCGATGCTCCGATGCCCCGAGCCCCAAGCCCCCGACAGCCACGGAATTGCTGCGGTGCCCCCGCCCGCTGCGTGAGGGTAGAGCCACCCGGCCGTACAGCCATCGGCAGCGGACGTCACGCCCGTACCCCACGACCTTGCCGTAGCGAGCGGACTCGTGGCGTCCTGACTCCCGCGCGGGGCTGAAGACCTGATTCCTCACACCGAAGGCTGGGTGACTCGCAACGAAGGCGGGTGGCCGCTGTTCCCCGGCGAAGGTCGAGTGACGCCGAGGTCCGGTGATCTGGAGAGGTCACTGTGGTGGGCGCGGATGGCGGACCCGGTCTGGGACGATGTGCCGCATGGACGTGCGGAGCAGGAACCACGTAAGGGTGAGCGGCCGGGATGGTGGGCCGGCGTTGGTGCTGGCGCACGGGTTCGGGTGCGACCAGAACATGTGGCGCCTGGTGGTACCGGAGCTGGAGCGCCACTTCACCGTGGTCCTCTTCGACCACGTCGGAGCGGGAAATTCGGACCTGTCGGCGTGGAGCCGGGAGCGGTACTCCACCCTGGACGGGTACGTCGACGACCTCTTGGAACTGTGCCGGGAGCTCGCACTGGGCCCGGTGACGTTCGTCGGGCACTCGGTGAGCGCCATGATGGGCGTGCTGGCCGCCACGCGAGAGCCCGGGGCATTCGCAGGTCTGGTGCTGCTGGCGCCGTCGCCCTGCTTCATCGACCACCCCGACGCCGGTTACCGAGGCGGGTTCAGTGCTGAGGACATCGACGAGCTGCTGGAGTCGCTCGATGCGAACTACCTGGGTTGGTCGGGTGCGATGGCCCCGGTCATCATGGGCAACCCGGCCCGGCCCGAGCTGGGTGAGGAGCTGACCAGCAGCTTCTGCCGTACCGATCCGGAGATCGCGCGGGTGTTCGCCCGGGTGACGTTCCTGTCCGACAACCGCGCCGACCTCGCCAGGGTGAGGGTGCCTACCCTGGTCGCCCAGTGCTCCAGCGACGCGATCGCCCCGCCCGAGGTGGGCGCCTTCGTGCAGGCACAGATACCGGGCAGCCGGCTGGTCACGCTGGATGCGACCGGGCACTGCCCGCAGCTCGCCGCTCCCGAGGAGACCGCCGCGACGATCGCCGCCTTCGCGGAGGCCACCCGGTGATGAGCAGGACGAACGACGAAGAACAGGGTGGAGCGAGAGGAGACGAGGGGCCGGTGAATGATCAGGCACAGTTCTCCGCGCTGCTTGAGGACAGTGCCGAGGATCTGTACGAGCACGCGCCGTGCGGCTACCTCTCCACCCAGCTCGACGGCCGGATCGCGAAAGTCAACACCACCCTGCTGGACTGGCTCGGCTACCAGCGCAAGGACCTGGTGGGCCGCAAGCACTTCTCCGATCTGCTCGCGGTCGGCGGCCGGCTCTACCACGAGACGCACTTCGCCCCGATGCTGCGGATGCAGGGAGAGATCAACGGCATCGCCCTGGAGCTGAAGGCCGCCGACGGCTCGCACCTCCCGGTCCTGGTCACCTCCACAGTCAAGGAGGGCCGCGATGGGCAGCCGCTGCTGATCCGCACCACGATCTTCGACGCCCGCGACCGCCGCGCCTACGAAACCGAGCTGCTGCGCGCCCGCAAGGCCGCCGACCGGGAACGCGACCGCCTCCAGACGCTGACATCCACCCTGCAGAAGACCCTGCTGCCGCCGGCCCTGGCGAACGTCCCCGGCCTGGACGTCTCCGCGTACTACCACGTCGCCTCCGTCGACGAGGTCGGTGGCGACTTCTACGACCTCTTCCCCCTCGCCGCCGGCAGCTGGGGAATGTTCCTCGGCGACGTCTGCGGCAAGGGCGCCGCCGCGGCAGCCGTCACTTCGCTGGCCCGCTACACCCTGCGCGCCGCAGCCGTCTACGACCCGGACCCGGTCGCCGTACTCGGCAACCTCAACACCGTCCTCAACCACGAATACAACGGCAGCGACCCCCGCTTCTGCACCGTCATCTTCGGCCTGCTCACCCCCGACCGTCTCCACGGCGGCTTCCAGATCACCCTGGCCAGCGGCGGCCATCCCCCGGCCCTGCTGATGCGCGACGACGGCACCGCCGACTTTCTTCCCACCCCCGGCGGACAGCTCATCGGCGTCCTGCCAGACGCCCACATCTCCACCGCCACAGTGCACCTTGCCCCCGGTGACACCCTCCTGTTGCACACCGACGGCCTCACCGAAGCCCACACCAACGCCGCCGTCGGCGACGGCGGCGGCGACGACGACGACGACGAACGCTACGGCGACGACGCCTTCCTCGACTTCGGCCGCGCGTTGGCCCCCGCCACCGCCACGGGCACCATCAGCGCGGTCCGCGGCCTGCTCGACGCCTTCGGCACTGGTGTCGACGACGACACCGCCGTCCTGGCCATCCACGTGCCCCAGCCCCCCAGTGACGAGCAGCAGTGACCAAGCACCTGACCCTCAACACCCGCACCACTCCGGCCGGGCGGGTCATCGAGCTCGAAGGAGAACTCGACCACCACACCGCACCCGAGATCCGCGGCGTACTGCGGGCTCTCCACCTGAACCCTGGCCAGCAGCTCGTGCTCGACCTCGGCGCCCTCACCTTCTGCGACTCCACCGGCATCACCGTGCTCATCGCCGCACACAACCGCGCCCTCGCCGCCGAGGCGAGCCTTGCGCTGGCCTCAGTCCCTGACCGCGTCAGCCGGATATTCCGCATCGTCGGCCTGGACCGAGTCCTCCCCACCTACCGCACCGCCCAGGACGCCGAAACCGCCTGGCACACCCCAGCTACCTGAGGGCGCCACCCGCCCCGTGGCTCCGGCCACCTCCCTCCGCAGCACTCGAACTTCGTCGAGAACGCTCACAGTTCGCTGCGACAGATCATGACCGGTCGCGGACACCGCGCCGGACACCGCAGCCGTGTGGCCGGGCCCGACTCGGCGGGACGTGGCCGGGGCCACTCCTGGCAGACGTTGCTGCCGCGCCCCCGCCTCCCCCGGCGTGGGCGCGGCTGCCTGGGCTGGGAGACGGGGGCGGGGGCGGACGCGGGGCGCTCAGGGGGGCGAGGACACCGCCTTCCACCGCGCCGGGGGTGCGGGTACGGTCGCGTTCGCGGCTCCGGCCGGTCAGACCGTCGAGCGCCCATCGGCCGGGACCGAGGGCGGCGAGCAGCAGGAACGCCCAGCAGAACATGGCAGCGGCCTCGCCGCCGTTCTCCATCGGGAAGAGGCCGCCGGGCTGGTGCTTCACGAAGTAGGCGTAGGCCATCGAGCCGGAGCAGACGAGCGCGGCGATCCGGGTGAACAGGCCCGTCGTCACCAGGACACCGCCCGCGAGTTGGATGGCGGCCGCCCACCAGCCCGGTCACTGGCCGAGGGCAGGCGGCTGACCGCCGTGCGGTCCGCCGAGCACCCCGAAGAGGGAGGCGGCGCCGTGGCAGGCGAAGAGCAGGCCGACGACCATCCGGAACAGGCCGAGCACGTGCTCGCGCAGGTCGTCGAGGCGGTTCACGAGCGCCTCCCCGCGGGGCGGGTGGCGCGTAGGGCCGCGGGCAGGGCAGGCGTCTGTCGCATGGGAGGGCTCCTGAAGTGGGGGGAGAGCGGCACGGCATGCGAGTGCCGGTGCAGGTCCGGACCTTTGGTCTAGACCGCTTGAAACGGTAGCGACCTACCGGCGCTACACCCAGAGCCCCGGGCGCGGATCGGGGCATCCCCGCACCGCACGGTGGCCCTGACGGGCGCCTCCGCCCCCGAGGCCGCTCGACCCCGGAGATCCCCCGCACGGAGGGCCGGGCGGCACGGGTCGGCCACCACCCGTCGGGAGCCCGGGTCGGCGACCTCACCCACGCGCCCGCACTCCGCCCCCGCGCCCGTGCCCGGCGCCGGCCTCCGCGGGCGGCACGCTCAGCCGCGCGGTCCGGGGACGTTGGCGGCGACGGCGTCCCCGATCGAGGTGGAGCCCGTGTCGAGCTCCAGGATCTGTCGGCCGATGCGGGACTCGTGCAGCAGCGCGGCGAGCGTGGCGGCGACGTCGGCCCGGGCGATCTGCCCGTGGGACTCGGCCGGGCCCAGCGCGACGGCGCCGGTCCCGTGGCCGTCGACAACGAACACACCCATCCGCGCACTCCCTGCCGTTTCCGCACGTCGAGGGGCGCCCGTACACCGCTGCGTGCCGGACGCACCCGTTTGCCGCTGTGCAACCGCCCGGCCCCCGGCGGCATTCCGCGCCGGGCCGTCCCGGGGGCGCGGTCCGCGTGGCGCTATCCGCCGAGGCCGGGGACGCGGTCCTTGAGGGCGGGGAACTCCGAGCGGACGGCGGCGAGTCGGCCGAGGTCGAGGTCGGCCCTGATGACCTGCTCGGTCGCGTCCGCCGCCTCGGCCAGCGGTTCGCCCCACGGGTCGATGACGGCGCTGCGGCCGGCCTGCGGCACGCCCGCGTGGCTTCCTGCGGTGCCGCAGGCCAGGACGTACGTCAGGTTCTCCACCGCGCGGGCCCTGGCCAACAGGCTCCAGTGCGCGGCCCGCTTGTCCGGCCAACCGGCGGGCACGACGAGCACCTGGGCGCCCGCATCGGTCAGCGCCCGGAAGAGCTCGGGGAAGCGCAGGTCGTAGCACGTGGCCAGGCCCAGGGTCGCCCCCGCGGCCTCGACCGTGACCGGTTCGCGTCCGGCGGACATCAGGGTCGCCTCGCCGCGGTCGAAGCCGAAGCGGTGGATCTTCCGGTAGCGGGCGGTGAGTTCGCCGTCGGGTGAGTAGACCAGCGAGGTGTTGTACAACTCCCCACTCCCGGCGCGCTCCACGACCGACCCGGCATGCAGCCAGACACCGGCGTCCCTCGCGGCGCGGCTCATCGCCACCGCGGTCGGGCCGTCCTCGGTGCTCTCCGCCTCGGCGTCGAACCGCTCGAAGGCGAACGCGCCGGTGGGCCACAGCTCGGGAAGGACGACGAGGTCGGACGCCGCCTGGTCGCGCACCAGCGCGGCGGCGCGTTCACGACGGGCGGTGACCGATTCGTCCTGGTCCACACCGATCTGGATCAACGAAGCGAGCACCGTACCACCGTCCGTGGGTCCGAGGGGGTTAAACCCTCCCCGTCAAAGCGTCCTACGATCGTCACTCAAAAGCACTGCCAGGGTGCCTGTCCGCAGACTAACTTGATAGCACCCACACCGCGAACAACCGATCCGCACCGCTGCCACGAGGGGTCCCGTGACCGAGCATCCACGCCTTCAGCCCTATGTTGACGCCTGGACCCACTCCGTCGAAGCAATATCCGAGCTGGTGACACCGCTGGTCGAGGGCGAGTGGAACCGGCGCACCGAATGCCCCGCGTGGTCGGTGCGGGACGTGGTGTCGCACGTCATCGGCATCGAGTGCGAACTCCTCGGCGACCCGCGGCCGATCCACACCCTGCCCCGCGACCTGTACCACGTGACGGACGAGACGAGCCGCTACATGGAGGTGCAGGTCGACGTCCGCCGGCACCACACGGGCCCGGAGATGACCGGCGAACTGGAGTACACCCTCATCCGCCGGCAGCGGCAGCTCCGCAACGAGAAGCGCGCCCCGGACGCCGTGGTCCGCTCGGTGCTGCCCGGCCGCGACGAGGTCACGCTGGAGTGGCAGCTGCAGATGCGGGCCTTCGACGTGTGGGTGCACGAGCAGGACCTCCGCCGGGCGCTGGGCAAGCCCGGCAACCTCGACTCCCCGGGTGCCCTCGTCGCCCGGGACATGCTCCTGGCCGGGCTGCCGAAGGTGGTCGCCAAGGACGCCGGGGCGCCGCACAACTCGGCGGTGGTGCTGGACGTGAGCGGTCCGCTGGAGTTCATGCGGACGGTCCGGGTGGACGACAAGGGCCGCGGCTCGGTCAGCGGCAGCCCCTCGCTGGGGCCCCTGGCGACGTTCTCGATGGACTGGGAGACCTACGTACGGCTGGCCTGCGGACGGGTCCGGCCCGCCGCGGTGCGCGAGCGCATCAAGGTCGAGGGCGACCCGAAGATGGCCGACGCGGTCCTGGACCACTTCGCCGTCACCCCCTGACCGCCTCCGCGGCGCCGCCCGTGCCGGGTCCCGCCGCCCGTGGCACCCACCGGACCGCCACCCGGCACGGGCGGCGCCGCGGACCCGCCTCACACCGGGACGTGCACCGCCTCGACCCGGCTGGCGACGAGGCGCTCCCGCTCACGGCGGTCGGCACGCCTACGCAGCCGCAGGATCTGGCTCACGCCGAGCGCCTGGAGCACGAAGACGCCGGCGAACGCGATGCGGAAGTTGTCGCCGGTGAGGTCCAGCAGCACCCCGACGGCGAACAGGGTCGTCATCGAGGCGGTGAAGCCGCCCATGTTGACGATGCCCGAGGCGGTGCCCTGCTGGTGCGGCGGGTTGGCGGGGCGGGCGAAGTCGAAGCCGACCATCGAGGCCGGGCCGCAGGCGCCCAGCACCATGCAGAGCGCCACCAGCAGCCAGCCGGGCGCCTGGCCCGGCCAGCCGAGCACGGTCGCCCAGGCCAGCGCGGTGGTGCCGATGGTGCCGAGCACGATCGGGGCCCGCGCCCGGTGGTGCCGGGCGATGATCTGGCCGTAGACGAACCCGATCGCCATGTTGGACAGCACCACCACGGTGAGCAGACTGCCGGCGCCGGCGGCGGTCATCCCCTGCGCCTGCACCAGGAACGGCAGCCCCCACAGCAGCAGGAAGACCATCGCGGGAAATTGCGTGGTGAAGTGCACCCACATCCCGAGCCGGGTGCCGGGCTCCCCCCAGGCCTCGGATATCTGCCGCCGGACGTAGCCCCCGCCGGTGTGCCGCACGGGCTGCGGGGCGAAGCCCTCGGGGTGGTCCTTCAGGAACAGCAGCACCAGGACCAGCACCACCGCGCCCCCGACGGCACTGCCGGCGAAGGTGGGCGTCCAGCCCAGGGAGTCGAGCAACCGGGCCAGCAGCAGGGTGGTGACGAGGCTGCCCGCCATCCCGATCAGCCCGGCGATCTGCCCGACGAGCGGCCCCCGCTTCGCCGGGAACCAGCGCGAGCCCAGGCGCAGCACGCTGATGAACGTCATGGCGTCGCCGCAGCCGAGCAGACCGCGGCTGGCGAGGGCCGTCGCGTAGCTCTCGGACAGGGCGAAGCCGAACTGGCCGACGGTGAAGAGCACGATGCCCAGGATCAGCACCCGCTTGGTGCCCCAGCGGTCCACGAGCAGTCCGACGGGGACCTGCATCCCGGCGTAGACGAGGAGTTGGAGGATCGAGAAGGTGGAAAGCGCCGAAGCGTTGATGCCGAAGCGGTCGGCCGCCTCGATACCGGCCACACCCAGACTGGTGCGGTAGGTGATCGCGACGAAGTAGACCGAGACGCCCAGGCTCCACATCAGCACCGCGGGCCTGCCGCCGGGCGGGTCGCCCGGCAGCCGTATCGCCGAGCTCATCGCACCTCGCCCCGCAGCAGGCCGTGCACGGAGCCGACGTGTCGGCTGACGGCGGCGACCGCGGCCCCGGTGTCGCCGCCCCTGACCGCCGCGAGGATCTCGGCGTGCTCGGTGATGTTCTTTGCGAGCCGCTCCGGGTGGGCGTGCATCAGGGCCACGCCCATCCGCAGTTGCCGGTCGCGGAGCTGGTCGTAGAGACGGATCAGGATCTCGTTGCCGGTGCTGCGCACCAGCGTCGCGTGGAAGCAGCGGTCGGTGGCCGCGACCTCGGCCAGGTTGCCCGCCTCCGCCTGCCGGCGCTGCTGCTCCAGCAACTCCGCCAGCCGGTCGATGAGCCCGGCGGGCACTGGTGACGCCTTGCGCACGGCGTGCAGTTCGACCAGCAGCCGGGTCTCCACGACGTCGCCGATCTCCTGCGCGGAGACGGGCAGCACCAGCGCGCCCTTCTTCGGGTAGAGCCGGATCAGCCCCTCCGCCTCCAGCCGGAGCAGCGCCTCCCGTACGGGGGTACGGGAGACGCCGACGGCCGCGGCCAGTTCTCCCTCGGTCAGCAGCTCACCGCCGGCGTAGCGGCGATCGAGGACGGCCTGCTTGACGTGCGCGTACACCCGCTCGGCGGCCGGGGGCTGCTTGACGGGCCTGGCCTGCGGTGCGCCCGGGCGCTGCCCGGGCGCACCGGGCCGGGCGGCGGGATCGTGGGCGGCGGGGGCGGGCGGCGAGGGCATGTGCACACCTTAGATACATCAGCGGCGCCGTCGGTAGCGGCTTCCGCGATCCGGACATCGGAGAGCCGCACGGGGCCGCTAGGCCGCCCGGTGGGCACCGCTGCGGACCGGGGGCGGCCGCGCGCGAAGCGGGCCCGGCACGCTCCCGAGGGAGCGTGCCGGGCCCGCTTCGGGGACGGGTCGGCTCAGGACTTGCCGGTGGAGACGGTCAGCTTGATGCGGTCCTCCTCCGGGTCCAGCGCCTCGTAGTTCTTCGGGGACTGCTTGAGCACCAGGTTCTTGCCGTAGATGTTCTCGTCCTCGTAGGACAGCTCCGGGTCGAGAATCCAGCCGGCCTTGCGGATGCAGTCCTTCACCGAGTCCAGGTGCTTGAAGGTGAGGTCGGGCATGGCCTTGCGGGGCTCGTCCCCGTCCTGGTCGGCGTAGTAGTCGCTCGCCTCGGTGCACTCGGTGGCGTCGATGGTCTTGGTCTTGTCCTCGTCCTTGAAGCCGCTGTACCCGTCGTCAGCGTCATCGGCGTCGTCGGCGTCATCGGCGGCGCCGCCCGTGCCGGAGTCGGTGTCCGTACCGGTGTTCGTGTCGTCGCCGCCGGCGGTGCCGCCCGCGCTGTCACTGCCGCCGTCCCCGCCGGTTGAGTTGCCGGTGCCGGCGCGGGTGTCGTCGTCACCGCCGACCGCGAGGCCTATCGCGATCAGTCCCCCGAGCACCACCAGGGCCGTCACGGCGGCGACCGCGATGAACATCATCGCGCGGTTGCCCCCGCGGGCCTGCGGGGGCGGGGTGCCGTAGGGCGACGGGGTGGGGTAGCCGTGGGCCGCCTGCTGCATGCCGCCGGCGGGCGGCGGCGTGGACGGGCCGTAGCCGCCCTGCATCGGGCCGTACGGGGTGGGGTACCCCGGCGCCTGGCCGCTCATCGGCACGGTGGTGGGCGGCGGCGGGGTGCCGGTGGCGCTGATCGACGGGAACACCGACTGCGCCACGTCCTGGCCGCTCCCGGCCGGCGGTCCACCGCTGATGATGATCGGCGAGACGCCGGTGGCCGTGCCGGAGCGGTTGATCCGCTCGCACTCCTGGAGCATCGCCTCGGCCGTCGGGAAGCGCTCGTTGGGGTTCTTGCGCAGCGCGCGGGCGACGAGCGCGTCCACCCCCCGCGGGACGGAGCTGTTGATCGAGGACGGCGCGACCGGCTCCTCCTGGACATGCGCGTACGCGATGGCCAGCGGTGAGTCGGCGTCGAACGGGAGGCGCCCGGTGAGGAGTTCGAACAGCATGATGCCGACCGTGTAGAGGTCGGACCGGGCGTCCACCCCGCGGCCCAGCGCCTGCTCGGGCGAGAGGTACTGCGGGGTGCCGACGACCATGCCGGTCTGGGTCATCGAGGTGACGCCGGACTGCATGGCGCGGGCGATGCCGAAGTCCATGACCTTGACCACGCCGCGGCGGGTCAGCATCACGTTGCCCGGCTTGATGTCCCGGTGGACCAGGCCCATTTCGTGGCTGGCCTCCAGCGCGGCCAGCACGTCGGTGGTGATCTTCAGCGCCCGCTCGGTGGACATCGCGCCGTGCCGGGCGACGTCCTCGTCGAGCGCGCCGCGCAACGGCTGGCCGTCCACGTACTCCATCACGATGAACGGCACCAGGGCGCCGTCCAGGCGGTCCTCGCCGGAGTCGTAGACGGAGACGATGTTGGAGTGCGTCAGCTTCGCGACCGCCTGCGCCTCGCGCCGGAAGCGCTCCCGGAAGGCGGCCTCGCGGCCGAGGTCGGAGTGCAGCATCTTGACGGCGACCTGGCGGTCGAGCACCGAGTCGTAGGCGAGGTGCACCGATGCCATGCCCCCGGCGCCCAGCAGCTCGCGCAACTGGTACCGCCCGTTGCCCACCGTCCGGCCCGTGTGATCACCCGGATTGCCCGGCTGTGCGCCGATGTCACTCATCTGACTGCTTCCCCCTCGGCGCCACAGGCCGCTCCGGCCCGGGCTCTGCGCGTGTACGGTTGCCATCGATCGGCGTTCCTGGGCAAGTCTGCCCCAGGGGTGTGACGAGTCAAGCCGCTGGTCCGTTCCGTGACCCGATGCACGAGACGCTTGCCATGCTCGGATAATACGTGCGGGCACGCGGCTCACGTGTGGACGCATGGACACAAACTTGCCAGCCCCTCCGCGGAGCGGGTTGGATGGCCTGTTCCACTTCCCCACACGCTTGCCCGCCCCCAGCGGGTTCCAACTACGGCGAGGACTGATGGCACAGAGGCAAGCCGCCGGAGACCCAGCGGAGCCCGAGGACACCGGAAACGGTGGGGCCGGCTCGCCGGAACTGTGGGGAAAGAACGGCCTCGTCGGTGACGGCCGCTACCGGCTCACGGGCAGACTGGGCCGCGGCGGCATGGCTGAGGTGTTCGCGGCGGAGGACGTCCGGCTGGGGCGGACGGTCGCGGTGAAGCTGCTGCGCACCGACCTCGCCGAGGACCCGGTGTCCAAGGCCCGGTTCACGCGCGAGGCGCAGTCCGTCGCCGGGCTGAACCACCACGCCGTCGTCGCCGTCTACGACTCCGGCGAGGACGAGGTCAACGGCAACGTCGTCCCGTACATCGTGATGGAGCTGGTCGAGGGCCGCACCATCCGCGACCTGCTGCTGAACGCCGAGGCCCCGCCCCCCGAGCAGGCACTGATCATCGTGTCCGGAATCCTGGAGGCGCTGGCCTACAGCCACCAACACGGCATCGTGCACCGGGACATCAAGCCGGGCAACGCGATCATCACCAACACCGGCGCGGTGAAGGTGATGGACTTCGGCATCGCCCGCGCGCTGCACGGCGCCTCGCAGACCATGACGCAGACCGGCATGGTCATGGGCACCCCGCAGTACCTCTCCCCGGAGCAGGCGCTGGGCAAGACCGTCGACGCCCGCTCGGACCTGTACGCCACCGGCTGCATGCTGTACGAGCTGCTCACGCTCCGCCCGCCGTTCACCGGCGAGACCCCGCTGTCGGTGGTCTACCAGCACGTCCAGGACGACCCGGTGGTGCCCTCGGAGGTCTCCGACGAGGTGCCGCCGGAGCTGGACGGGCTGGTGATGCGCTCACTCGCCAAGGAGCCGGACGACCGCTTCCAGTCCGCGGAGGAGATGCGCGGACTGATCCAGTACGCGCTGCGCCAACTGCACGAGCAGGGCAGCCACACCGGCGGTCTGTGGAACACCGGGCCGGTGCACAGCACCGCGCCCGCGCCCGGCGCGCAGCAGACCGCCCACTACCCGCAGCACGGCGACACCTCGCAGCTCGGCCCGCCGATGCTGATGGGACGCCCGGACCGGGACGACGACGGCGGCTTCGACGGCGGCCCGCGGGACGACGGCCGCGGGGGTGGCGTCAAATACGCCCTCATCGCCTTCTTCGCGGTACTCGCAGTCGCGGCCGGCATCTTCTTCGTGATGCAGAACACCGGTGGCGGCGGGGACGAGCCGAAGCAGCCGATCGAGTCCAGCACCTCGGAGTCCGAGGACGAGCCCTCCGACGAGCCGTCCACCCCGGAGGAGAGCGAGAGCGAGCCGGACAGCGGCACCGGCGACACCGGGCAGCAGGGCACTGTGCCGTCCTGGCAGCCGGAGGAGCCGACCCTTCCGGAACAGCCCGACCCGTCCGGTGACCCCTCGGAGACCGGCGGGGGCAACGAGAACGAGGGCACCACCGACGGCAGCGCGGACGAGGGCCAGAACGGCGACTCCGAGGGCGGTGCCTCCGAGGGCAACGGCGGCGGGGAAGCCGCAGGCGGTTCCGAGGGCGGGGAAGCCGCAGGCGGCGGGGAAGCCGCAGGCGGCGGGGAAGCCGCAGGCGGCGGGGAAGCCGCAGGCGGCGGAGAGGCCGCAGGCGGCGGAGAGGCCGGCGGCTCCGAGGGCTCCGGCGAGGCGGCCAACAGCGGCACCGAGGAGTGATCCGGCGGCGGGAGCCCCCTGGTGCTCCCGCCGCTGTCCGCCCTCGGCCGTGCCCGCCGACCTTCCCGCTCCTGCGCGCCCGACCCGCCTCCGTGGGCGCGCGCCCTACCAAGCGGCAGCCGAAACCGCAAGGGAATCACCGAAAGCATCCGGTCGGATGCCGTGGGTGATCTAGCATTCCGGTCGTGCAACCACCCCGAGCGCTCCCTTCGCGCACCCTCACCACCCTCCTGCGCCGTTACTGCGCCGGGGAGCCGCTCTCCTGCGAACCGCTCTCCGAGGGCCTGCTCAACCGGGGCTACCGGGTCGCCACCACGCGCGGGCGGTACTTCCTCAAACACCACCTGGACGGCGATCCGGAGGCCATCGGCAACCAGCACCGGGCGACCGTCCAGCTGGGCGCACTCGGGGTGCCGACAGTGCCCCCCGTTCCGGACGCCGACGGCGGCACCGTCGCCCTGGTGGACGGCGGCTGCTTCGCCCTGCATCCCTGGGTGGAGGGGCGGCACCGGGCCGGCGGGGAGCTGACCGCGGGCCAGTGCCGCCGGCTCGGCGCGCTCCTCGGCACGGTGCACGTCCGGCTGGAGCAGGTGATACCGCACTCCGCACGCCCGGAGGACGAGGGGCACCCCAGCGCGGACCCGGAGGACACCCGGCACCTGATCGACGAACTGCTCACCCGGATCCGCGACCGCCGGGTCCCGGACGGCTTCGACGCCCTGGCCCGGCGGCGGCTGGCCGAGCGCCGGGAGCTGCTGGACCGGCACGGCCACCGCCGGCCGCCGGCGGGCGCCGCCCCGGTGACGGGCTGGGTGCACGGGGACTTCCACCCGCTGAACCTGCTCTACCGGGCCGAGGCGCCCTTCGACCCGGTGGCCATCGTGGACTGGGACCGACTGGCGGTGCAGCCACGCGCCGAGGAGGCGGTACGGGCGGCCGCCATCTTCTTCGTCCGGCCGGACGGCACGCTGGAGCTGGACAAGGTGCGCCGGTACGCCCGCGCTTACCGGCGCGCGGCCCGGGCGGACGGTGCGGAGCTGGCCGCCGCCGTGCACCGGGTCTGGTGGGAGCGGTTGAACGACTTCTGGATGCTGCGCTGGCGCTACCAGCGGGACGACCGCAGGGCGGACCCGCAGTTCCCGGCGGCCGCGGCGCTGGTGGTCTGGTGGACCGGGGAGTACGCCCGGGTCGAGGACGCCTTCTGTGGCTGAACCCGTCCTTCGGCGCTCCGCTCACCCGGACGGTCTCACATACTGATCGGATCTCCACCCTTCCCGAGGGCACGTCCCAGGGGTTAACGTGCGTGGGTCCTACAGGCTTGCGGGGCTGTGACCAGTAATGTTCCCGACTGACGCGATGTACTTGGATTACCAAGGAAAATTGCAGGTCAGGGCCTCTTCGCACACATGCGGAGATACTGGGTAACGTGCTGTTCCAGCGGGCCGTCGAACGGGACAGAAGTCACCGCCCGGCCGTCCGTGCCGCACCCACCCCGTGCGGCGCAGCGGTACCGGGCGAGCCGCACTGGCTCTTCCGGAGACCCCGGGGGCCGGACAGACGGAGGAGCACACGTGACCGTGGAGAGCACTGCCGCGCGCGGACAATCGCGCAGCGGCGGAACGCGCCCGGCGGCGGCAGCCGCTGACGGCGCCGCCGAGGCACCCGCGAGGCCGGCGAACCGGGCGACCGCTGCGAAACCGGCGAAGTCCGCAGCCACGAGGCCCGCGGCGAAGAAGACCGCGAAGAAGGCCCCGGCGAAGAAGAGCTCCGGCAGAGGCGCGGCGTCCCGCGGGGCGCGTCCGGCCGCCGGTGCCGCTGCCTCGCAGACCGACCTCGTACAGTTGCTGACCCCCGAGGGCGAGCGGGTCGAGCACCCGGACTACGCCATCGACCTGAGCGCCGAGGAGCTGCGCGGCCTGTACCGCGACATGGTGCTGACCCGGCGCTTCGACGCCGAGGCCACCTCGCTCCAGCGGCAGGGCGAGCTGGGGCTGTGGGCCTCGCTGCTCGGCCAGGAGGCGGCGCAGATCGGCTCGGCCCGCGCGCTGCGCGAGGACGACTACGTCTTCCCCACCTACCGCGAGCACGGCGTCGCCTGGTGCCGCGGGGTCGACCCGGCCAATCTGCTGGGCATGTTCCGCGGCGTGAACAACGGCGGCTGGGACCCGGCGAGCAACAACTTCCACCTCTACACCATCGTGATCGGCTCACAGACCCTGCACGCCACCGGCTACGCGATGGGCGTCACCAAGGACGGCGCGGACTCCGCGGTCGTCGCCTACTTCGGCGACGGTGCGTCCAGCCAGGGCGACGTGGCCGAGGCTTTCACCTTCTCCTCGGTCTACAACGCCCCGGTGGTGTTCTTCTGCCAGAACAACCAGTGGGCGATCTCGGAGCCGACGGAGAAGCAGTCCCGGGTGCCGATCTACCAGCGCGCCCAGGGCTACGGCTTCCCCGGCGTCCGGGTGGACGGCAACGACGTGCTGGCCGTGCTGGCCGTCACCCGGGCCGCGCTCGAACACGCCCGGTCCGGACAGGGACCGATGCTGGTGGAGGCGTTCACCTACCGGATGGGCGCGCACACCACGTCCGACGACCCGACCCGCTACCGCACCGACGAGGAGCGCGAGGCCTGGGCCGCCAAGGACCCGATCGAGCGGCTCCGCGCCTACCTGGAGAAGGAGGGCCTGGCCGACGCCGGGTTCTTCGCCGCGCTGGAGTCGGAGAGCGAGGAGCTGGGCACCTCGGTCCGGGAGAAGATCCGCACCATGCCGGACCCGGACACCATGGCCATCTTCGAGAACGTCTACGCCGACGGCCACGCCCTCGTCGACGAGGAGCGTGCGCAGTTCGCCGAGTACCTGGCGTCCTTCGCGGACGAGGCGGAGCCCGCCGGAGAGGTGAAGTGAGATGGCTGCCGAGACCGTGAGGAAGCTGCCGATCGCCAAGGCGATCAACGAGTCGCTGCGCACGTCGCTGGAGAACGACCCCAAGGTCCTGGTCATGGGGGAGGACGTCGGCAAGCTCGGCGGCGTCTTCCGGGTGACGGACGGGCTCCAGAAGGACTTCGGCGAGGACCGGGTCATCGACACCCCGCTCGCCGAGTCCGGCATCGTCGGCACCGCGATCGGCCTCGCGCTGCGCGGGTACCGCCCGGTGGTGGAGATCCAGTTCGACGGCTTCGTCTTCCCCGCCTACGACCAGATCGTCACCCAGCTCGCGAAGATGCACGCCAGGGCGCTGGGCAAGGTGAGGATGCCGGTGGTCATCCGCATCCCCTACGCCGGCGGCATCGGCGCCGTCGAGCACCACAGCGAGTCGCCCGAGGCCCTGTTCGCCCACGTCGCGGGGCTGAAGTGCGTCTCCCCCTCGAACGCGGCGGACGCCTACTGGATGATGCAGCAGGCCATCGAGAGCGACGACCCGGTCATCTTCTTCGAGCCCAAGCGGCGCTACTGGGACAAGGGCGAAGTCGATACCTCGGCCCTCCCGTACCCGCTGCACCAGGCCCGGGTCGCCCGGTCCGGTACGGACCTCACGCTGGCCGCCTACGGCCCGATGGTGAAGACCTGTCTGGGGGCCGCGGACGCGGCCGAGCAGGAGGGCCGGTCGCTGGAGGTGGTCGACCTGCGGTCGATCTCCCCGATGGACTTCGACACCCTCCAGCACTCGGTCGTCAAGACCGGCAGGCTGGTGGTGGTGCACGAGGCACCGGTCTTCCTCGGCGCCGGCTCCGAGCTGGCGGCCCGGATCACGGAGCGCTGCTTCTACCACCTGGAGGCGCCGGTGCTCCGCGTCGGCGGCTTCCACGCGCCGTACCCGCCGGCCCGGCTGGAGGACGAGTACCTGCCGGGACTGGACCGGGTGCTCGACGCCGTCGACCGCGCCCTGGCGTACTGAGAGGCTGAGGAGAGTCGTGACGATGACTACTGCGACCACCGCGTCCGGTGCGGCGGGGAGCGGACCCGGGGTCCGCGAGTTCAACATGCCGGACGTGGGCGAGGGCCTCACCGAGGCCGAGATCCTCAAGTGGTTCGTGCAGCCGGGCGACCAGGTGACGGACGGCCAGGTCGTCTGCGAGGTGGAGACGGCGAAGGCGGCGGTGGAGCTGCCGATCCCGTTCACCGGCACCGTGGGTGAGCTGCGCTTCGGCGAGGGCACCACCGTCGACGTCGGTACCGCGATCATCACCGTGGACACCGACCCGGCGGGCTCGGCGTCCGCCCAGGCGGCGCCCGCTCCCGCCGCTGCCGCGCCCGCGGCGCCCGCAGCGGAGGTCGCGCCCGCGTCGGACGAGGCGGACGGCGCGGAGTCCGGGGACGGCAAGCGCCAGCCGGTACTGGTGGGCTACGGGGTGTCCAACCCGTCCACCAAGCGCCGCCCGCGCAAGCCGCAGCCGGGGCAGCCGCAGCCGACCCCCGAGCCGGTGAACGGCACGCCCCCGAGCACCGACCCGGGCACGGCCCCGAGCGCTTCCGCGGGCACGACGGCGGCCGGTGCCCCCGAGGGGGCGCCGCCGGACCCGACGGGCGGGCGTCCGCTCGCCAAGCCGCCGGTCCGGAAGCTCGCCAAGGACCTGGGCATCGATCTGGCCCGGGTCGTACCCAGCGGGCCGGACGGCGTCATCACCCGTGAGGACGTGCACGCGGCCGCCGCCGGCGTGTCCGCCACCGCGCCCGCCGCGCCGGCGGCTCCGGCGGCTCCGGCGGCTCAGGCGCCTCGGACCGCGCCGGAGCAGGGCGTTCCCTCGGTCGAGCCGCAGTCGATGGCGGCCATCCGGGAGCGCCGGGTGCCGGTCAAGGGGGTGCGGAAGGCGACGGCGGCGGCCATGGTCTCCAGTGCCTTCACCGCACCGCACGTCACCGAGTTCGTGACGATCGACGTCACCCGGACGATGAAGCTCGTGCAGCGGCTCAAGGCCGACCCCGAGATGGCCGGGCTGCGCGTCAATCCGCTGCTCCTGGTCGCGAAGGCGTTCCTGGTCGCGATCCGGCGCCACCCGGAGGTCAACGCCGCCTGGGACGAGGCCGCACAGGAGATCGTCTACAAGGACTACGTCAACCTGGGCATCGCGGCAGCGACCCCGCGCGGGCTGATCGTGCCGAACGTCAAGGACGCGCAGGCCAAGACGCTTCCGGAGTTGTCGGGGGCGCTGAGCGAGCTGATCGCGACCGCGCGGGAGGGGAGGACGGCACCGGCCGACATGCGCGAAGGCACCGTCACGATCACCAACGTGGGCGTCTTCGGTGTCGACACCGGCACCCCGATCCTCAACCCCGGCGAGTCGGCGATCCTGGCCTTCGGCGCGGTCAGGGACCAGCCCTGGGTGCACAAGGGCAAGGTCAAGCCGCGCAAGGTGACGACGCTGGCGCTCTCCTTCGACCACCGGCTGGTCGACGGCGAGCTGGGCTCCAAGGTGCTCGCGGACATCGCCGCCGTGCTGGAGCACCCCAAGCGGCTCATCACCTGGTCCTGACGGTCGGGCCCCGCCCTGCACGGGCGGGGCCCGACCGCCCGGCGCTCACCTCTCGGGGATGTCGACAGTCATCCGCGGTGGTGCCTCACGGCCGCTCAGGTGTCCGGAGGGCCGGGTCCGGTCAGAGATAGGGGCCGGAGCGGGTCTGACCGCCGGGGTGCTCGGGCACCTCGCCGTCCTCCGGCACCGATCCCGGAGGAAGCGCCCGCCGCATCGTCTCCAACTGGGCTCGCGCCGCCATCTGCTGGGCGAACAGCGCCGTCTGGATGCCGTGGAACAGCCCTTCAAGCCAGCCGACCAACTGCGCCTGGGCGATCCGCAGTTCGGCGTCGGTGGGCACCACGTCGTCGACGAACGGCAGCGAGATGCGCTCCAGTTCCTCGATGAGCTCCGGCGCCAAACCGTCCTCAAGCTCCTTGACCGAACTGGAGTGGATCTCCTTCAGCCGGGCCCGGCTCGCCTCGTCCAGCGGCGCGGCCTTCACCTCTTCGAGCAGCTGCTTGATCATGCTGCCGATTCGCATGACCTTCGCCGGCTGTTCGACCATCTCGGTCACCGGGACCTCGCGGGAGCCCTCCTCACCGCTGCCTTTGTCCGCGGTGCTGCCGAGGGCCATGCCGTCCGGCCCCACGACCAGGACCTGCTGATGCTCCTGCGACCGTTCGTTCGTCGGCTGTGTCATACCCCCATTCTGCATGCCGTCGCCCGGTCGTTGCCCCGCATGGCCACCTGCGCCGCTCGTCACCGCCGTACGGTCGCCGCCGCCCGCGCAGCACCGTCACTGCCGCCGCAGGCGCAGGGCGAGGAATCCGAGGCCCACCCCGAGCGAGGCGATGCCCGCACCGAGCGGCAGCACCGGCAGCAGCGGACCACCGCCCCCGGGGAAGGTGAGCTGCTCGCCCTCCGGCTCCTCACCCCCCTCGTCCTCGTCGCCGCGCTCCTTCTGCGGCTCCGGCTCGGGCTCCTCGCGCACCTCGTGGGCGGGGACCCAGTGGGGTTCGGGGGCGGGCGGCGGCACGGGACGCCACACCTCGTCCTCGGTGGGTTCCGGCGACGGGGCGGGGGAGACGGACTCCGACGCGGAGGGGCTGCCGCTGGGCGAGGCGGACTCCGAGGGCGCCTGCGAGGGCTCCGGCGGGGACGACGCCTCGGGCGGCTCGAAGGCCGGGACGTCCGGTGGCTCCCGCGGGAACAGCGAAAAGCCCTCGCCCCCCGGGAGGGGGAACGAGGGCGAACCCGACGGAGGGGGGTCGGTGCTCGGAGTGGCCAGGGCGTCCGAAGCGGGGAGGAGTACCGCGGTACTGACGAGCAGCCCGATCACACACGCCTTCACGGGTGGAGTCCTTCCCGGAGCAGGACCGTGGTCCGATGTGTGTTACCAGGGTCACATGGATACCCCCGTCCGGCACCCTCGGGGTACAGCTTGACGGAGCGTCAACGGTTCGCGCGGGACCGCGTCCGCATCGGTGGACCGGGTCAGCGCACCAGCAGGATCTTGCCCACGTGGCCGCTGCTCTCCATGAGCCGATGCCCCTCGGCGGCCTCCGCCATCGGAATTTGGCAGTCCACCACGGTCCGCAGCCGGCCGTCGGCGACGAGCGGCCAGACGTGCTCGCGGACGGCCGCCACGAGGGCCGCCTTCTCCGCCGCGGGCCGTGCCCGCAGTGTGGTCGCGGTGAGGGCGCCGCGCTTCCCGAGCAGCTTGCCCAGGTCCAGCTCCCCCTTGGTGCCGCCCTGCATCCCGATCACCGCGATCCGCCCGTTCACCGCGAGGGCGTCGATGTTCCGGTCCAGGTACTTCGCACCCATGATGTCCAGGACGACGTCCGCGCCCGCCCCGTCGGTGGCCTCGGCCAGCGCCGCCGGGAAGTCCTGCTCGCGGTAGTTGATCAGGATGTCCGCGCCGAGTTCCGCGCAGCGGTCGAGCTTCTCCCGGCTCCCCGCCGTCACCGCCACCCGCACGCCGAACGCCTTGGCGAGCTGGATCGCCGTCGTACCGATACCGCTCGCCCCGCCGTGCACCAGCAGCGTCTCGCCGGCACGCAGGTGCGCGATCATGAAGACGTTGGACCAGACCGTGCACGTCACCTCGGGCAGCGTCGCCGCCTCGACGAGGTCCACCCCCTCGGGGACGGGCAGCAGTTGGCCCACCGGAACGGCGACCTTCTCGGCGTAGCCGCCACCTGTCAGCAGGGCGCACACCTCGTCACCGACCGCCCAGCCGGCCACCTCGGCACCGACCTCGACGATCCGGCCGGAGCACTCCAGCCCCGGGTGCGGCGACGTGCCGGGCGGCGGGTCGTAGAAGCCCTTCCGCTGGAGGGTGTCGGCCCGGTTGACCGCACTGGCCACCACCTCGACGAGGACCTCGCCCTCACCGGGCACCGGATCGGGGACTTCGGCCCACACGAGTGCCTCGGGGCCGCCGGGTTCGGGAATCGTGATCGCATGCATACCGGCGACGCTACCGGTTCGGGCCCGCCAACCCCCGGGCCCCGGGCGGCCGCCGCGCGGCCGATCGGGTGACAGCGCGCCGCGGGCGGAACCGGACACCCGCGCACGGCAGTCGGGACGGTCAGCGAGCCGCCCGCTCCAGGGCGCGCAAGCCAGGACCACGACGACCGGAGGCCGCCCGATGTTCGAGCCCGACGCCGCAACCGCCGCAACCCTCGTCCTGTCGAAGCCCCTGCTGCCCCTCGACCGAGCGGCCACCGGCACCGCCGCCGCTCCGTGGCGGCCCGCGCAGGCGCCTTCGGACGGCACCGACCGGTCCGCGGTGCGCGTTCTGCGGCGGAGCCCGGCCGACGCGAACCGGCTGGCACTCCAGTGCAAGCTCACCGAGTGCGGCGTACCGCCCACCCCCGGGGACCGGCCCGCGCTGACCGAACTGGCCGCCCTGGAAGCCGGAGTGGTCACCACGCTGCTCCAGTGGCTCTCCTCCGCGGCCGGAAACCGGCCCACCGCGTACCCGCGCGAGTACTCCGGCACGGAGACCGCGGAGACCGGGGCCCGTACCGGCGGGGAAGACGTCCGGGCCGGGTGGACGGAGGCCCGTGACGGTGGCCCCGGGGCCCGGCCGGTGGACAGCTCCGGGTGGGGCGGCGGCAGCGGCAGGTGGGGCGGTGGGGCCGGCGCCCGGGAGGACGCGGCGGCCGAGGCGGTGACGGTCGCCGCGCGCACGCCGAGCAGCCCGCTGCGCTACCCCTGGGCCGACCCCCGCCTGCACTCGTGGTGAGCCGGGGGCATGCTCGGCGCCCGAGCGGGGCGTCAGTCCCGAGCCGAGGGGAGCTTCCCCGCCGGCGGCGAGCTGCTCTCCGGGGTGCCGGCCGGGGCGTCCGCCCCGGGGGCGCCGGCCGGCAGATGGGTGCGCAGGACCTGCCCGGCCGGCGACCGGACCACTCCGGCGCACGCCCCCGCGAGCACCACGAAGGCGAGCACCACGAGCATCGCGTACCGCAGACCCACCGCCTCACCGACGAACCCGAGAGCGGGCGGGCCGCAGAGGAAGGCCAGATAGCCCGCGGTCGCCACCGCGCTCACCCGGGCCGCCGCGCCCTTGGGCTCGTCCCCGGCCGCGGACAGCGCGACGGGGAAGCCGAGCGAGGTGCCCAGCCCCCACAGCACCACCGAGGCGATGCCCAGCGCGGGTGTCGGCGCGAAGACCACCCCGAGGATGCCCAGCGCGGCGAGCGCGGTCCCGGCGCGCATGATGCGCACGCGGCCGAAGCGGCCCAGCAGGTACCCGCCGCTGAACCGGCCGATCGTCATCCAGGCCGCGAACACCGTGAAGGCGACGGAACCGGCCACCGCGTCCAGCCCGTAGCCGTCCACGGCGATGAGCGGCAGCCAGTCGTTCGCCGACCCCTCGGCCAGTGCCAGGCCGAGGACCAGCAGGCAGAGCATCACGACCCGAGGCTCGCGCCAGACGGCCAGCCGCTCGCACGCGGTGAGCGACGGGTCCTGGTCGGATGTGCCCTCCTTGCCCGTCGCGGCCGGGAGCTGGCGCAGGGCCCACACCCCGGAGCCGGCCACCAGGGCGGCGACGAGCAGGAAATGCCAGCCGAGGGGGAAGGCGAGAGCCGTCATCCCGATGCCCAGCCCGGCGCCCACGACCGTCCCCCCGCTGAAGCAACCGTGCAGCGCGGGGAGCACCGGCCGCTCGACCACCTGCTCGACCGCGGCTCCCTCGACGTTGATCGCGATCTCCTGGGCGCCGCAGGAGGCGCCGAAGAAGGCGAGCCCGAGCGAGACCAGCAGACCGCTGCCCAGGGTTGTGCCGAGAGCGAGCACCCCGAGGCCGATAACGAGCAGCACCACCCCGGCCGCGGTCACCGGCCGGGCTCCGAACCGGGCCACCAGCGTCCCCGAGGAGAGCACGCCCAGCATCGAGCCGACCGAGAGACCGAAGATGATCAAGCCCATCCCGGCTGTCGAGACCCCGGTGGCGTCCCGGATGGCGGGCGTCCGGGTCACCCAGGACGCCATGGCGACACCGGTGACCAGGAACAGCAGGAACAGCGCCGCCCGGCGCCGGCGAACGGGCAGGGCGAGGGGCATCGCGGTTCGGGCCTTCCGTCAGGGGGCGCGCAGTGGTCGGACGACCAGTATGTGCCCGGCCCGCGACGGGCGGAAGGACGGCGCCTCCCCCGCCCGGTCGGCCCCGACGACCCGGTGGAGGCCCGGACCGGCGGCCAGTCCGGGCCTCCGAGCCCGGAGGCCCGGAGGCCCGGAGTGAGAACGCTCAGGGCAGACCGCGGGTGCTGCGGCGGTTGACCTCGCCCAGTGCCACGCTCAGCCGCTCGGCCCCGTCGGCGCCCCGCCGAAGACCCGGGCCGCACGAGGTGTCCGTCCGGCAGCGCGGGCAGGCGCAGGGCGGGTACGCCATGCTGCCGGGCGCCAGGTCCGGGCCGCCCTCCGGAGCGGCCTCGATCGGCGCCCCGGACGACGGGAGGGCCGCCCGCCTCAGGACGTAGGCGAGCCGGACGGCGGTGGCCGGTGCCACGCTGCCCAGCTCGACCAGCCGGACGCCCCCGGCCGCGCTGTCCCAGACCAACGGGTCGACGTCCAGCGCGGGCAGCCGGATTCCGCTCGCCCGCGACGCCTCCCGCAGCAGCCGTACCGCCCGCTCGGCGTCGCCTCGGGCACCCCGCCCGATCACCGTGCGTCCCCGCGCCGCAGCCCTGCCAGCACGTCCCGGAGCAGGCCGGTACTCGGCGGTTCCAGCACCACCCGCACTCCGTGGCCGGAGCCCGGCGGTGCGGATGGTGACTGCTCCCACTCCCACCCGTGCGCGGCGAGCACCGGGACCAGAGCGAACCGGACCTGCTCCTCCACCCGTTGCAGGTCGGACAGGCCGTTAGCACACATTGTCGACACGGGGCGCCCTCAATTCTGCGATGTACTCCGAAATGCGCATACTCACTCTCTGTGCCCACAGCGTCGCCCTCGGAGTCATAAGCTCGCAAGAGATTCCGCGTGCCACGGATCGCCTGTCACGAGGGGGAGCATGAACCGACGCAGCACAGCCAACGGACAAGCCGTCACCACAGCAGCGGTGTTCGGGGAGGTACTACGGACCTGGCGGGACTCCGCCGGGCTGACCCAGGAGGAACTGGCCGGACGCATCCCGTGCGACCGCTCGCTCGTCGCCCGCATCGAGGCGGGCACGCGGGTGCCGCAGGACAGCTTCCCCGAGGCCTGCGACCGGCTGCTGCGCACCGGCGGCATGCTCACCCGCCTGTGGCACCGCATCGACTGGTACCCCCAGGTCGAGCACCCGGACTGGTTCCGTCGCCGCGCCGACATGGACGCCCGCGCCGTCGCGTTGCGGGAGTATCAGACGCAGGTCATGCCCGGTCTGCTCCAGACCGAGGAGTACGCACGCGCGTTGTTCGGACGGGTGCCGGGCAGCTCCGTCGACGAGGTGGCGGAACGGGTACGGGCCAGACGGAGTCGGCAGCGGCGCTTTTTCGACCCGGAGGGGCCGCTGCTCCTGATCGTTCTGGACGAGAGCGCGCTGCACAATGTGGTCGGCAGTCGGGAGACGATGCGGCAGCAGTGCCGCCACCTCCTCGCCGCAGGCCGACAACCCAACATCCGAATCCAGGTGGCTCCGGCCCACCGACCGGACCTGCATCCACCGGACACCTCGATGTCGCTGATCGCACTGCCGGAGGGGGAGCACTGGGTGTACTCGGAGTCCCTGGACCGCGGGCACTTCAGCAACGATCCGTCCGTGTTCGCCGGGCACGCGCGGACCTATGATGTGTTGAGGGCGGATGCGCTGTCCGGCGACGACTCCGCTGCTCTGATCAGCGAAGCCATGGAAGGGTTTGCCCGTCATGACGATGAACCGCCCTCGCACCGCGCAGTGGATCAAGAGCAGCTACAGCGGATCCAACGGCGGCAACTGCGTCGAAGTGGACCTCGGATCCACCACCGCCGTACCCGTCCGCGACAGCAAGAACCCTGACGGACCCGTACTCGCCTTCACCCCCACCGCCTTCACCGCCTTCCTCCGCACGCTGACGACAGGCGTGCGCTGACCGGGACGGCGGGCGAGGTGACGGGATGAACGCGCGGACCGCGTGGCGGCGCGCCGTGGCCCTGAGGCGGTACGGGCTGCCGGTGGCGGCCCTGATCGTCCTGGTCATCGGGGTGAGCAACCTGGTGCAGGGCCGCTCGGCGGTGGGCTGGTACGGGGTCCTGGGCGGCACTGTCCTGCTGGTGGCCGCCGTGGCCGCCCTCCGGGCCCGGCGGGCGGACGACGGCCCGGCGGGGCACCGGCGGCAGGACGCCTCCTCGGACACCACCCCCTGACGCCCGCGCCCACTCCGGCGCCGGTCCGCCCCGGACAGTGCCGGGGCGGGGCGCGGGGCGGTGACTACTGGCCGAGTTCGTCGCGGGGGTCGTGCCAGTTGCGCTTGGCCGGCTGCATCTTGGGCGGGGTGCGCAGGCTGCTGGTGTCCTCGTCCTGGGTGCTCTTGCGCAGTTTGGTCGGGGCCTGCCCGGTGCGCCGGTGGATGACGACCACCCGGTCCAGCGGCTGGAGCACGGCTGCCTCCGGGTCGTCGTAGTTGAGCAGCCGGTGGCCCCGTATCACCGAGATGACCAGGTCCTTGCACTCGCGGGGCGAGTGGCCGGCCTCGGCCTTGGTGACCGGGCGCTCGGAGAGCGTCAGTCCCTCGCCCTGCTGGATGAGGTCCTCCATCACCTGGCCCGCGCTGGGGCTGATGAGCGAGAGACCGAGCAGGCGGCCCGCGGCGCCGGAGCTGGTGACGACGGAGTCGGCGCCGGACTGCCGCAGCAGCGGGACGTTCTCCTCCTCCCGCACCGCGGCCACAATGTTGAGGGCCTTGTTCATCTGGCGGGCGGTGAGGGTGACCAGCACCGCGGTGTCGTCGCGCTGGGTGGCGATGACGATCTGCTGGGCACGGTCGACCCGGGCCCGCTCCAGCACGCTGGACCGCGTCGCGTCCCCGACCACGCCCGCGAAACCGTCCGCGTTGGCGGCGTCGATGACCTTGGCGCTGGGGTCGACGACCACGATCTGGTCCTTCGTCGCGCCGGTGGAGAGCAGGGTCTCGGCAGCGGACCGGCCCTTGGTGCCGAAGCCGACGATGACGGTGTGGTTGCGCACGAGCGTCCTCCAGTGGGACAGCCGCCACTGCTCACGGGTGCGTTCGGTGAGCACTTCGAGCGACGTACCGACCAGGATGATCAGGAACAGGATGCGGAGCGGGGTGATGATGAAGGTGGTGAGCAGCCGCGCGGTGTCCGAGACGGGGGCGATGTCGCCGTAGCCCGTGGTGGAGAGCGAGACCGTCACGTAGTACAGGGCGTCCAGGAAGCCGACCGAGCCGTCGGCCGTGTCGGAGTATCCGGTGCGGTCGAAGTACACGATCACGACCGCGATGCCCAGCACGGCGTGCGCCATCAGCAGCCGTTTGAACACCTGGACCATCGGGCCGGTGATCTGCCGGGGGAGCTGCACCCGGAAGGTGTGCTCGTCGGCGGCGTAGGTGGCCTTGCGCCGCCGCGACGGAATGGGGTTGGTGAACTTCATTCCCAGGATCGATTCCAGGCCAGGCCGAGCAGTTGGACAACGGACCCGGCGGCGGCCCCACCGGGCGGTACGACCGCCAGCGCCGTGGCCGAGGCGATCCCCCGGAGCATAGCCGGACCGTGGTAGCGCAGCGGGCGGGCCCTGGCTCCGGAGGCCCGGACCACCGGCACCAGCCGGGTGTCGTGCGGGTGTCCGGGCACGGCGTCGGTGAGCCGGGCGGCCTCCGGCCCCTCCGGCTCCGGCCGGTCCGCCAGGCCGGCGAGCAGGGGTTCGATCAGGGTCAGCAGCCCGGAGACGGCCGCCAGCGGGTTGCCGGGCAGCCCGACCAGGTGGCGCCGCCGGACCGTCGGTGCCGGGTCGGAGGGGCCCGGGGCGGCGGGTGCTTCCGGCAGGCGGGCGAGCAGCATCGGATGGCCGGGGCGGACCGCGACCCCGTCCACGAGGAGTTCGGCGCCGACCCGTTCGAGCGTGCGGTGCAGGTGGTCGACCGGTCCGGCCGCGGTGCCGCCGGTGGTGACGACGAGTTCCGCGCTGCACGCGGTGAGCGCCGCGTGCAGCGCGTCCGCGTCGTCCCCGATGCGGCGGACGGCCGTGACCTCGGCGCCCAGGGCGGTCAGCCAGGGCGGCAGGAGCGGACCGAGCGCGTCCCGGATGCGCCCCTCGCCCGGAACGCCCTCGGAGAGCAGCTCGTCCCCGAGCACCAGGACCTCCACCCGGGGCCGTGCGGTGACCACCAGGGCGTCGTAGCCCGCGGCCGCGGCCAGGCCGAGCACCGCCGGGGTGACCGGTACGGAGGCCGGCAGCAGCAGGTCGCCCGTCCGGCACTCCTGCCCGCGGGCCCGGATGTCCGCGCCGCCGGCCGGCTGGACGAACGCGCTCAGCCGGTGGGCCGCACCCGGCGGGACGGCTCCCCGCTCGGAGCGGAGGACCGCGGTGGCGCCTCCCGGGAGAGGGGCACCGGTGGCGATCGGCACGGCGTGGCCGTCGGGGAGCGGTTCCGGGGAGTCGCCGGCGAGGATGCCGGGGCCCTCGGTGAGCGTCCACGGCCCGGGTCCGGAGACCGCCCAGCCGTCCATCGCGGAGGTGTCGAAGGCCGGGAGGTCGGTGAGGGCCGCCAGCGGCTCGGCGAGCGAGTGGCGCAGGGCGTCCGCCAGCGGCAGCTCGACCGGTTCACCCGGTCGGGCCGCCGCGCGGGCGAGGTCGCGTGCCTCCTGCCAGGCGCAGGCGGCGACCCGCTCCGGGTCGGCCGGGGCGGCCGGCACCGTGCGGGGGCGGCTCACGGCCGCCTCGGTCGCGCCGTTCGCCAGCGCCAGGGCGTCGTCGAAGTCGTCGCTCATCGCGGCTCAGTCACCGGTCCTCGGGGGCCGCGCGTCCTCGGAACCCGCCGGGCCCGGGGTTTCCTCGCTCCAGCGGTGCGCGAGCGCGGCGGCCCTGCGGGCGGCTTCGGTCACCTCGCGGGGGGAGCCGTCGCCGCGGGCGGCGGCGTAGCCGACGAGGAAGGTGGTCAGCGGGGCGGCCGGGCGGTCGACCCCGTGGGCGGCGTCGCGCGCGAGGTCGAGCAGCTCCTTGATGTCGACGTCCGGGTCGATGTCGAGTTCGGCTTTGACTGCGGCGATCCATTCTTCCAGCATCCGCCCATGCTCCCTGATCCTGGCCCGGGCGGCGGCGATGTCGTCCCAGGTGTCGCAGTCGGCGCCGGGGCCGGATTGGGGCGCGGCCGGTGCGGGGGCGCCGGGGTCGGCGGATGCGCCCGAGGCGCCGGCGGCGGCCGCGGGGAGGCGGCGGAGGGTGAGCCCCTCGGTGAGCAGCCGCAGGGGGAGGTGGTCGAGCCTGCCGTGCTCGGTGGCGATCAGCGCCGTCTCCCGGCGGAGCGCCTCGGTGCGGTAGACAGCGAGGAGCGGCTGGTCCCGGCCGTCGTACAACAGCACGCCCTCCACCCGGGCGGCGGAAGCTCCGGCGACCCCGGCGGCGCCTGCTCCGGCGGCAGCACGCTCGGGGCCCTCGGGACCGAGGGCGGCGAGCAGGCCGTGCACCGTCTCCGGGCGGAGCCACGGCAGGTCGGCGGCGAGCAGCAGCACCACGTCCGCGGTGGCCTCCCGGAGCCCGGCGCCCACGGCGGCCAGCGGCCCGCTGCCGGGCCGCCGCTCCCGCGTCCAGCGCACCGGGCGGACGGTGGGCCGCCGGGGGCCGACGACGACCGTCCGGGAGGCGTCGGCGCATGCTGCCAGGGTGCGGTCGAGCAGGGTCCGGCCGCCCACGGTGACGGCCGGCTTGTCCACTCCACCGAGACGCCGGGCCCGGCCGCCGGCGATGACGATCGCGTCGTAGATCACCCCTAGAGGGTACGGAGCAGCAGCGCCGGTTGTTCCACGCAGTCGGCGACGTAGCGCAGGAAGCCGCCCGCGACACCGCCGTCGCACACCCGGTGGTCGAAGGTGAAGGAGAGCTGGACGACGTGGCGCACCGCCAGCTCGCCGCGGTGCACCCAGGGCTTCTCGGCGATCCGACCGACGCCGAGCATGGCGGCCTCGGGGTGGTTGAGGATCGGGGTGGACCCGTCCACCCCGAAGACGCCGTAGTTGTTGAGGGTGAAGGTCCCGCCGGTGAGCTGGGCGGGGCTCAGCCGCCCGGCGCGGGCGGCTTCGGTCAGCCGGGCCGTCTCGGCGCTGAGCTGCTCGGCGTTGCGGGTGTGGGCGTCGGTGACGACGGGGACGACCAGGCCGCGGTCGGTCTGCGCGGCGAAGCCCAGATGGACGGCGGGCAGCCGTACCAGCTCGCGGGACGCCGTGTCGACGCGGACGTTGAGCTCCGGGTAGCGGGCCAGCGCGGCGGTGCAGATCCGGGCGAGCAGCGCGAGCAGCGAGACCCTCCCGGCGCCGGTCGTTCCGGTTCCGGTCGCCGGACCGGTCACGTCCCCCGGTGCGGCGGCGTTCATCGCCCGGCGGACGGCGAGCAGCTCGGTGGCGTCGGCGTCCACCCAGCAGGTGGCGTCGGGAATCTCGCGCCTGCTGCGGCTGAGCTTGTCGGCCACCGCGCCGCGGACCCCCTTGAGCGGGACGCGTTCCTCCTCCGCCACCGGTTTTGCCGGCGTCCGGGCCGCCCCCACCGGGGCAGAAGCCGTCGCGGCGTCGAAGCCGTCGGCGTGGGCGGTGCCGTCGGCCGCGGCCGCTCCGGCCACGACCGGCCCGGTGCAGGCGGCGCGCTCGACGTCCGCCCGCAGTATCAGACCCTGGGCGCCCGAGCCGGTGACCGTGGTGAGGTCCACGCCCCGCTCCCGGGCGATCCGGCGCACCAGCGGGGAGATCACGGCGGGCGAGCCGTTGCGGGCGGTCTGCGGCCGGTCGACAGCGCTCGGGTAGGGAGCCACCCGGCGCCGTCGTCTCGGCGGTGCGCTGGTCCCGTAGCCGACGAGCACGTTGCCGGAGACTGCGGGAGCCGCGCCCCGGGCGGAAGGGGCCCCGGCGGGCTCCTCGGCGCCGGTGGTCTCCTCGGCGCTGGCGGCCCGCCCCGGGCCGTCGGGGCCGACGGCGGAGGAGTCGGCGACCGTCACCAGGGAGGCGCCGACCGGGATCTCGTCGCCGACCGCCCCGAAGCGCGCGGTGACCACCCCGCCGTACGGGCAGGGCACCTCGACCATGGCCTTCGCCGTTTCGACCTCGACCACCGGCTGGTCCACGGTGACCACGTCACCGACCTCGACCATCCACCGGCTGATCTCGGCCTCCGTCAGCCCCTCCCCCAGATCCGGCAGGGTGAACTCGCGTACCTGTGGCATCAGCGCCCGCTCCCCTCGGTCCACTCGGCCTCCCACTGGAGGCGGCCCACCGCATCCAGGATGCGGTCCACTCCTGGCAGATGATGCCGCTCCAGCATGGGTGGCGGGTAGGGGATGTCGAAACCGGTCACCCGGAGTACCGGTGCCTGGAGGTAGTGGAAGCAGGACTCGCCGATCCGGGCGGCCAGCTCGCCGCCCGGCCCGCCGAACCCGGTGGCCTCGTGCACGACCACCGCGCGACCGGTGCGGCGGACCGAAGCGGCGACCGTCTCCTCGTCGAAGGGAGTGAGCGAGCGCAGATCGACCACCTCCAGGTCCCAGCCCTCCGCACGGGCGGCCTCCGCCGCCTCCAGGCAGACCGGCACGGACGGGCCGTAGGTGACCAGGGTGGCCGAGGTTCCGCGGCGGCGCACGGCGGCCCGCCCCAGCGGTTCCACGTCGGTCGGGGCCTCCGGGTCCCAGGCGTCCTTCGTCCAGTACAGCCGCTTGGGCTCCAGGAAGACCACCGGGTCGTCGCAGGCGATGGACGCCCGCAGCAGCCCGTAGGCATCCGCGACGGTGGCCGGGGTGACGACGTGCAGGCCGGGAGTGGCCAGATAGTACGCCTCGGAGGAGTCGCTGTGGTGCTCGACCCCGCCGATGCCGCCGCCGTACGGGATGCGGATGGTGAGCGGCATCGGCAGCGCGCCCCTGGTCCGGTTGCGCATCCGGGAGACGTGCGAGACAAGCTGCTCGAAGGCCGGGTAGGCGAAGGCGTCGAACTGCATCTCCACCACCGGGCGCAGACCGTACATCGCCATCCCGACCGCGGTACCGAGGATGCCGGCCTCGGCGAGCGGGGTGTCGGTGCAGCGGTCCTCACCGAAGGCGGCGGTCAGCCCGTCGGTGATCCGGAACACCCCTCCCAGCGCGCCGACGTCCTCCCCCAACACGTGGACGCCGGCGTCCGCGGCGAGGGAGTCGCGCAGCGCGCGGTTGAGTGCCTGGGCCATGGTCGTGGACACGGTCCCGCCGGCGGGCGCGGCGCGGGTCGCGGCACCGGTTCCGGTCGCGGCTTCGGCGCTCATCGGACGCCGCCCTCCTGCGCGTGCCCGTCCGGCCGGACGCCGGGCGGTCCGTCCTGCTCGGCCTCGGCGGCGAGTTCGGCGCGCAGCTGCTCGGCCTGGGCGCGGAGGCGGGCCGGCGGCTCCGCGTAGACGTGGGCGAACAGCTCCATCGGCTCCGTGACGGCGTCCCGGTTCATCCGGTCCCGCAGGTCGGCGGCCATCTCCTCGGCGGCGTCCCGCGCCGCCGCGACGCCGTCCTCGTCCAGCCAGCCGCGGTCCAGCAGCTCACGCTCCAGCAGCGCCACCGGGTCGTGCACCCGCCAGGGCTCGATCTCCTCGTCCTCGCGGTAGCGGGTGGCGTCGTCGGCGTTGGTGTGCGCCTCGATCCGGTAGGTGACCGCCTCCACGAGGGTCGGGCCTGCGCCGCTCCTGGCCCGGGCCACCGCCTCGTCCAGCACCCGGTGCACGGCGGCGGCGTCGTTGCCGTCCACCAGGCGGCCCGGCATGCCGTAGCCGACGGCCTTGTGCGCCAGGGAAGGGGCGGCCGTCTGCCGCTCCAGCGGGACGGAGATGGCGAAGCCGTTGTTCTGCACCAGGAAGACCACCGGCACCCGCCAGACGGCGGCGAAGTTGAGCGCCTCGTGGAAGTCGCCCTCGCTGGTCCCACCGTCGCCGACCATAGCCAGGGCGACCACGTCGTCCCCCTTGAGCCGGGCGGCGTGCGCCAGCCCGACGGCGTGCGGCAACTGGGTGGCGAGCGGGGTGGCGAGCGGGGCGACGCGGTGCTCGGCCGGGTCGTACCCGCTGTGCCAGTCGCCGCGCAGCAGCGACAGCACCTGGACCGGGTCGAGCCCGCGGGCGACGGCGGCCAGGGTGTCCCGGTAGCTCGGGAAGAGCCAGTCGCGCCCGGTCAGCGCGAGGGCCGCGGCCACCTCGCAGGCCTCCTGCCCGGTGGAGGACGGGTAGACGGCCAGCCTGCCCTGCTTGGTCAGGGCGGTGGCCTGCCGGTTGTAGCGCCGGCCGCGGACCAGCTCCCGGTACATGCCGACCAGCAGCTCGCGGTCGAACGCGGCGTCCGGGGCGCCGGTGCCCAGCAGCCGGTAGGGCTCCTCGTCGGGCAGCAGCGGGGCCGCGTCGGTCCGCGGACGCCAGGAGGGCGGCGGCACGGGTTGGTAGGCGCCGGGCTTCTCCAGGACCGTCATGTCGGGCACACCTCCGGTGCGATCGGGTGGCGCACATCACCGCCGCGGTGCGGGTGGCAAAGCGGCGGGCAGTGGGTACAGCGGTGGGGAACGACTCGGGTGCCGGAACGCGCCGGGCGGGGCCGCGAGCGCGGGTCGGCGGACTCGGACGGACGGGACGCGCGGACCTGCGGCGACCGCGTGCCCGTACGGCGCGCGGCCCGGTGCCCGGACTCCGCTGTCCATACCTACCGATTGTTCGGTCAGGAGCGCATTCTGGCTACAGGTGGGGGAGCGCTGTGGACAACTGGCCGAGGGGGGAGTGGGATGACAGCAGGACGTCCAACGAGGGGAGGCTGCGGCCGGTGACGGATGAACAGATGGCTCCCCGTCCTCTCGACCAGGTGGACCGGGCCATCCTGCGCATGCTCCGGCACGACGGCCGGGCCTCGATCCGCTCGGTCGCCGAACGGGTGCACATCTCCCGCGCCAACGCCTACGCCCGGATCAACCGGCTGCTCGACGACGGGGTGATCCGGGGCTTCAGCGCGCGGGTGGACGAGGAGCGGGCCGGTCAGGGGGCCTCGGCCTACGTCACCCTCAAGATCGTCCAGAACTCCTGGCGGACGGTCCGCGCCAAGCTCCAGGAACTGCCCGGAGCGGCCCACATCGCGCTGGTCAGCGGCGATTTCGACGTCCTGCTGCTGGTCCACACCGCCGACAACCGGGCACTGCGCGAGCTGGTGCTGACGCGCATCCAGGCGATTCCCGAGGTGCTGAGCACCCGGACGTTACTGGTCTTCGAGGAGACCGACCTCGACCCCGACCGCTGACCCGGACGGGCGGACGGGCGGGCGGGCGGAGGTCAGGACTCGGAGCGGGCGGTCGGGGGCGGCGGCTCGTCCGTGCCACGTCCTCGCGCCGTGCGGGGAGGGCTGCGTACACCGCCCCGCGCCGGCCGAAGCCCGACGCGGCGCGGAGGCCGTCAGGCGCGGAGGCCGTCGAAGGCCATCCGGAGGACGGCGTCGGCGACCTCCTCGCTTCCGGCCTCCCCGCCGCGCTCCGGGCGGTACCACTCCACGATCGAGTTGATCATGCCGAACAACAGCCGGGTGGCCATCCGCACGTCCACGTCCAGCCGCAGGTCGCCGTCGGCCGCCGCCCGGGCGATCAGCCGGGCGACCTCCTCGTCGAACCGGCGTCTGCGCGCCATCGCCCAGCGCTCGACGCCGGTGTTGCCGCGGACCCGCAGCAGCAGGGTCACGTACGGCAGTTCCGCCATCAGCACCTCCGCGGTGCGGCGGACGACGTGCTCCAGCCGCTCGACGGACCGGCCCTGCCGGGCGGACGGTTCGTCGAGCACCGCGAAGAGCTCGTCCAGGGCCCGGCTCACCGCCAGCCGCAGCAGCTCCTCCTTGCCGCGCACATGGTGGTAGATCGAGGACTTCGAGATGCCGGCCGCCTGCGAGAGGTGTTCCATCGAGGTGCCGTCGTAGCCGCGCTCGTTGAACACCCGGACGGAGACCGCGAGCAGGGTGTCGGGGGTGTAGGTGTCGCGCTTGGCCATGGTCAAGATTGTGCACCTTCCGGGCCGAACGCCTCACCCGGCCCGGGGCCCCGGGCCCCGGGGCGGCGGGCCCCGCCGCCTCCCGCAGCTTCCCGCGCAGCAGGGCCTGCGACGGCGCGTAGCGGCCGGTGGGGTACGCGGCGTGCAGGTTGCGCAACACCCGGACCACCCAGCCGGTGCCCAGCTCCGCGCCCCAGGCGAGCGGACCGCGCGGGTAGTTGACGCCGAGCAGCATCGCGGTGTCCGCGGCCGCCGCCCCGGCCACCCCGCGGGCGACGGCGTCCACGGCGAAGTCGGCGAGCATCGCGACCGTCCGGGCCACGACCAGGCCGGGGACGGGTTCCAGCACACTGACCTGCTTGCCGAGGGCCTGGAACAGGCCGACGGCCGCGGCGAGATCGGCCGCGGACACCTCATCGGAGGCGGCCAGCGCGATCCGGGATGCGGTGCGGTAGTCCAGGGCGAGGTCGAAGTGGATCTCGGGCCCGTGCGGGGCCGAGCCGTCGGTCGGCGCCAGGCGGGTGCCGCCGGGCAGCAGCAGGTGGCCGTGCGCCGGGTCCGGCCCGCTGTGCCGTACGGCCACACCGGCCGCGGCCAGCAGCTCCGGCAGCACGGCGGCCGGTCCGAGCACCCCGTGCACGGTGACGCGGTCCGGCGCCGGGCACGGTTCGGCGGTGTCCGGTTCGGGGGCCGCGTCGCCGTACGGGAACCAGCCGCGGCCGGTCTTGCGGCCCAGCCGTCCGGACTGCACCAGGCGGTGCTGGGCGAGCGAGGGCGTGAACTTCGGGTCGTGGAAGTACGCCTCCCAGACCGAGCGGGTCACGGCCTCGTTGACGTCCTGCCCGATCAGGTCCGTCAGTTCGAAGGGGCCCATCCGGAAGCCGCCCGACTCGCGCAGCACCGCGTCCAGGGTGGCCGCGTCCGCGGCGCCCTCCTCCAGGAGCCGGAAGGCCTCCGCGTAGAACGGCCGGGCGATCCGGTTGACGAGGAAACCCGGTGTGTCGGCGCAGCGCACCGGTGTCTTGCCCCAGGCCGCGACGAGGTCCTGCGCCCGGTCGGCGACTGCCGGGCTGGTGGCGGCGCCGCTGACCACCTCCACCAGCGGGAGCAACGGCACGGGGTTGAAGAAGTGCAGGCCGAGGAAGCGCTCCGGCCGGTGCAGGGCCGCGGCGACGGCGGTGACCGGCAGCGAGGAGGTGTTGGTGGCCAGCAGGCAGTCCGGTCCGACCACCGACTCCAGTGCCCCGAACAGCTGCTGCTTCGCGCCCAGGTCCTCCACGATCGCCTCGACGACGAGGGCGGCGTCCGCGAGGGCGCCCAGTTCCCCGGCCGGCCGCAGGCGTCCGGCGGCGGCCTCCCGCTG
The DNA here is from genome assembly GCF_000424845.1 of Streptomyces sp. TAA040. Taxonomy (NCBI): domain Bacteria; kingdom Bacillati; phylum Actinomycetota; class Actinomycetes; order Kitasatosporales; family Streptomycetaceae; genus Streptomyces; species Streptomyces sp. TAA040. The sequence continues at coordinate 42,075 of NZ_AUKR01000021.1, read as the reverse complement.
CTCGGGGCTGAGCCGCCCCTTGGCCACCATCCGGTCCAGCCGGCGGCCGATCTCCTCGGCGGCGCGGGCGGCCCGCTCGGGGGCGGCGTCGTGCAGCAGCACCGGGTGGCCGGCGACCAGCGCCACCTGCGCGATGCCCTGTCCCATCGTCCCGGTGCCGACCACGGCGACCGTACCGGCGGGTGTCCCGTCCGCCACCCCGTCCGCGGTGCCCCTGCTCGCGTCGCCGGTGGTGTCGCGCATGCCTCCGCCCCTCTGCCGGGTACGGCCGGCGGTCCGGCCGCCGGCAACGCCGACCGATCGTTCGGCGCACTCTAGTCGCCTGCGGCGCGACCCGGCAGGGGCCCGGCAGCAGCCCGCGCGCAGTCGGCGCGAGCTTGGGGCGGACTCGGCGAGGAACGCGCCACCGGGCCGGATTCCACCCCCTTGCACCGACCGATCGTTCGGTTAACCTGGCCCTGTCCACCCGCCACCGCCCGGCTCGACGAGGAGTTGGTCCCAGATGGCCGCCGCGCCCACCGCACAGAAGCTGATCGAGAAGCACCGCCCCACCCTGGACCGCGCCCTGGAGACGAACCGCAGCCGGGCTTACTGGTCGCCCTACCCGGAGCACCCCAAGGCCTACGGGGAGGACGGCACGCTGAGTGCCGCCGAGGGGCTCGCCGCCTTCGAGGAGCTGCGCGGCCGGCGCTTCGCCCTGGACCAGCCCGGCACCGACGACTGGAACGGTAGCGAGGTCTCCCCCTACGGCCCGGCCCTGGACATCGCCTACCCGCACCCCGACGCCGACGTGCTGCTGCCGGCCATGTCCGCCGCGCTGCCCGGCTGGCGGGCCGCGGGGCCGGAACTGCGGGCCGCGGTCTGCCTGGAGATCCTGGCCCGGATCAACGCCCGCACCCACGAGTTCGCCCAGGCGGTGATGCACACCAGCGGCCAGGCGTACCTGATGGCGATGCAGGCAGGCGGACCGCACGCCCAGGACCGCGGCCTGGAGGCCGTCGCCCACGCCTACGCCGAGCAGACCCGGCTGCCCGAGCGGGCGCCCTGGTCGAAGCCGCAGGGCAAGCGCGACCCGGTGACGCTCGCCAAGAGCTTCACCGCGGTGCCGCGCGGCATCGGCCTGGTCATCGGATGCAACACCTTCCCCACCTGGAACGGCTACCCGGGACTGTTCGCCTCGCTCGCCACCGGCAACCCGGTCCTGGTCAAACCGCACCCGCGCGCGGTGCTGCCGCTGGCCCTCACCGTGCGGATCGCCCGCGAGGTGCTCGGCGAGGCGGGGCTGGACCCGAACGTGGTCGCCCTGGTCGCCGAGCGGGACGGCGAGGGGCTGGCGAAGACGCTCGCCCTGCGACCGGAGGTCCGGCTCGTCGACTACACCGGCTCCACCGCCTTCGGGGACTGGCTGGAGGACCACGCCCGCCAGGCGCAGGTCTTCACCGAGAAGGCCGGCGTCAACACCGTCGTCGTGGACTCCACCGACGACTACCGCGGCATGCTGGCCAACCTCGCGTTCTCGCTCTCGCTCTACAGCGGTCAGATGTGCACCACCCCGCAGAACCTGCTCGTCCCCCGCTCCGGCATCGCCACCGACGCCGGGCGGAAGACGTATCGGGAGGTGGTCGCCGACCTCGCGGGCGCCGTCGACACGCTGCTGGGCGACGACGCCCGCGCCCACGCGCTGCTCGGCGCGCTGGCCAACCCGCAGGTGGCGGAGCGACTGGACGCCGCGGCCGGACTCGGCGAACCCGCCCTGGCCTCCCGCTCCGTCGTCCACCCGGACTTCCCCGACGCGACCGTGCGGACGCCGGCGATCGTCGCGCTGGACGCCGCCGATCCGGGGACCGAGGAGGTCTGCCTGCGCGAGTGCTTCGGCCCGGTCTCCTTCGCCGTCGCCGTGGACTCCACCGAGGCGGCCGTCGAGCTGCTACGCCGCACCGTCCGGGAGCAGGGCGCGATGACCGTCGCCGGCTACACCACCGATCCGGAGGTGGAGCGGATGATCGAGGACACCTGCCTCACCGAGTGCGCGCAGCTCTCGCTCAACCTGACGGGCGGGGTGTACGTCAACCAGACCGCCGCCTTCTCCGACCTGCACGGATCCGGCGGCAACCCGGCGGCCAACGCCGCCCTGTGCGACGCCGACTTCGTGACGAGCCGCTTCCGGACGGTCGAGGTGCGCCGCCCCGCCTGACCGCCGCCCTTCCCGGGCGGCACGCGCGCCGTCCGGGAAGCGGTGCGCCCGGTCGGTGCGCCCGGTCGGGGTGGGTCAGGGACGGTCGGGGGCCTTGGGGGTGGCAGGGCCAGCGGCCCAGTGGTACAGCGCCATCGCGACACTGGTCGCCAGGTTGTAGCTGGACACCTGGGCGCGCATCGGCAGCGCCACCAGGTGGTCCGCACGGTCGCGCAGCTCCCGCGAGACACCGTGCCGCTCCGTCCCGAAGGCCAGCACGGCCTCGTCCGGCAGCACGGCCCCGCGCAGGTCCGCGCCCTCCGGGTCGAGCACGTACAGCGGGCCGGGCGGCAGGGCGCCGGGGGCGACCCGCTCCACCGCGGTCGCCCAGTGCAGCCCTGCGCCGCCGCGCACCGCGTTCGGGTGCCAGGGATCGGCGTCCCCGGTGGTGACGACCCCTGTCGCGCCCAACCCGGCCGCCAGCCGGACGACCGCCCCGACGTTGCCGAGGTTCCGCGGGTCCTCCAGGACGACCACCGGCGCCCGGCGCGGCCGGGCCGTCAGCACCGCCCGGTTGGCGCCGGGGTCGGGGCGCACGGCGAGGGCGGCGACCCCGGTGGGGTGCAGCCGCGGCACGAGCGACCGCAGCGTCCCGGCGTCCACCGGCACCACCAGAGCGGCGAGGCGCCCGGCGAGGTCCGGGGCCAGCTCCTCGGCCAGCGCCGCAGTGGCCGCCGGGTCGGCGCTGAGTACCGCGCGCACCTCGGCGCCGAAGCGCAGGGCGTGTTTCACCGCGTGGAAGCCGTCCAGCAGCACCGATTCCGGGGCCGCCGCCCGCCAGGCGCGCACCGCGTCCCCGGAACCGCCGGAGGTGGGGCCGGCGTGTCCGGTGGGGCCGTCCCGGCCGGGAGCGGGGAGGCCGCCGGGGCCGGGGGCGCTGGTCATCCGGCCAGCGTAAGGGCCGTGGACCGGTCGCGGCGTGCGGGGCCAGGACGCCGCTGGACGGCGGCCGTGCCGCGGCCGCAGACGCCGGTGACGGAGCCCGCGCCGGCCAGCTGGTCCGCTCTCACGAGACGGTGAAGTTCTGGACCCGCAGCAACTGGCTCATATCGCCTCTCCTGCTTCGAACCTTCCGATCAGCTGACGAACCATAGACCGGCCGGGCCGGACATACTCATCGCCGCATCGTGCAGTTCTCGTCGAGCTCCCCACAGCCGCGCGCCAGGCGACGTCTTCCCCCCGTGCCGGGCACTGTCCGACTCCGCTCTCCAGCCGAATCAGGGACCCGCGGAATACGGGACCTAGCCGGCGTCGGCCGGGGACCGGTCGCCGCCGCCCGCGCCAGGCGCATCCTTCCCGCGCGGGACGCGGGCAGCGCGCTGTCCCTCCGGCGCACCCGGCACGTTTCCGGCGTCCTCGGCGCCGCGCGGCCCCGGGACGGCGGCGGACGCCCGTCCCGCCTCCGCCCCGGGCGCTGCCCGGCCGCCGTACACGCCGTCCCCGGCGCCGTACGGGCCGGAACCGGCCGGGCGGGGCCGCGTCCGGCGGCCGGGCAGCGGGATGCGGCGGGCAGACCGGGCGAGGCCCGCGGCGCGGGCGCCCAGCCAGAGCAGGAAGGCCGTCGGCAGGAAGACCGCGTCCGCGGCGATCATCGCCAGCGAGAAGAAGGGCAGCCCGAGGATCACCGCGATCGAGGCGTGCTCCACGATCATCAGCGCCAGCAGCACGTTCTTCACGCGGCGGTTGAACAGCGTGAACGGGAAAGCGACCTGGACGATCACCGTGCCGTAGCTGAGCAGCAGCACGACCAGCGCGCTGCCGCTCAGCACGTCGGACAGGGCGGGCCAGGGAGCGAAGTAGTCCAGGTGCATCGGGTAGTGGACGGCGGTGCCGTCCTGCCAGCGGGAGCCCTGCACCTTGTACCAGCCAGCCGTCGCGTAGATCAGGCAGACCTCGGCGATGATCACCAGCAGTGCGGCGTTGTGCGCCAGGTGGGCCAGCGCGTCGATGAGGCCGCGGTGCTCACCGGTGCCGAAGCGCCGCGCGTACCAGCGCAGGGCGTGAGCGGCCAGGAGCGCCCAGAACAGCAGCACCCAGCCCCAGCTCAGCAGACCGAGCACGGTGGTGACCAGCAGCGCGGCACCGGTGAGGCACCACAGCACGAGACCGGTGGTGTCCGCGTCGCCGCTGCCGGCCCGGTGGCGGGCCCGGTGGGCGTCGAGCGACCAGACCTGCCCGCAGCGGACGAACACCAGGTACATCGCCATCAGGTGGATGACGTTGTCCCCGCCATCCCCCATGAAGACGCTGCGGTTCTGGAGGGAGAGCACCCCGATCATGAAGAACACCGACATGGTGCGGGTGCGCCAGCCCAGCAGCAGCGCCGCCGAGGAGAGCACGGCGAAGAGGAAGACCAGCTCGAACCAGAGGGCGCTGTCCGTCCAGAGCAGCACGGTGAAGGCCTCGTTGCCGTCCACCAGGCGCTGGGCCAGCGCCCAGCTCCACGGCGAGGCGGGACCGTACAGCTCGTGGCGGTGCGGCAGTTCCCGCAGCAGGAAGAACAGCCAGGTCCCGGCGAAGCCGATGCGGACAATCGCGGTCTGATGGGGGCCGAGCGCCTGCCCGGTGATCCGGGCGAACCAGGTCAGGAGCACCCGGTCGAAGCGGGCACCGGCCCGCTTCACCGCCCCCGGGCCGGCGGACGGGCGGGGGCCCGGAGCGGACGCGGAACCGGCGGACCGGTACCCCTGGTGCGCGCTCATCGGCTGCCTCCGGGGACGTCTGCGTCGACCACCGGCCACCAGGGCAGCACCCGGTACCGGGTGCCGGTGTCGACCGTCTCCCCGCTCCACCGGGGCGGGGCCACCGCGCGGGTGGCCGACCGGATCTGGACACGCTGGACCCGGTCGGTGTCGACCCGCTCCTCCAGCCGCAGCAGCACGATCCGCTTCACGTAGGACTCGGACAGCTCGCCCCGGGAGCCGGTCGGACGGTCGTCGGAGTCGTGTGAGCTGTCGAGGAAGTCCCAGGCGCGGCGCAGTTCGTTCTGGTGCACGTGACTGGGGAACGGGTTGCCGCGGATCGCCACCGCGTCCTCGGCGGTGAGGTTCACCCAGCCGGTGCGCCGCAGGTCGCCGTCGGGCGCGCGCAGCTCGACCCGTGCGTGGACGGCGATGTTCTGCTGGAGCGGGTTCGGGGCGAACAGCTTCCAGTTCTGCTCGAACTCTGGGTAGATGTAGCCGTCGATCGTTCCGGCGTACTGCTCGCTCACCGCGTTGGACGGTGCCACGTGCAGGAAGACCATGCCCATGTGGACCGCGACCACGACCGCGAGCACGGCGGCGGCGACGGCCAGGAGGATGCGGGACGAGGGCGCGAGCGCCTCCACGCCCGGCGGCTCCGGCGGCTCCGGCGGCTCCGGCCGCGCGGCGTCCGGCCGCCCGTCCGGCTCCCGCGACGGTTCTGCGTACGGCTGCATGCCCTCCCCGATCCCCTCGTCGTCCCCCAGAGATTAAGGGGTGCCCCGCCTCGTCGGGGCCGTTCGGGTCGTCCGGGGCGTCCGGTCGGCCCCGGACAGTCACCGGTCGACCCCGTCCGGCCCCTGCGGCACGTCCGACCCGGAAGGCCCCGGCGGCCCGGACGCCCCCGAGGGTCCCGACGGCTCCCGAGGAGGCGGTGCGGCCGCCTTGACACCCCCGGCGGCACCGCAGACCATTGAACCGAACGATCGGTCGGCTGGCATCGCCGCCGAGCCACCGCCGGATCGGTACGGGCGAAGGAGCTCACTGATGACGACAGCGCTGCCGGGGCGCAGCCCCGGCACGGACCAGCCGACCGGCCAGGAGCGTTGCGCAGCCCTCCAGGCCGCCTTCGACGCCGCCGTCGCGGCCGAGGAGCGGATCGAACCGCGGGACTGGATGCCGGACGCGTACCGGGCCGGCCTGGTGCGGCAGATCGCCCAGCACGCCCACTCGGAGATCATCGGCATGCAGCCGGAGGCCAACTGGATCACCCGGGCGCCCTCGCTGCGGCGCAAGGCGGTGCTGATGGCCAAGGTCCAGGACGAGGCCGGGCACGGGCTGTACCTGTACAGCGCCGCCGAGACGCTCGGCGCCGACCGGGAGGAACTGCTCGACAAGCTGCACAGCGGTCGGCAGAAGTACTCCTCGATCTTCAACTACCCCACCCTCACCTGGGCCGACGTCGGCGCCGTCGGATGGCTGGTGGACGGCGCGGCGATCACCAACCAGGTACCGCTGTGCCGCTGCTCCTACGGGCCGTACGCGCGGGCCATGGTGCGGGTCTGCAAGGAGGAGTCCTTCCACCAGCGCCAGGGCTACGAGGCCCTGCTCGCCCTGAGCCGTGGGACGGCGGCCCAGCACGCGATGGCACAGGACGCGGTGGACCGCTGGTGGTGGCCCTCGCTGATGATGTTCGGCCCACCGGACGCCGAGTCCGCGCACTCGGCGCAGTCGATGGCCTGGAAGATCAAGCGACACTCCAACGACGAGCTGCGGCAGCGCTTCGTGGACATCTGCGTGCCGCAGGCGGAGTCGCTGGGGCTGACGCTGCCGGACCCGGAGCTGGCCTGGAACGAGGAGCGCGACCGGTACGACTTCGGCCCCATCGACTGGGACGAGTTCCACCAGGTACTCAGCGGCAACGGCCCGTGCAACGAGGAGCGGATCAGCCGACGCCGCCGGGCGCACGAGGACGGCGCCTGGGTGCGCGAAGCGGCCTCGGCGTACGCGGCCAAGCGCGCCGCACGCGGCGGAGCGGCGGTGGCCTCGTGACCGTCCCCGCGCACCCGTCGGAACCGTCCGGCCCGGCGCCCGCCCCGGCCGCGTCCCAGGAGCCCGCGGCCCGGGCCCCCGCGGCCCCCTCGGATGCCGCGGCCGGCACGGCGGCGTCCTGGCCGCTGTGGGAGGTCTTCGTCCGCAGCCGTCGCGGCCTGTCGCACACCCACGCCGGCAGCCTGCACGCCCCGGACGCCCCGCTCGCCCTGCGCAACGCCCGCGACCTCTACACCCGGCGCGGCGAGGGCGTCTCGCTGTGGGTGGTGCCCTCGCACGAGATCACCGCCTCCTCACCGGACGAGAGGGACCCGTTCTTCGCGTCCTCCGCCGACAAGCCCTACCGGCATCCGACGTTCTACGAGGTCCCCGAGGGGGTGCGGAACCTGTGAGCACCGGCATCCCGACCGGCCCGGCGGAGCCCGGGACCCGGACGGCGGCGGGCGCGGCCGTCACCGATCCGGCCGCGCTGGCGCTCGGGGACGACGCGCTGATCCTCGCCCAGCGTCTGGGGGAGTGGGCCGGCCACGCCCCGGTGCTGGAGGAGGAGGTGGCGCTCGCCAACATCGCCCTCGACCTGCTCGGCCAGGCCCGCACCCTGCTCTCGCTGGCCGACGAGCACCGCGACGAGGACGCGCTGGCCTTCCTCCGTGAGGAACGCGCCTTCCGCAACGTGCAACTGGTCGAGCAGCCGAACGGCGACTTCAGCCGCACGATCGCCCGGCAGCTCCTCTTCTCGACCCACCAGGAACTGCTCCACGGGCAACTCGCCGCCTCGGGCGGGCGACTGGCCGGGCTCGCCGGCAAGGCGGTGAAGGAGACCGCCTACCACCGCGACCACGCGGAGCAGTGGACGCTGCGGCTGGGCGACGGCACGGAGTCGAGCCACCGGCGGATGCAGGAGTCGCTGGACGCGCTGTGGCACTTCACCGGTGAGCTGTCCGAACCGGTGGACGGCCTCCTCGTCGACTGGCCGGCCCTGGAGGCGGCGTGGGCGGAGCGGATCACCTCGGTGGTCGCCAGGGCCGGGCTCACGCTGCCGCAGGGACCGCAGCGCGACGGCTGGTCGGCCGGGGGCGGCCGCCGTGGCGTGCACACCGAACCGTTCGGGCGGCTGCTGGCCGAGATGCAGCACCTGCACCGCAGCCACCCGGGAGCGTCGTGGTGAGCCCCGCCCCCGACCCCACGAACGCTGCCCCCGACGCCCCGGACGCCCCGGGGGCCGGACCGGAGGCATCCGGCGACGGACTGGAGGCGGAGCTGCGCGAACTGGCCGGTGCGGTGCCCGACCCGGAGCTGCCGGTGCTCTCGCTCGCCGAACTCGGCGTGCTGCGCACGGTCCGCCTCACCGCCGCGGACGAGGTCCACGTCGAGCTGACGCCGACCTACACCGGGTGCCCGGCCGTCGAGACGATGGCCGCCGACATCGAGCAGGTGCTGCACGCCCGGGGCATCGGCCGCGTCACCGTGCGGCGGGTGCTGGCGCCCGCCTGGACCACGGACGACATCACCACGGAGGGCCGCCGCAAACTGGCCGAGGCGGGCATCGCGCCGCCGCGTCCCAGCCGGCCGGCCGAGGGCCCGGTCCCGCTGGAACTGTCCGTGCGCTGCCCGCAGTGCGGCTCCACCGACACCGCGCTGCTGAGCCGCTTCTCCTCCACCGCGTGCAAGGCGCTGCGCCGCTGCGAGTTCTGCCGCGAACCGTTCGACCACTTCAAGGAGTTGTCGTGATCTTCCATCCGCTCCGGGTGGCCGCGGTGGAGCCGCTGACCGAGGACGCCGTCGCCGTCACCTTCGACGTGCCGCCCGCGCTGCGCCGCGCCTTCCGGCACATCCCCGGGCAGCACCTCACCCTGCGCCGCCCCGCCGCGCCCAGGACGGGCGGCGGCCCGGAAGGCACCGCGGGCCCGGTCGATGCGGAGGTCCGGCGGACGTATTCGGTATGCACCCCGGCCGGGGACGGCGCGCGGCTGACCGTCGGCATCCGGCTGGTGACGGGCGGGGTGTTCTCCGGCTGGGCGCGGAAGGAACTGGCCGCCGGTGACACGGTCGACGTGCTGCCGCCGCGGGGCCGCTTCGTGCTCGATCCGCGCCCCGGGCACTACGCGGCGGTCGTCGGCGGCAGCGGGATCACCCCGGTGCTCTCCATCGCCGGCACGCTGCTGGCGCAGGAGCCGACCGCCCGCTTCTGCCTGCTCCGCAGCGACCGCACGGTCGCTTCGACGATGTTCCTGGAGGAGACCGCCGACCTCAAGGACCGCTTCCCCGACCGCTTCCAGTGGGTCCAGACGCTCTCCCGCGAGGAGCAGCAGTCCGGACTCCCCACCGGGCGGCTGGACGCGGAGCGGCTGGCCACCCTGCTGCCGGCGCTGCTGCCGGTCGACCGGATCGACGGCTGGTTCCTCTGCGGGCCGCACGGTCTGGTGCGGGGCGCGGAACAGGCGCTCGCCGGGCTGGGCGTCCCCACCGAGCGGGTGCACCAGGAGGTCTTCCACGTCGCGGACACCGTCGCCCCGGCCACGACGGTCCCGGACACCGGCCCGCTGCACGCCGCGGCGACCGTACGGGCGACCCTGGACGGCCGCAGCGGCGCCTGGCCGATGCGGGAAGGCGAGAGTGTCCTGGAGACGGTGCTGCGCAACCGCGGCGACGCGCCGTACGCCTGCACGGGCGGCGTCTGCGGCACCTGCCGGATCCGGCTGCTCGCCGGCGAGGTGCGGATGGACCGCAACTTCGCGTTGGAGCAAGAGGAGCTGGACGCGGGTTTCGTCCTGGCCTGCCAGTCGCGGGCGGTCTCCGGCACCGTCGAGGTCGACTTCGACGCCTGAGCCGCGGGCCGGGAAGGGGGCCGGCGGCCGGAGCGGGAGGCGCCGCCCTCCGGGTGACCCTGCGGCGGTTCGCCGCGCGGTCCCGCGGGGCGCGGCCCTTCGAGCCGCGACCCTGGAGCGGCGGGCCGCAGTCACGGCGGGTCGCGGGTCGAGGCGATGAAAGCAGGGATAGGCCGATGAGGCTCATGAGGACCGGAGCGGCGGCCGCACTCGTGCTGCTGCTCGCCACCGGGGAGGTGCGGGCCGCCGCCGGCACCGCACAGGGCGCCCGGACACCCGGCACCGAGCGGCCGGCAGCCTCCGAGGCCCCGACCGCACCGGCCGCCTCCCCGGGCCCTGCCACCTCCGAGGGGGCGCGGGCGCCCGGCGCACCGGACGCGGCGCGTACGGCGCGGCGGGTGCTGGCGGCCGTCAACGCCCACCGGACCCGGCACGGCGTCCCGGCACTGGAGCTGTCGCCCGTCATCGGCGCGCACGCCCAGGAGTGGGCCGGGGAGCTGGCCGAGCGGGACGTTCTCACCGTACGGCCGGGCAACCGCTACGGCGAGAACGTGGCCGCCTTCTCCGGCCCGCCCGTCGAGGACACCTACGGCGAGGCGGCCGTCCGGCGCTGGTACGCCTGCGGTGACGACTATCCCGCCTACGGCCGGGAGCCGGCGCCGGGGGAGCTGACCGCCGAGCACGCCTTCACTCAACTGGTGTGGGCCACCGGACGGGAGATGGGCGTGGGGATCGCCACCGCGGAGAGCGGCCGGGTCTTCGTGGTGGCCGACTTCGACCCGCCGGGCAACGTCCGGGGGCGCTACGCGGCGAACGTACCGCCGCCCGCCTGACCCGCACGCCCCGGCGGGGCGGGGCGGGGGGGCTCAGCGGACGGCGGGCGGGCCGGCGTCGGCGACCATCGGGCGGCCGGACGCCTCCCAACCCACCATGCCGCCGTCCACGTTGACGGCGTCCAGACCCTGGCCGACCAGGTACTGGGTCACCTGGGCGGACCGGCCGCCGGACCGGCAGATGACGAAGACCCGACGGTCCGCGGCGAGTTCGCCGACCTCGCCGAAGCGGGTGACGATCTCGCCCATGGGGATGTGCACTGCCGCCGCGGCGCGGCCTGCCGCCCACTCCTCCGGCTCCCGCACGTCCAGCAGGAGGCCGTCCTCCTGCACCGATCCGACGTCCACCGCCGGTACGCGTCCGAACTGGCTCACTCCTGCGCCTCCTTCGTCTGTTCCGTGGGTTCCGCGGGCTCCGTGCCCCCGGTGGGTTCCGTGGGTTCCGCCGGGGTCGCGGGCCGGTCCGGGTCGGGGGCAGCGGCCTTCCCCCCGCGGACCACCGCCTCGCCAGGCGCCTTCGCGGGCTGCACCGGCGTCTCCGCCCCCGGGCCCTCCGCCTTCGGGCGCTCCGCCTCCGCGGCCTCCGCGACCAGCTCGGCCAGCCGCGCCTCCCGGGCCGCCACATCGGCCAGCAACTGCTCGGCGATGTCGTTGAGCAGCCCGTCCGGGTCGTCGGGGGCCATCTTCAGCATCGAGCCGATGGCACTGTTCTCCAGCTCACCGGCCACCCGGGTGAGCCACTCCTTGCGCTCGGCGAGCCACTCCAGCCGGGCGTACAGCTCCTCGCTGCGGCTGAGCCGGGGCCGCTCCGGAGCCGGTCCGGCCGCCCACTCCTCGGCGAGTCGGCCGAGGAGCTGCTCGTCGCCCTCCGCGTAGGCACGGTTGACCCGGACGATGAACTCGTCCCGCCGGGCCCGATCGGCCTCGTCCCCGGCCAGGTCGGGGTGCGCCTTGCGGACCAGGTCCCGGTAGATCCGGCGGGCGCCGTCGCTCGGGCGCACCCGTTCCGGGGGGCGCACCGCGCGGTCGGTGAGCATCGCCTGCGCCTCCGGGGAGAGCCCCTCGGACTGCAGCCAGCCGCCGAACAGCTCGTCGACGCCGGGCATCGGCAGCACCGCGCCGCGCGCCTCGCGGGCCTTGCGGAGGTCCTCCGCATCGCCCGTCCGGGCCGCGGTCGCCTCCGCGAGGGACGCGTCCAGCTCGTCGAGCCGGGCGTACATCGGGCCGAGCCGCTGGTGGTGCAGCCGGGAGAAGTTCTCGACTTCGACCCGGAAGGTCTCCACCGCGATCTCGAACTCGATGAGCGCGGTCTCCGCCGCCCGCACGGCGCGCTCCAGGCGCTCCGTGCCGGGCTCGCCGGTCGAGTGGGTCTGCGGTTCAGTCACCCGGCCAGCCTACGCAACCGGAGCGCGCCCGTGCTCACACCCCGGTCTCGGCCGCGATGCGCCCGGCGCGGACGGCGTCGGCCAGGACCCGGTGGTCGGCCTCGGTCCGGTCCGCGCACGCCACCGCGAAAGCGCCCACGGCCTGCTCCAGGTGCTCGCCCTTGCCGCAGTACCCGCCGATCAGCCGCGGGTCCGTGCTGTGCGCGTGCGCCCGGGCGAGCAGCGCTCCGGTCATCCGCGCGTAGTCGTCGAGCTGGTCGGGGGCCAGCGCGGCCGGGTCCACGCTGCCCTTGCGGTTGCGGAACCGCCGCACCTGGAACGGCCGGCCGTCCACCGTCGTCCAGCCGAGCATCCCGTCGCTGACCACCTGCATCCGCTGCTGTCCGAGCACCACCCGGCGCCCTTCGTGGCCGGCCGGCGGAGCGGCGAAGCCGGCGGCGGCGAGGTGCGAGCGCAGCACGGACGGCCTGGCCTCCTTGATCTGGAGGACCAGCGGCTCGTCGTTGTGGTCCAGCAGCAGCACCACGTACGCGCGCGTTCCGACGCTGCCGGTGCCCACCACCCGGAAGGCGACGTCGTGCACCGCGTACCGGCTGAGCAGCGGCAGGCAGTCGGTCGGCAACGTCTCCAGGTACGGGCCGAGGGAGGCAGTGACGGAGGCGGCCTCGGCGTCCGGCACCCGGCGCAGGACGGGCGGCGCGTCCACGAAGCGCCGCCCGTCCTGCCCGTCGGGTTCGGTGGACTTCGCGGCGAACCGGGCGCTGGTGTTGCGGCGCGCCTTGCGGCCGATCCGCTCCAGGGTGCCGGTGAGGCCCTTGGCGTCGGCGTGCGAGACGAGTTCCTCGTCGGCGATCGCGTTCCAGGCGTCGGCGACCGGCATCCGCGCCAGCAGCCGCATCGTCCGGCGGTAGGAGCCGGCGGCGTCCTCGGCGGCCGACCGGCAGGTCTTCTCGCCGGCGCCGGCCTCCCGTCCGGCCAGGACGAGGGAGGTGGCGAGGCGTTTGAGGTCCCACTCCCACGGGCCGGGCGCGGTCTCGTCGAAGTCGTTGAGGTCGATGACCAGTTCGCCGCGGACATCGCCGTAGATGCCGAAGTTGGCGGCGTGCGAGTCCCCGCAGAGCTGGGTGCCGATGCCGGTGACGGGGGTGCCGTGGGCGAGGTCGTACGCCATCAGCCCGGCCGTGCCGCGCAGGAAGGCGAACGGCGAGGCGACCATCCGGCCGACCCTGATCGGGGTCAGCTCCGGCAGCCGGTCGCGGTTGGACTCCTCGACGGCGGCGAGGACGTCCGGGCGGTCGTCGGGCACGCGGAGTTCGGCCTGCTGCTGCCGCGGGACCTTCTGCCGCAGCAGCTTTCCGGTCCTCTTCGGTGCATCGGTGCGCGGCCGGGCCGCGAAGCCCTCGACGTGCGGAATCCGTTCCATGACCGGTGTGCTCCCCCTCGCGTTCCCGTCGTTCCGCCCGCCGCCGGGACCGCGCCGACGGCGGGCCCCGTGTGCGGCCCCCTCCGGCTCCCCCGCGGCTTCTCAGCCGCCGAAGTCCGGGCAGCGGGACCCCTCCACGGGGAGGTTCCCCTCCGCCCAGCGCGCCAGCTCGGCCATGGCCGGCCGGAGCGCGGCTCCGGCGGGGGTCAGCCGGTAGCTGACCCGCAGCGGCGGCCCCTCGTCAACCGAGCGGACCACCAGGTCGTGCGCGGCGAGTTCGGTCAGCCGGTCGGCGAGCATCCGCTCGCTGATCCCGGGCACCGACCTGCGCAGTTCGGTGAAGTGACCGGGTCCGCTCATCAAAGCGGCGATCACCAGCCCTGTCCAGCGTTTGCCGAGGAGCTGGAAGACCCGGGTGATGCCGTCCTCGGGGGAGGAGCAGACGAGGTCCGCCCCGTCGTCGCGCGTGCTCGCTTCCGCCTCGGCCATGAGCCCCAGCGTACTGCACCGGAGCGAGTGGGTGCAGAAAAGTAAGTAGCTATGCTAGAAATAGCAACAGCTGTTACTTCACTCACTTACTCGAAACTGGAGTGTTCCCATGGCTACCCTCCTGCATCTCGACTCCTCGCTGAACGGCGACGCCTCCGCCTCCCGCGCCGTCACCGCCGCCTTCCGCACCGCGTGGGAGAAGCGCCACCCGGACGGGCGGGTGGTGCACCGCGACCTCGCCGAGGCCCCGGTCCCGCACTTCGACGCCGTGGTCGCCCGGTCGGCGGGCGTCCCCGCCGACGCGCAGACCCCGCAGGAGAAGGCGGCAGCCGCCTACCGCGAGGCGCTGCTGACCGAGTTGGAGAGCGCCGACGCGATCGTCATCGGCGCGCCGATGTACAACTACACGATCCCGTCCACCCTCAAGGCGTGGATCGACCACGTCCTGGTCATCGGCCGCACCGCCGCCACCGGGCAGCGCACCACCGAGGGCAAGCCGGTCACGGTCGTGGCCAGCCGCGGCGGCTCCTACGCGCCGGGCACGCCCCAGGAGGGCAACGACTACGTGCAGAACTACCTCGGCTACGTGCTCGGCGACGTGCTCGGCTTCGACCTGGAGTTCATCGTCCCGGAGCTGACGCTGGCCGCCTCCGTCCCGGCGATGGCCGAGCTGGTCCCGCTCGCCGAGGCCTCCCGCACCCGGGCCCTCGGAGCCGCCGAGGAGCGGGCCACCGCGCTGGCCGACCGGCTGGCCTCCTGACACCCGCACCGGGCGGCCCCCCGCCGGTACCGCCCGGTGCCGCCGGGTACCACCGCTGCCGCCGGGGACCGCCCAGTGCCCACGGGGACACGGATCAGGTCCGGGAGTCGAAGGCGTCCAGCAACCGCTCGGCGGCCAGCGTGGCCGGGAGGGCGCCCTCCCGGACACCCCGCTCCAGCCCCGGGGCCAGCTCGCGCACCCGGGGATCGTCCCGCAGCCGGTCGAGTAGCTGCTCCCTGACCATCGACCAGACCCAGTCCACCTGCTGGTCGCGACGCTTCGCGGCCAGCGCCCCGGTGCCGTCCAGCAGGCCGCGGTGGGCCCGCAGCCGCTCCCACACCTCGTCCAGGCCGGTGCCCTCCAGCGAGCTGCACGTGAGCACCGGCGGATTCCAGGCGTCCGACCCGTCCGCCTCGGCGGGCCGCAGCAGCCGCAGCGCACCGGCCAGCTCCCGGGCGGCGGACCGGGCGTCCCGCTCGTGCGGACCGTCCGCCTTGTTCACCGCGACCACGTCGGCCAGCTCCAGCACGCCCTTCTTGATGCCCTGGAGCTGGTCGCCGGTGCGCGCGAGCGTGAGCAGCAGGAAGGAGTCGACCATGCCGGCGACCGCCGTCTCGGACTGGCCCACCCCGACCGTCTCGACCAGCACCACGTCGTAGCCGGCGGCCTCCATCACCACGATCGTCTCGCGCGTCGCCCGGGCCACCCCGCCCAGCGTGCCGGAGGTCGGCGACGGCCGGACGAACGCGTCCGGGTCCACCGCGAGACGGGCCATCCGCGTCTTGTCGCCGAGGATCGAGCCGCCGCTGCGGCCCGAGGACGGGTCCACCGCCAGCACCGCCACCCGGTGACCGCGCCCGGTCAGCAGCGTCCCCAGCGCGTCCACGAAGGTGGACTTGCCCACGCCGGGCACCCCGCTGATCCCGACCCGCGCCGCGCCGCCCGCCTGCGGCAGCAGACGGACCAGCAACTCCTGCGCCAGCCTGCGGTGTTCGGGCCGGGTGGACTCCACCAGCGTGATGGCACGGGCGATCTGCGCCCGGGAACCCGCCAGCACGCCGCGCGCGTACGCCTCCACGTCGATCACCGGCGGCATCGGCGCCCCCCGCCCACCGCGTACGCGCCCCACGTCCCGCTCACCGCGCGTGACCGAGGCTCTCGGCGAGCGACCGCACCAGGTCGCGGGCGGCGTCCGGGATCACCGTCCCCGGCGGGAAGACCGCCGCCGCACCCATCTCCCGCAGCGGCTCCACGTCCGCGGGCGGGATCACCCCGCCGACCACGATCATGACGTCCTCGCGCCCCTGCTCGGCGAGCTCCTGCTTGAGCGCCGGCACCAGCGACAGGTGGCCGGCGGCCAGCGAGGAGACGCCGACCACGTGCACGTCCGCCTCCACCGCCTGCCGGGCCACCTCGCCCGGCGTCTGGAAGAGCGGGCCGACGTCCACGTCGAAGCCGAGATCGGCGAAGGCGGTCGCGATCACCTTCTGACCGCGGTCGTGGCCGTCCTGGCCCATCTTGGCCACCAGGATGCGCGGCCGGCGGCCCTCCGCCTGCTCGAACTCCGCCACCAGCGCACGGGTGCGCTCCAGCCCCGAGGAGGCCCCGGCTTCTTCTCGGTACACACCGGCGATGGTACGGATCTGCCCCGCGTGGCGCCCGTAGACCTGCTCCAGCGCGTCCGAGATCTCCCCGACCGTGGCCTTGGCACGGGCCGCGACCACGGCCAGGTGCAGCAGGTTGCCCTCCAGGCCACCGCCGTCCCGGTGCCCCTCGCGGGCGGCCGCGGTCAGCCCCCGCAGCGCCGCCCGGCAGGCCCCCTCGTCGCGTTCGGCGCGCAGCCTGCGGAGCTTCTCGACCTGCTGGGCGCGGACCGAGGAGTTGTCCACCCGGAGCACGTCGATCTGCTCGTCGGTCTCCACCCGGTACTTGTTGACGCCGACCACCGGCTGCCGGCCGGAGTCGATCCGGGCCTGGGTGCGGGCGGCGGCCTCCTCCACCCGCAGCTTCGGGATGCCCGCGTCGATCGCCTTCGCCATCCCGCCGGCCGCCTCCACCTCCTCGATGTGCTGCCACGCCCGGCGCGCCAGGTCGTGCGTGAGCCGCTCCACGTACGCGCTGCCGCCCCACGGGTCGATCACCCGGCAGGTGCCGGACTCCTGCTGGAGCAGCAGCTGGGTGTTGCGGGCGATCCGCGCGGAGAAGTCCGACGGCAGGGCCAGCGCCTCGTCCAGCGCGTTGGTGTGCAGCGACTGGGTGTGCCCCTGCGTCGCCGCCATCGCCTCCACACAGGTGCGGGTGACGTTGTTGAAGACGTCCTGGGCGGTGAGCGACCAGCCGGAGGTCTGCGAATGAGTGCGCAGCGAGAGCGACTTCGGGTTCTGCGGCTCGAACTGCCGCACCAGCCTCGCCCAGAGCAGCCGGGCCGCCCGCAACTTGGCGACCTCCATGAAGAAGTTCATCCCGATCGCCCAGAAGAAGGACAGCCGCGGGGCGAACGCGTCCACGTCCAGCCCCGCGCCCCTCCCGGCCCGCAGGTACTCCACCCCGTCGGCCAGCGTGTAGGCCAGCTCCAGGTCGGCCGTCGCCCCGGCTTCCTGGATGTGGTACCCGGAGATGGAGATCGAGTTGTAGCGCGGCATCCGCCGCGAGGTGTACGCGAAGATGTCGGAGATGATCCGCATCGAGGGCTGCGGCGGGTAGATGTAGGTGTTGCGGACCATGAACTCCTTGAGGATGTCGTTCTGGATGGTCCCGGCCAGCTTCTCCGGTCCCACCCCCTGCTCCTCGGCCGCGACGATGTACAGCGCCAGGACCGGCAGCACCGCGCCGTTCATGGTCATCGACACGCTCATCCGGTCCAGCGGGATGCCGTCGAAGAGCTGCCGCATGTCGAGGATCGAGTCGATCGCCACCCCGGCCATGCCGACATCGCCCGACACCCGCGGATGGTCGCTGTCGTAGCCGCGGTGCGTCGGGAGGTCGAAGGCCACCGACAGGCCCTTCTGGCCGGCGGCGAGATTGCGCCGGTAGAAGGCGTTCGACTCCTCGGCCGTGGAGAAGCCCGCGTACTGCCGGACCGTCCACGGCTGGTTCACGTACATCGTCGGGTACGGCCCGCGGACGAACGGCGCGAGCCCGGGGTAGGTGTCCAGGTACTCCAGACCGGCCAGGTCCCGCGCCGTGTAGAGCGGCCTGACGCCGATGCCCTCCGGCGTCTCCCACACCGACTCCCCGGCGCTGCGGCCGGTCTCCTTCTCCAGCCCGGCCCGCCACCGCTCACCGGCCGCCGGGTCCGCCTCCGGCACGTTCCCCAGCTCGATGCCGGTGAAGTCCGGGATGCCGCCGCCGCCCATCAGACCACTCCTGTCTCGTCGGAACCCGGCTCGTCCACGGTGCCGGGGACGCCGAGGGCGTCCTGCAACCCGGTCAGCAGGGCCACCGCGTCGTCACCGGCGGCGGCGAACCCGTCCACCCCGGCCGCCCGGTACTCCGCGGCGCGCTCCCCCGGCCGTCCGGCCAGCAGCACCCGCCGCGCCCCGGCCTCGGACAGCGCCGCGGCCACCTCGGCGGCCCGCTCCCCGTACACGGCGTCCGAGGAGCACAGGACCGCCGCCGCGGCCCCGCTGTCCGCCAGCGCCCCGGCCGCCGCCGCGGGATCGGCGATCTCCACCGTGACCGGCTCCAGACCGCCCGCCTGGAGGAGGTTGGCGGCGAAACCGGCCCGCGCGGTGTACTGCGCGGGGGTGCCGAGCGCGGCCAGCAGCACCTTCGGCCGGGACCCGGTCGCGGCGAGCGCCGCGTCCGAACGGGTCCGCAGCCGCTCGTACGCCTCGTCCCGGCGCACCCGGGGCAGGCCGCCCCCCGGACGGGAGGGCGCCGGCTCGCGCCGCAGCGGCTCCTCGGACAGGAACGGGAACTCGCTCACCCCCGTGACCGGCTCCCGGCGGTGCGCCACCTCCTCCTGCCGTCGGCGCCAGCTCTCGTCGAGCCACCGGGGAATCGTTCCGTCGGTGAGGGCCGCGCGCTGGCCGCCGGCCCGCTCGATCTCCTGGAACCGCGCCCAGCCCGCCCGGGCCAGCTCCTCCGTCAGCCGCTCCACGTACCAGGAGCCGCCGGCCGGGTCGGCCACCCGCGCGACGTGCGACTCCTCGACCAGGATCGTGGACGTGTTCCGGGCGATCCGCCGGGCGAACGCGTCCGGCAGCCCGACCGCGTCGTCGAACGGCAGCACCGTCACCGCGTCCGCACCGCCGACTCCGGCGCCGAGCGTCGCCACCGTGCCGCGCAGCATGTTCACCCACGGGTCGCGACGCGTCATCATCACCGAGGAGGTCACCGCGTGCTGGCGCTGGCCGCCCTCCCCCGAGGGCACCCCGCACACCTCAGCCACCCTCGCCCACAGCCGCCGGGCAGCCCGCAGCTTGGCGGTCGTCAGGAACTGGTCGGTGGTGGCGGCGTAGCGGAACTCCATTTGCGCGCAGGTCTCTTCGGGGCTCAACCCGGCCTCGGTGAGCCGGCGCAGGTACGCGACCCCGGTCGCCAGCGAGCAGCCCAGCTCCTCGGCGGGCGAGCCACCCGCCTCGTGGTACGGCAGCGCGTCCACCGTCATCGTCCGCAGCGCGGGCGCCTCCGCGCGCACTCGCACGGCCAGTCCGGCCGCGGCGTCCAGCAGCTCCCCGGTGCGCGCGTCGGCACCCGTGCGGGCGAGCGCCCCCAGCGGGTCGGCGCCCAGCCCACCGGACAGCGCAGCGAGCGGCAGCCCCCGGTCCGCGGCGAGCGACAGCAGTTCCTCAGCCGCCGCCGGGAACAACGTACCGGCGTCCAGCACCACCGGTGCCAGGTCGAGGTGCACCCCCGCGAGGAGGGTCGGCAGCGCCGCCGGATCGATCCCCCCGGGCCCCAGCATCAGCCACAGCGCGGCAACCCCGTTCTCCAGGTCGGCCAGCACCGCCTCGTTGGCCGCCCGAGGGTCGGGCCCGCGGTGCTGCTGCCGTACCTCCCAGCCGGAGACCGTGTTCCCCCGCGGCGTCCTCCCGCGCAGGTACGGCGCCGCTCCGGGGAAGCCGGCCGGACCGGCCCCGCCTCCCTCGTCCGCGGTGTAGAGCGGACGGGTGCGGAGCCCGTCCTCCAACTCGGTGGACAACGCCAGCTCCGCCGCGTCCCCGGTGGCCTCGCTCGCACCCGTTCTGCGCAGGACACCCTCGACGAGGGCCTGCCACTGCGCACGGGTGGCTGCGGGAAACTCGGCGGCCGGCGGAAGCCCGTCATCAGGCAGGACCGTCATAACCGGCAGGCTAGGGGAGCCGCACCTTCGAGCGCAGCGGCGCACGGATGTGACCTTGGACTCGCCGCGCTCCCTCCCTCCGAAGGCCCATCCGCCCGCGGACGGTCCTCGACCGCGCCGGGCCCCTCCGGCCGCCCCGCCGGGAGCCCCGCCAGGGCGGCCGGACCGCTTCAGGCGCCGTCGTCGGGTACCGCTCCCCCCGCGGGCCCGGCCGGCACGGCAACCAGGGAGTGGGTGTCCTCGGGCACCCCGGACCTCGGCCGCCCGGCGTCGTCCACCCACTCCCAACGGAACGGCAGCCCCCGTGCGGTCCGCACGTCGGGGCCGTCCATGAGCTGGAAGTGCAGGTGCGGTTCGGAGGAGTTGCCGGAGTTCCCGCACTCGGCGAGCTGCTGCCCCGCCTCGACCCGGTCGCCCGCGGCCACCCGCGGGGAGCCGCGCCGCAGGTGGGCCAGGACCGCGTACCCGCCACCGTCGAGTGCGAGGAGCACGTGGTTGCCGAGGAGGTGGCGGGGCGCGCCCAGGCTTCGGACAAAACCCTCCAGCAGGAGGTAGGCGAGGCCGGGCAGCGAGGTACGGGAGAGATGGTCGCGCCGCCCGTCGCGGGCCACGCGCACCACACCGCCGGCCGGGGCCAGGACGGGTGCGCCGAACGACGGGTAGTGCGCGGGCCGTCGACCGAACGGCAGCACCCAGCGGAACGGCGGCGCGGGCGGCCCGTCCGCCGCTTCCGGCAGCGGCTCGTGCTTCAGGTCGATCGCGTAGGTCTGCGCCAGGTGGTGCACATGACTGGGCACCTTCGTCCCGGGGCTGTTGAGCGCCGTCCAGCGCCCGGCCACCGGCACCTCCACCGGGGACGGCGGCACCTCACGGCGCGGGCGCTGGCTGCGTCCCAGCGTCCACCGCATCGCCCCGCCGACCGCGAGCAGTGCGACACCGGTGAACCAGAGCGGCCCCGTCCCCCACCGGTTCACCAGCACGCACAGCGCACCGGCCGCGAACACCGGCCCGTGCCACGTCAACCACGTCCTCGACAATGCTCCCCCGCCGCCCGGTCACCCGGATCGTGTCCCGGAGCCGCCGGGGGCATGCCCGGCATCCCTCGTCGGTGGCTTCCCCGGACCACCCCCGGCCCCGGACGGCGGGCGCGGCGGCGAACCGCCCCGCAACCGCGGTCGGGGACGAGATGACCTCGGCGTCTCTCCGGCGTGCTCACGGTAACAGCAGAACGGCCGCCACCGCTATCACGATGACGACCGTTCGTCGCTTCCGGAAGCACCTGAGAGGTGCCTCGCCGTAACTGTGCGCGAGGGGGGAGTTGAACCCCCACGCCCTTTCGGGCACTGGAACCTGAATCCAGCGCGTCTGCCTATTCCGCCACCCGCGCAAAGGGTGCTGGCGAGACTCTCGCACGTTCTCCGGACCGGCTGTCCGGGCTGGCGAGCGCCTGCCGACAACAAGAAGATTAGCACGGAGCGACCGGTGGTCTCATCCTGCTCCGGCCCCGGCCGGGCACCCCCGCCACCCGGCCGGCACACCCCGTGCGCCCCCGGCACCGGGCCGGGAACCGCCGGATACGCGGCCCCGGGCCCTCCTGGGCGCACGAGCCGCCGCGGGTGGGGGACACTGGGAGCCTGACCCCTCTACGATCCGTGTGAGCAGGGACACCGCAGCGCCACGGCACGGAGCGGAACCACTTGTTTCCTCCGCGCGTGGATACGATCAACAACAGCAGCGGCGGCGGCAACGTCGTGCGCTGCCCGAATGCAGCGCACTAGAGCACCGAGGAGTGGGGAAGGAGGTGCACCGTGGGAGTTCTGAAGCGTTTTGAGCAGCGTATCGAGGGTCTCGTGAACGGCACCTTCGCCAAGGTCTTCAAGTCGGAGGTGCAACCGGTCGAGATCGCGGGCGCGCTCCAGCGGGAGTGCGACAACAACGCGACGATCTGGAACCGCGAGCGCACGGTCGTGCCCAACGACTTCATCGTCGAGCTGAGCACCCCGGACTTCGAGCGGCTGAGCCCCTACTCCGGTCAGCTCGGGGACGAGCTGGCGGGCATGGTGCGCGAGTACGCCAAGCAGCAGCGGTACACCTTCATGGGATCGGTGAAGGTCACCCTGGAGCAGGCCGACGACCTCGACACCGGCCTCTACCGGGTGCGCAGCCGCACCCGGGCCTCCAGCACCTCGCAGGCCGGCCCGCCGCCCGGGCACGCGGCCGACGGCGCGGGCGTCCCGCAGTACCGGGGCTCGCCGGCGATGCCGTCGAACGCCCCCCGGATGCCCGCGGCTCCGCCGCCCGGCGCACCGGCCGCAGGCCGGCCCCGGCGGTGGGTGGAGATCAACGGCGACCGGCACCAGATCTCCGGCCAGACCCTCGTACTCGGCCGCTCGACGGAGGCCGACGTCCGCGTCGACGACCCCGGCGTCTCGCGCCGGCACTGCGAGATCCGGGTCGGGTCCCCTGCCTCCGTGCAGGACTTGGGCTCCACAAACGGCATCGTGGTGGACGGGCAGCGGACGACGCACGCTACGCTCCGCGACGGCTCACGGATCGTCGTGGGCAGTACCACGATCATTTACCGGCAAGCCGAAGGGTGAAGCGGGGGCAATGTCAGAGCTGACCCTGACGGTCATGCGGTTGGGTTTTCTCGCCGTACTGTGGCTGTTCGTCATCGTGGCCGTCCAGGTCATCCGCAGCGACCTCTTCGGTACGCGGGTGACTCAGCGGACCGGCCGGCGCGGCGCGGAGCGCCCCGCACCCCGGCAGCAGGCGCCCGCGCCGTCCGGCGGGCGCAACTCCCGCCAGCGGCGCGGCGCTCCGTCGAAACTCGTGGTCTCCGAGGGATCGCTCACCGGCACCACGGTCGCCCTCCAGGGGCAGACCATCACGCTGGGACGGGCGCACGACTCCACGATCGTGCTGGACGACGACTACGCGTCCAGCCGCCATGCCAGGATCTACCCGGACCGCGACGGCCAGTGGATCGTCGAGGACCTCGGCTCCACGAACGGCACCTACCTGGACCGGAACAGACTCACCACACCGACGCCGATCCCGCCCGGAGCGCCGATCCGTATCGGCAAAACGGTCATCGAGCTGCGGAAGTAGTAGAACAATGACGACCGGAGGGTGGGCACCGTGCGGATGTACCCGGAGCCGACAGGCGAGGTGCGCATGAGTCTGTCACTGCGTTTCGCCGCCGGATCGCACGTAGGCATGATCCGCGACCACAACGAGGACTCCGGTTACGCCGGCCCCCGGTTGCTCGCGGTGGCCGACGGCATGGGGGGCCAGGCCGCCGGCGAGGTCGCCAGCTCCGAGACGATCTCCACCATCGTCGGGCTCGACGAGGACGTCCCCGGCTCCGACCTGCTCACCGCCCTGGGCGACTCGGTGCGCCGGGCCAACGAGCAGCTGCGCGGCATGGTCGAGGAGGACCCGCAGCTCGAGGGCATGGGCACCACCCTGACGGCCCTGCTGTGGACGGGACGCAGGCTCGGACTCGTGCACGTCGGCGACTCGCGCGCCTACCTGCTGCGGGACGGCGTCCTCACCCAGATCACCCAGGACCACACCTGGGTGCAGCGGCTCGTGGACGAGGGCCGCATCACGGAGGAGGAGGCCACCACGCACCCGCAGCGCTCGCTGCTGATGCGTGCGCTGGGCAGCGCCGACAACGTCGAGTCCGACCTCTCGATCCGCGAGGTGCGCGCCGGCGACCGATACCTGCTGTGCTCGGACGGCCTCTCCGGGGTGGTCAGCCCCCAGACGATGGAAGAGACCCTGGCGAGCTACCAGGGCCCGCAGGAGACCGTCGAGGAGCTCATCCAGTTGGCGCTGCGCGGCGGCGGCCCCGACAACATCACCGTCATCGTCGCCGACGTGCTCGACGTGGACGCGAACGAGACCCTCGCGGCCCAGCTGAACGACACCCCGGTGATCGTCGGGGCGGTGGCCGAGAGCCAGGGCGCGACCGGCTCCGGCGGGCCTTCGACCCCGGCGGCCCGCGCGGCCGAGCTGAGCAGGCAGTCGGTGCCCGCGCAGCAGACCGGCGCCGAGGCGGACGGATTCGGTCCGCCGGGAAGCGGCGACCCGCACCCGGGGACGGACCAGGCCGCCGGCGAGCAGCCCGTCGGCGGGCGGGCGAAGCCGCGCGGACGCGGCGTCTGGCTGAGGCGGTCCCTGTACCTCGTGCTGGTGCTGGCACTCCTCGGCGGCGGCCTCTACGCGGGTTGGCGCTGGACGAAGACCCAGTACTACGTCGGCGCCGACCAGGAGCGGGTGGCGCTCTACCGGGGCATCAGCCAGAAGCTGGCCTGGCTGGAGCTCAGCGAGGTGCGCGACGGCACCGACATCGAACTCAAGTACCTCCCGACGTACCAGCGCAACCAGGTCCGCGACACGATCGCGATGGGCAGCCTCAGCGACGCCCAGGACAAGATCGGGGAGCTGCGCGGGCAGGCTGAGGTCTGCGAGATCGTCGCCAACCGGAAGCAGGACGCGGCCGAGGACGCGGACAGCAGCCAGCCCGACGCGGACGCCTCGGGGAGCGCGCAGTCCCCCGACGCCACCGGGTCGCCCGACGCCCCGGACTCCACCGAGTCGCCGGCCGCCGACGCCGCCGCGGGGGACGGCGAGTCGGCCGGGAACGAGAACAGCAGCTCGGAGAGCCCCGCGGCGGACCTGGACGAGGGACAGCAGCGGCTCGCCAAGCAGTGCCGAACGCCATAAGGGGCGCAGAGCTCATGAGCAGTGTCAACACCGGCACCACCACCGTCTCGTCCGGCGGGCTGCCCAGCCGTCGGAACACCGAGCTGGCCCTGCTGGTCTTCGCGGTGCTGGTCCCGGTCTTCGCCTACGCGAACGTCGGACTGGCCAAGGACGGCACGGTGCCGGCCGGCATGGTCGGCTACGGCCTGGGGCTCGGTCTGCTCGCGGGCGTCGCGCACCTGGTGGTGCGGAAGTTCGCCCCGTACGCCGACCCGCTGATGCTGCCGATCGCCACCCTGCTCAACGGGCTCGGCCTGGTACTGATCTGGCGGCTCGACCTGGAGCCGGCGCTCCGGCCGGAGAACGCCGCCCCGAGCCAGCTGATGTGGTCGGCCCTGGGCGTGGCGCTGTTCCTGGCGGTGCTGGTCTTCCTGAAGGACCACCGGATCCTCCAGCGCTACACCTACATCTCCATGGTGCTGGCGCTGATCCTGCTGGCCGCGCCGATGTTCTTCCCGGCTGTCAACGGCGCCCGGATCTGGATCACCATCCCCGGTGTCGGCTCACTCCAGCCCGGTGAGTTCGCCAAGATCGTCATCACCGTCTTCTTCGCCGGCTACCTGATGGTCAAGCGGGACGCGCTGGCGCTGGCCAGCCGCCGTTTCATGGGCGTCTACCTGCCGCGCGGCCGCGACCTCGGGCCGATCCTGGTCATCTGGGCCATCAGTCTGATGATCCTGGTCTTCGAGACCGACCTGGGCACCTCGCTGCTGTTCTTCGGCATGTTCGTGGTGATGCTCTACGTCGCCACCGAGCGCACGAGCTGGATCATCTTCGGCCTGCTGCTCTCCACCGCGGGAGCCGTCTTCGTCGCCTCGTTCAACCAGCACGTCGGCGACCGGGTGAGCAACTGGCTCAACCCGCTGGCGCTGCAGAACGGCGGCGTCACCGAGACCGCCCAGGCGATGTTCTCCTTCGGCTCCGGCGGGCTGTTCGGCGCCGGGCTCGGCCAGGGCTACTCCCGGCTGATCGGCGGCATCGCCACCAAGAGCGACTACATCCTGGCCACCGTCGGCGAAGAGCTCGGGCTGACCGGCCTGATGGCCATCCTGCTCCTCTACGGCCTGCTGGTGGAGCGCGGCATCCGGACGGCGCTCGCCGCCCGCGACCCGTTCGGCAAGCTCCTCGCGGTCGGTCTGGCGGGGGCGTTCGCCATCCAGGTCTTCGTGGTCGCCGGCGGTGTCACCGGGCTGATCCCGCTGACCGGTATGACCATGCCGTTCCTCGCCCAGGGGGGCTCCTCGGTGATCGCCAACTGGGCGCTGGTGGCGATCCTGCTGCGGATCAGCGACACCGCCCGCAGACCGGCCCCCGCGCCCGCGCCCAGCCCCGACGCCGAAATGACTCAGGTGGTGAGGTCATGAACAAGCCCTTGCGCAGGATCGCGATCTTCTGCGGCGTACTCGTCCTGGCCCTGCTCGTCCGGGTCAACTGGGTGCAGTTCGTCCAGGCCGACGAGCTCAAGAACCACGAGAACAACCGCCGGGTGGCCATCGAGCGGTACTCGCACCCGCGCGGCGACATCATCGTCGAGGGGAAGGCCGTCACCGGTTCGACCGAGACGGACAGCAGCGACTTCCAGTACAAGCGCACGTACAAGAACGGCGAGATGTGGGCCCCGGTCACCGGCCGCGCCTCGCAGGCCTTCGGCGGCACCCAGCTGGAGGAGATCAACGACTCGATCCTCACCGGCAACGACGACCGGCTCTTCTTCAACCGGACCATCGACATGATGACCGGCAAGCCGCGCGAGGGCGGCAACGTCGTCACCACGCTGGACGCCGCCGCGCAGGAGGCCGCCTTCAAGGGGCTGGGCAGCAAGAAGGGCGCCGTCGCGGCGATCAACCCGCAGACCGGCGAGATCCTCGCCCTGGCCAGCACCCCCTCCTACGACCCCTCACTCATCGCGGGGAACTCGCAGGAGGACGAGGACAACTGGGTGGCCCTCAACGAGGACGAGGACGACCCGATGCTCAACCGGGCGCTGCGTCAGACGTACGCCCCCGGCTCCACGTTCAAGGTCGTCACCGCCGCAGCGGCGCTGGAGAGCGGCAACTACGACATGGACAAGAGCACCGGCATCGAGAGCCCGTTCACGCTGCCGCAGTCGAACCACCAGCTGGGCAACGAGGGCATGGACGCCCAGTGCGACAAGGCCACCCTGCGGGAGGCGCTGCGGCTGTCCTGCAACGCCACCTTCGCCGCGCTCAGCGACGAGATCGGCAACGAGGGCATGATCGAGAAGGCCTCGGAGTTCGGATTCAACGAGGAGCCGTTCGTCCCGGTCCGCGCCGCTGCGAGCGTCTACCCCGAGGACAACGCCCCGCAGAACGCCCAGGCCGGCATCGGCCAGGCGTCGAACCGGGCGACCCCGCTCCAGATGGCCATGGTGACCTCGGCGATCGCCAACGACGGCGTCCTGATGAAGCCGTACATGGTGGACCGGCTCGAAGGCCCGCGCAGCGTGGTCGAGCAGACCGAGCCGGAGGAGATGAGCGAGCCGCTCTCCGCGGACAACGCGAAGAAGCTCCAGGAGATGATGGAGACGGTGGTCGAGGAGGGCACCGGCTCCAACGCACAGATCCCGGGTGTCAAGGTCGGCGGCAAGACCGGAACCGCCCAGCGCGGCGAGGAGAACAGCGCCAACCCGTACGCCTGGTTCATCTCCTACGCCAAGGACTCCGGCGGCTCGTCGCCGGTGGCGGTGGCCGTCGTCGTCGAGGACAGCGACGCCGCCCGCGGCGACATCTCCGGTGGCGGCCTCGCGGCGCCGATCGCCACCGATGTGATGAACGCCATTCTCGGGGACAAGGGCTGAGCATGCGGGGGAATCCGAACCCGACCGCTGAAGGCCCGGTGCCCCGGAAGCTCCCGGCCGCGTACAGCGCTCCGGGTACGGTATCCCGAGCAGCACACCGCCGGGCCCCACACCGGTGCGGCCGGGACGAACGGAGAGGGCTGGAGATATGGACGAGCCGCGTCGCCTAGGCGGCCGGTACGAGCTGGGCCAGGTGCTCGGCCGAGGCGGCATGGCCGAGGTGCACCTCGCCCACGACACCCGCCTGGGCCGCACCGTCGCCGTGAAGACGCTGCGGACGGACCTCGCCCGTGACCCGTCGTTCCAGGCCCGCTTCCGGCGTGAGGCCCAGTCGGCCGCCTCGTTGAACCACCCGGCGATCGTCGCGGTGTACGACACCGGCGAGGACTACGTCGAGGGTGTCTCCATCCCGTACATCGTGATGGAGTACGTGGACGGCTCCACGCTGCGGGAACTGCTGCACTCGGGCAGGAAGCTGCTGCCGGAGCGGTCCATGGAGATGTGCATCGGCATCCTCCAGGCGCTGGAGTACAGCCACCGCAACGGCATCGTGCACCGGGACATCAAACCGGCCAACGTCATGCTCACCCGGACCGGCCAGGTCAAGGTGATGGACTTCGGCATCGCGCGCGCCATGGGCGACTCCGGGATGACGATGACCCAGACGGCCGCCGTCATCGGCACCGCCCAGTACCTCTCGCCCGAGCAGGCCAAGGGCGAGCAGGTGGACGCCCGGAGCGACCTCTACTCCACCGGTTGCCTGCTGTACGAACTCCTCACGGTCCGGCCGCCGTTCGTCGGCGACTCGCCGGTCGCCGTGGCGTACCAGCACGTCCGCGAGGAAGCGCAGCCGCCGAGCACCTTCGATCCGGAGATCACCTCCGAGCAGGACGCGATCGTGCTCAAGGCGCTCGCGAAGGACCGCGACTACCGCTACCAGTCGGCGGACGAGATGCGGGCCGACATCGAGGCCTCCCTCGACGGCCAGCCGGTCGGCGCCGCCGCGATGGGCGCGGTCGGCTACGGCGCCTACGGCGCGGGCGAGGACCGCCCCACCCAGGCGCTGCGCACCCAGGACGACCGCACGTCCATGCTGCCGCCGATGCGCGCCGATGACGGCGGGTACGGCTACGACGAGGGCCGGGCCGCGAGCCGCGGCCGGCGCCAGCAGAAGAAGAACAACCTCTCGACCGTCCTCCTGGTGGCCGCCGTCGCCTTCATCCTGGTGGGCGCCGTGGTCATGGGCAGGGTCTTCTTCGGCGGCTCCGGCAGCTCGGAGGTCCCGGTGCCCAACCTCAAGGGCCAGACGGTCGAGGAGGCCACCCAGAGCGCGAGCAACGCCCGGCTGGAGATCCAGGAGGGCGAGAGCAAGAACTGCGAGGAGGAGAAGGGGACCGTCTGCGAGACGCAGCCCGCGGCCGGTACCGAGGTCGCCGAGGGCAGCACCGTCGTCCTCGTCCTCTCCGACGGCCCGGCCCCGGTCGAGGTGCCGGACGTGACCGGCCAGGACGAGAACGAGGCCTCCTCCACTCTGCAGGACGCCGGGTTCAAGGTGGAGACGAAGGACGTCACCTCGGGCACCGAGGAGGAGGGGACGGTCACCGAGCAGGACCCGGCGGCGGGCAACCGCATCGAACGCGAGTCCACCGTCACCCTCTCGGTCGTCCGGACCACGACGGTGACCGTCCCCGACGTCACCGGCCGCGACTTCGCCGCCGCCGAGCAGCAGTTGGAGGCCAAGGGCTTCACCGTCGCGCGGACCGACCAGGAGGACGGCGGCCGGCCGGAGAACGAAGTGATCAGCCAGAACCCGGGCGGCAACAGCCAGGCCGAGGAGGGCAGTCAGATCACCCTGACCGTGGCCACGGCACCGGAGCAGGAGACCGTCCGGGTGCCGGAGGTCGCCGGGCAGCAGTTGAAGAACGCCCGCAAGACACTGGAGGAGGCCGGTCTCCAGGTCCAGGTGCAGGGCCCCCAGGACGACCAGGCACGGGTGGTGGCCACCTCTCCCGGCGCCGACGAGGAGGTCGCGAAGGACTCGGCCGTCACCCTCACCACGCTCCCGGACAGTCAGAACGGCGGTCAGAGCGGCGGTCAGAACGGCGGCGGTGACGAGGGCGTGATCGGCGGCATCATCCAGGGCCAGAACGGCGGCCGGGACGACGACTGACCGGCTCCCGTACGTGCGCGAAGGGGCGGGCCACCCGAACGATCCGGGTGGCCCGCCCCTTCGCGTACCGGTAACGGCGCCGTGTCCCTCGGGGGCCGGGCCCGCGCGGGAGTCCCGCAGCGGGGCCGGGCCGACGGGCCCGGGCCTCAGCGGCCCTTCTTCTCGCCGCTCTCCTCCGACTCCGCCTGCTTGGCCTGGACCTCCGGGTCCAGCGGCGAGCCGTCACGGACGGCTCCGTCCACGCTGCCGTCCACGGAGCCCAGCGGGGAGCGGTCGTCGACCTCGGTGGCGGCCGGCGGCTCGACAAGCCAGTCCGGGTTGGCCTGCTTCTCCCACCAGCGCCACGCGGCCACTCCTGCGCCCGCCAGCAGTCCGAGGACGGCGACCCGCTTGAACGCCTTGCCGGTGCGCGCCCGGCGGGTCCGTCGGCGGGTGATCTTCTCCACGTCGGCGGCGGTCACCTCGCCGCGCAGCGCGGCGAGCGCGGCGGCCGAGCGGGCGACCGCCTCCTCGCGCGCCGGTCCGGCAGCGGCGCGCGCCGCCTCGACGCGCGGGGCGGCGTACTCCGCCGCGTGCTTGGCGGCCTTCCGGGACCGCTTGGCCGCACGCGACGCAGCCTGGTCCACGGCAGGCGGCAGCGTGTCGCGGGCGTGCGCGAGACGCGGTGCAAGCCGGCCCTCGTACTGCTCAAGTGCCACGTGCTGGGCCTGCTTCGCCGCGGTGCTCATCTTCGGTGAGACCACGTCCGCGAAGTGCCGTGCGTTCTCCTTCGCGGTACCGGTCGCGGCGCGCAGGCCGTCCTTGCGAGTCACGGGGATCCTCCTCCTAGGTGGCGCTGGTCCCGGGGCGTTTCCCGGTGGAGACGGAAGCTCCTCCACCCATGCGCCTTTACACCTGCGCCAGGATCATGCCTGCCGACAGGGATACGGCATGTGCGGTCGAGCGTCCGGGTCCCGGGGTACCCGATTCCGAGGTTTTCAGGCGTGCAGCCGACAATGCCACGATTCGGGCCGTCCCGCGCAGCGTCGGCGGGCAGGCGTGCCGGGCGTCCACCCGTACACCGCAGCCGGTGCACGGTCCGTGCACCGTCGGGCGCTGTCCATGGGAGGATCGGGAATCGACATAGCGGACGATGGAAGGTAGATCGTGGCTGAGCAGCTCTACGCCACCCTGAAGACCAACCACGGCGACATCGTGATCGAGCTCTTCCCGAATCACGCGCCGAAGACGGTCAAGAACTTCGTCGAGCTCGCCGAGGGCTCGCGCGAGTGGACGCACCCGGCCACCGGCAAGAAGTCGACCGACCGGCTCTACGACGGCACCGTCTTCCACCGGGTGATCAGCGGCTTCATGCTCCAGGGCGGGGACCCGCTGGGCAACGGCACCGGAGGTCCGGGCTACGAGTTCGGTGACGAGTTCCACCCGGACCTCGCCTTCGACCGCCCGTACCTGCTGGCGATGGCGAACGCCGGCCCGGGCACCAACGGCTCGCAGTTCTTCGTCACCGTCGCCCCGACGGCCTGGCTGACCGGCAAGCACAGCATCTTCGGCGAGGTCACCGGAGAGGCGAGCAGGAAGGTCGTGGACGCCATCGGCGCCACCAAGACCAACCCGCGCACCGACCGCCCGGTCGAGGACGTGGTCATCGAGTCGGTCGTCATCGAGCGCCGCTGAGACGCCCCGGCCGCCGGGACGCGTTCCGCCCCTCCGACGCGGGGGCGGGCGGCGCGTCCGCGGGCCGCTCGGGAACCCTGCCGCCCCACCTGTCGTAGTAACAGGTGGGGCGAAGGCGCCCGGGCACCCGTGACGGGGGCGAGGAGGCAGCGGCCCGGGTCGAGCGGGCCCGAGAGCGCAAGCAGCGGGACGGCCGGAAGGGAAGCCATGGCGCAGCAGGACGGTCCGTACGGGCAGTACCGCTTGCCCTGCTGCTACCGGCACCCGGATCGCGAGACGGGCATCAGTTGCACCCGGTGCGACCGCCCGATCTGCCCCGAGTGCATGATCCCCGCCTCGGTCGGCTACCAGTGCCCGGCCTGCGTGCGCGGCGGCTCCGGCACCGGGCACCCCCCGGGCGCCGCCCGGCCCCGCACTCTCGCCGGCGGCACCCTCGTCGCGGACACCCGGCTGGTCACCAAGATCCTGCTCGGCCTCAACCTCGCGGTGTTCGTCGCCGTGCTGTCGGCGGGCGACCGCCTCGTCACCGACCTGGGGATGATCGCGTACGCCCGTCCGGGCCCGTACGCCCTCGACTGGATCGGCGTCGCGGACGGCGAGTGGTACCGCCTGCTGTCCTCGGCCTTCCTCCACCAGGAGATCTGGCACATCGGCTTCAACATGATGGCGCTGTGGTTCCTGGGGCCACCCCTGGAGGCGGCGCTGGGCCGCTCGCGCTTCCTCACGCTCTACCTGCTCTCCGCTCTCGGCGGGAACGCGTTCACCTACTGGCTGATGGCGCAGAACCAGCTCTCGCTGGGCGCCTCCGGCGCGATCTTCGGGCTCTTCGGTGCCACCGCCGTCCTGATGCGCCGGATGCGCCACGACATCCGCCCGATCATGGTGCTGCTGGCCGTCAACCTGGTGATCACCTTCCTGCCCGGGCTGAACATCGCCTGGCAGGCCCACCTGGGCGGGCTGATCACCGGAGCCGCTCTCGCCGTCGCGATGGTGCAGGCCCCCCGCACGCACCGGCTGGCCGTGCAGGTCGGCAGCTGCGTGCTGGTCGGCCTGCTGCTGCTGGCGGCGGTTCTGATCCGCACGGTGCTGCTCGTCGGCTGAGCGTCGGCGGCCGTGCGGCCCGTGCTTTACCCACAGCTCTGGCCTGAGTTATCCACAGCCAGTAGCGGATCTTGTGCATGAAGCACACAGGGCCGCACCGGTGTGCGACCGGTCGCACACCGGTGCGTCTCCCCAGGGAGACAGGGGGTGATCACACCCCGGGCGGCCGTACGCCGGTAGCAACAGCGTCAACCTCATGAGAGTTATCCACAGATCGTCTGAACTTTTCCCAGCCCTGTGGACAACCTGTGGAAAACCCGGTCCGCGCCACTCCGGGGGAACGACGGGAACCCGCGGACGGGACCGCATGCGGGTGCTGCGGAGCGTCGGGCCCGCCGGCCCGGTGCTCCCGGGTGAGGAGTGCTACGGGGTGGGGCACACGGGACGGGCGGGGATCTTACTTCCACTGAGTGGAGACGACGAACCCCACCGCGATGAACCCGAACCCGACCACGATGTTCCAGTTGCCGAGCGCGTCCACCGGAAGCGAGCCCTCGGTCACGTAGAACACCACGATCCAGGCGAGCCCGATCGCGAACATCGCCAGCATCAGGGGGGCGACCCAGCTCCGGCCGGAGCCCATGTCCAGCTTCGTCTGCTTGGCCTTCGCCTCCGGAGGCGTGTAGTCGTCCTTCTTCTTGCGGATACGTGACTTCGGCACGAGGGGGTCTCCTGTCGATGCGCTGTGACCGCGCGGAACTGATGCTGGTGTGGTCCGTTAGCGTAGTGCTTCCGTGCGGCGGAAGGAGACAAGGGTACGGTGACCATTTCCCACCTCCGGCCTGCCCGGCTGGCAAGCATCGCAGTCTTCGCCCTGGCGGGGTTGATTTTCTGGGTCAGTTTCGACACCGCCCAGGGTACGAACCTCCGGAGCGACGAGTCCATGCTGCGGTTCTCCGATCTCATCGAGCAGCGCAGCGACGAGAACGAGGACCTGGAGTCCGCCACCTCCCGGCTCCGCGACGAGGTGTCCGCCCTGGCGGACGGCGACACCGGCAGTTCGGCCTCCGAGAAGCGCGCGCTGAGTCGGACGGAGCAGGCGGCCGGCGCGAAGGAGCTCGAGGGGAGCGCGCTCAGCGTCACCCTCACCGACGCGCCACCCGACGCCGAGTCCCGGGTGAACTGGGCCCCCGCACCGCAGCCGGACGACCTGGTGATCCACCAGCAGGACCTCCAGGCGGTCGTGAACGCGCTCTGGCAGGGCGGCGCCCGAGGTATCCAGGTGATGGACCAGCGGTTGATCTCGACCAGCGCGGTGCGCTGCGTCGGCAACACCCTCATCCTTCAGGGCCGCCTGTACTCACCCCCGTACACGGTCACCGCGGTCGGCGACCCGGACGAACTGCGGGACACTCTGGAGTCCGCACCCGCCATCGAGACCTACCAGCGGTACGTGGAGGCCTACGGCCTCGGCTGGGAGGTCGAGGAGAAGGAGGAGGCGACGCTGCCGGGCTACTCCGGGTCGGT
Organism: Streptomyces sp. TAA040; assembly: GCF_000424845.1. Lineage (NCBI taxonomy): Bacteria > Bacillati > Actinomycetota > Actinomycetes > Kitasatosporales > Streptomycetaceae > Streptomyces > Streptomyces sp. TAA040. Next base: position 8,101 of record NZ_AUKR01000021.1, on the reverse strand, counting down.
GGACCTCCACCACGCCGAGCCCGTCGAGTGACCGCTCCCGCGTGAGCACCCGGCGCGCGGCCGCTCCCGGGTGAGGTGCGGCGAACGCGACCGCTCCCGGGCGGGCGCGTGGCGGTGGGAGCCGCCGGACGACCCTGCCCGCACGGGTCGTGACCGACGGCACGTGCGGTGCCTTCACGGACCGCCCCCCGGCGAGGGGGCCGGACCCGTACTCTGGTACGGCGCGACAGGCGCACACGGAAAGGGCGGCACCTCGGACATGTACGGCTGGATCTGGCGGCATCTGCCGGGGAACACACCGGTACGGGCGGTGCTGTCCGCCCTTCTGGCGCTGGCCACGGTGCTCACGCTGTTCCAGTACGTCTTCCCGTGGGCGGAACCCCTGCTGCCGTTCAACGACGTCACCGTCGAGTGAACGCGGCCCCGGCGCCATGTGCCCGGCGCCGCCGCACCGATGAGACCCCACCCGAACCGAAGGCGGACGAGGACTGATGAGCAGCCGGATTCTCGTGGTCGACAACTACGACAGTTTCGTCTTCAACATCGTGCAGTACCTGTACCAGTTGGGCGCGGAGTGCGAGGTGCTGCGCAACGACGAGGTGCGCCCGGAGTACGCGCGGGAGGGCTTCGACGGGGTGCTGCTCTCCCCCGGCCCCGGCGCCCCCGAGCAGGCCGGCGTCTGCATCGAGATGGTGCGGCACTGCGCGGCGGTGAGACTCCCGGTGTTCGGCGTCTGCCTGGGCATGCAGTCGATGGCGGTCGCCTACGGCGGTGTGGTGAACCGGGCCCCGGAGCTGCTGCACGGCAAGACCTCGCCGGTGACCCACGAGGGCAAGGGCGTGTTCGCCGGGCTGCCCTCCCCGTTCACCGCGACCCGCTACCACTCGCTGGCCGCCGAGCCGGACCGGGTCCCCGCCGTCCTGGAGGTGACCGCGCGCACCGACGACGTGGTCATGGGGCTGCGGCACCGCGATCTCCCCGTGGAGGGCGTGCAGTTCCACCCCGAGTCGGTGCTCACCGAGTGGGGGCACCGGATGCTGGCGAACTGGCTCGCTGCCTGCGGCGACGTCGAGGCGGTGGAACGCTCAAGGGGGCTGGCGCCCGTGGTCGGGAGGTGACGGGGTCGTACGACCCGTACGCCGACCCGGAGGCCTTCGAGGCAGCCGTCGGGCGCCTCGCCGACCCGCTCAACGACCCGCTCCCGGAGCCGGGAGCGCCGGTGCCCCCGGCACCGCCGCCGGGCTCCCCGGCGGGAGCGCCCGGGGCGGCTGCGCGGGAGAGTGGGGACGGGCCGGCCTCGCCCTGGTTCCGGCCGCACAGCGCGCCCCCAGCGCCCACCAGCGGTCCCACAACGCACACCGGTCCCCTGCCGCAGCCGGGCCCACCGGAGCCGGGCCCGCCGCGGCGACCCGGCCCGCCCGGGTACGGACGTCCGGCGCCGTATCCCCCGCCGGGCGGCGGGACTGCGGCATCGGCGGCGCCCGCGCACGCCCCGTTCCCGCGGCGGCCGCAGCCCGTCCCACCGCCGTCCACGGCTGACGCCCCCCCGGCTCCCGGCCCGCGCCGGTCCGGTCCGCGCCCGCCCGTGCCGCAGGCGCCCGCGGCAGAGGACGCCGGGGACCACGAGACCGTGGCCCTGCGGACCGCCTCACCCGCTAGCGCCGCCCCCGCTCCCGCCGGAGGAGGGCGGGCGGCGCGCCGTCGGGCCGCCGTGGAGGCGGCCAGGGCCCGCAAGGACACTCCCGCGATCATCGCCAGCAGGGTGGTCGGCGAACTGTTCATCACCACGGGCGTCCTGCTGCTGCTCTTCGTCACCTACCAGTTGTGGTGGACGAACGTGCAGGCGGATCTCCAGGCGGAGGGCGAGGCGCAGAACCTGGAGGAGCAGTGGCAGGGCGGAGGGCCGGACCGCACACCGGACGCCTTTTCCGCCGGTGAGGGCTTCGCCCTGATGTACATCCCGCAGCTCGACGTCCGGGTGCCGGTCGCGGAGGGCATCGACAAGAACGGCGTGCTGGACCGGGGCATGGTCGGCCACTACGACGAAAAGTCGGGTCTGAAGACGGCCATGCCCTGGGACGAGCAGGGCAACTTCTCGGTGGCGGGCCACCGGAACACGCACGGCGAGCCGTTCCGCTACATCAACAAGCTGAGCCCGGGCGACGAGATCGTCGTGGAGACCCGGAGCACGTACTACACGTACGAGATGACGCGCATGCTGCCCTCGACCTCGCCCAGCAACATCGACGTGGTCAGCGAGGTCCCGGAGCAGTCCGGATTCACCGAACCCGGCCGCTATCTCACTCTCACCACCTGCACCCCGGAGTTCACCTCGAAGTACCGGCTCATCGTCTGGGGCAAGATGGTCGAGGAGCGGCCGCGCAGCGAGGGCAAACCGGACGCTCTGGTCGAGTGACGCGCAGCCCGCGGTCGGCGCGGGAGGCGGATGCGGACGGTGGGAAGCGTGCCGAGAACCGAACACGACCCGGTCGGAACCGGGGAGCCGGAGCCAGGTGAGCCCGGCGACTCCGCCGCACCCGGGGAACCCGGCACGGACGGAGAGCCCGGCCCGGACCGGAAACCAGGGGCGGCGTCCGGCACGGACCCGGAGCCGGGCGCGGGCGGGGCTCGGCCGCGGGTCCGGCGCGGCCGGGCCGCCGCGGTCGTCGGTGTGCTCGGCGAACTCCTCATCACCGCGGGGGTGGTGCTCGCTCTCTTCGTGGCCTACTCGCTGTGGTGGACGAACGTGGTGGCCGACCGGGAGTCCGCACGGGAGAGCGAGGAGGTCCGGCAGGACTGGGCCGCCGGGCGCGGGCCGGGCGGGCCGGGCGCGCTGGACACCAAGAACGGCATCGGCTTCCTGCACGTGCCCTCGATGAGCGGTGAGGACATCCTGGTGAAGCCGGGCACCGACCCGAAGGAACTCAACCAGGGCATCGCGGGGTACTACCGGGAGCCGGTGGAGTCGGCGATGCCGTGGGACGAGCAGGGCAACTTCTCGCTCGCCGCCCACCGGGACGGGCACGGCGCGCGGTTCCACAACATCCACCGGATCGAGGAGGGCGACCCGGTGGTGTTCGAGACCAAGGACACCTGGTTCGTCTACCGGGTGCACGCGATCCTGCCGCAGACCTCGAAGTACAACGTGGACGTGCTCGCGCCGGTGCCGAGCGAGTCGGGCCTGGAGGGCGAGGGGCAGTACCTCACTCTGACCACCTGCACCCCGGTCTTCACGTCCGACTACCGCTACGTGGTGTGGGCCGAGCTGGAGCGCACCGAGTCGGTCGACGAGGACCGGGCCCCGCCACCGGAGCTGGCCGGCGGTTGAGCGCGCCCGCTGCCGGACGTCACTTTCGCTCCTTTCCGTCCTACACCCCGCACGCGAGGGCCCGCGGCGGAACGTGGCCAACCACCCCGATCGGGCGAACTTCTGTTTGTCCGGCTGGATTCCGTCCGTCGAACTCCCTACGTTCCGTGCGGGAGGTGGTGCGCGATGCCGCAGGAGCAGCAGCAGACATCGGGGCGGACGGAGGCGGGCGATGCCATAGACATCAGCGACTTCGTCTACGCCGCGACCGGAGCCAGGGTCCGCCGGCTCACCCTGCCGGACGGCGAGCACTGGTTCCCCGCCGCCGACCTCTGCCGGGAGCTCGGACACAGCAACCCGAGCGAGGCGCTGCGCCGCCACGTGCCCGAGAACATGCGGTGCCCGGCTCACCACCTCATGTCCCGTGAGGGCTTGCAGGTCCCGCCCGGTCAGAAGCTGCGCAAGTCGATGGTGCTGGTCAACCTGAACGGGCTGATCCGGCTGGTCAACGGCTGCGCCAAGAGCGGCTGCGAGCCCTTCAAGAACTGGATCACCGAGGTCCTGATCGCCGTCCAGCGGGACGGCTCCTACACGCTGCACCAGTCCGAGGTGCAGCCGCACCCCGAGACGACCGCCGCCTACGCGGTGCCGCAGCAGGTCGCCGACGCGATCGTGCGGCTGGAGGAGCGCAACCTGCGGCTCGACGAGGAGTACGCCGCCACCCGGCGCGAGCTGGTGGCGATGCGCCGCGAGCAGCACGCCCTGCACACCGACCTCACCCGCGCCGTGCACCGCATCGCCGACACCGTCGAGCGCCTCACCGCCCGGCTCTCCCCGGCCGCGCACGCCGACCGCCCCGGGCCCCCGCCGCACCCCGGGCCTCCGGGACCACCGCCACGCCGGGAGCCGCAGGGACACGCGCCGCAGCCCGGCCCCCCGCCGCACGCCGGGCAAGCGACGCAGCCCGGCTCCGGCCAGAGCGGGGCGCCATCCGGTCCCCGGACGGCGGACGAGGTCCTCACCTTCTGGCAGCGCCGCATCACCGTCACTCCCGACATCGCCGCGGTGGCACGTACCCTGCTGCCGGCGCTGGTCCGGCAGGGCCGGATCAGCCGCACCCTGAGCGAGTACGCCGACCGCACCGGCCTGGACGAGCACCGGGTGAACGACTGCCTGCGCGCGCTGCTGCACACCCGCTGCATCAGCCAGCAGGGCTCCGACGCCCGGGGAGCGCCCGTCTACGTCCTCCCCGGCCCGGAGGACCGGGGATCACCCGGGTGACAGGTGGCGGCGGTAGCGGTCGACCGTCTCGGCCAGCACCTGCGCGTCGTCGCGCTCCCACGGCCCGTCGTTGAACGGCTCCACCTTCACCGGTCCGGTGTAGTCGGCGGCCCGCACCCGCTCGTGGCACTATCGCAGGTCGATCACGCCGTCGCCGCGCTGGCCGCGCCCGGTCAGCGCGCCGGCCGGCAGCGGTGCCACCCAGTCGGCGCGTTGGAAGGAGTGGATGCGGCCCGCGGCGCCCGCGCACGATCCCGTCGCCGAGCCGGTCGTCCCACCACAGGTGGTAGGTGTCGACCACCACGCCGACCCGGTCGATCGGGAAGCGCTCGGCCAGGTCGAGTGCCTGCCCCAGGGTGGAGACGACGCAGCGGTCCGCCGCGTGCATCGGGTGCAGCGGCTCGATCGCCAGCCGCACCCCGCGATCGGCGGCGTGGGGCGCCAGTTCGGTCAGCGCCTCGCCGACACGCTCCCGTGCCGCCGCCAGGTCGCGGCTGCCCGCGGGCAGCCCTCCGAGACCAGTACCAGGTGTCGGTGCCCAGCGCGGGGGCCTCGTCGACGGCCGTGCGGTTGTCCGCCAGGGCCGCCCGCCGCTCCGCCGGGTTGGTCGGCGAGTTCGTAGGCGCGGGCGAGAGGCGAGGCGAGCGCGCGGACTGCATCCCGCCGACCATGGCGAAGTGCTCCTGGTACCCGGCCAGCCAGGCAGCAGCAACACTCCCGTCTTGTAGCAGCGGGCCGGCGGGGCGAACAGGTGCCGGGCCAGCGCGACAGACGGGGCGAGGCGCTCGCGGAAGCCCGCGGTGTCACCGGTGCCGAGCACCCGCACGGCCTCGGCCGCGAGCGGACCGAGCGGGTCGAACACCCCGAGTCGGCGCGTGACTGAAGCCTCTCTCGTCGCCGGTCCGGTCCGACAGTCCGGCGATGTCGAGGAAGGTGCCGGTCGCCGCGTCCAGGTCGGTGCTTCCCCAGCAGCCGGTGAACGCCGGGCCGAACGCCTGTCCGATCCAGTGCAGCACCACCGGCTCGGTGGCCTGCCCGAGCAGGTGCCCGTAGACCTCGGCGTAGTCCTCCGGGCCCCGCGCCACCGCGCGGCCAGCGAACGGGAGAGCATGGGGACGGGCTGGACCCCAGCCTGCGTCACCAGTCCCAGTGGCTCCTCGTAGGCGGCGAGGACCTCGGTCTTCGCCGCCGGACCGGAGAGCTGGTCGGTGCCCACCCCGCAGACAAGGCGGCCCCCGACCGAGGCGGCCTCGGCCGCCGAGCGGCGGATCAGCTCGGCCGCGCGCGGCCAGTCCAGGTCCATGCCGCGCTGAGCGGTGTCCATCGCCTCGGCGACACCCAGCCCGTGCGACCACAGGTGGTGGCGGAAGGCGAGGGTCGCGTCCCAGTCCACCTCGGGCGGCCCGTCGGGGGGAGACGTCCGCGAGGGGTCGGCGACCACATGAGCGGCGGCGATGACCACCCGCGAGGTGAGCGGCGGGAGGCCGGTCGGCGCCCCGCCAGCGGCGGAACCGGCGTCCCCGGCGGACGGGGCGGACAGGGCGGACAGGGCGGACAGGGCGGACAGGGCGGACGGGTTCAGGGGTGAGCGCGGAGGGTGCCGTCCGCGCGCGGCAGCCGGATACTCACAGGCTCGGCTCCGGCACCTCGACGCGGCTGCCCTCGGCGGCCGAGCGCAGCCCCAACTCGGCGAGTTGGACACCGCGCGCACTCGTCAGCAGGTCCCATGGGTGCGGCTCGCCGAGCGCGACGTGCCGCAGGAAGAGCTCCCACTGGGTCTTGAAGCCGTTGTCACCAGGGTCGTTGTCCGGAGGTCGTTCAGCGCGTACTCCCAGTGCGGGAACATGTCGACGACGATGCCGCCGCCGTCCTCGGCACGGTGGTTCCACGACGGATGCTGCCCCTGCTGTCAATCGCCCTCGAAGACCCAGTAGCCGAACTCGCCGCGGACGGAGGGCGCCTCGCCGAAGAACCCGCCGTCGAGCAGCCGCTTGAGCTCGCGCAGGCCCGGCAGGAACAGCTTGTCCTGGAGGACCCCGTGCTCGATGCCCGCCGCGCGCGCCTGCCGCGCCAGGCCGAGCGCCCCGGCGAGCGAACCGGCGGTGGGCTTCTCGGTGTAGATGTGCTTGCCCGCGGCAATCGCCCGGCTGAGCGGAGGAACTGCTGGCGTTCTACGACTTCCCGGCCGAGCACTGGATCCACTTGCGGACCACCAACCCGGTCGAGTCGACTTCTCGACGGTCAAGCTCCGCACCAGGGTCACCCGCGGGGCCGGCAGCCCGGCTGCGGCCCTGGCGATGGTGTTCAGCCGGGTCGAGTCCGCCCAGGCCCGCTGGCGGGCGGTCACCGGAGCCGACCTCGTCCCCCCCTGGTCCGTACGGGCGCCCGGTTCGGGAACGGCATCCTGGTCGAACGTCCGCAGGTCAACGCCGTTGCGTTTGGCCCCTGAGCTGTACGTCAAGCCCTGCTGAACAGCGCAACGGGACCACCTGGTAGATCAACGATCGGCGAAGAAAGTCGATCAAGGTCAGGGGTCCCGTTGCAGGAGAAGTTTGTCATCACGTCCACGATCGAGACAGCCCGGGGTGTTTTCGCGCCGGGTCATCTGGGGGAGTTGACCCAGATCGTGGGTCCCGCGCTGGTGGACGCGGTGCTGGAGGAGACCGGGCGGCGTGAGAAGCGCCTGCGGCTGTTGCCTTCGCGGGTGGTGGTGTATTTCGTGCTCGCTCTCGCGCTGTTCGAGCACCACTCGTACCGCACGGTGTGGTCCAAACGGACCGCCGCCCTGACCCCGCTGGCCTTGGTGCGCCCTGCGGTTTCCTCGCTGGCGCGGGCCAGGCGCAGGGTGGGGGCCGCGCCTCTGCGGTGTCTGTTCGAGGCGCTTGCCGGGCCCGTCGCCCGCGCCGGGCAGGCAGGGTCCTTCTACCGGGGTCTGCGCACGGTGGCCGTTGACGGGACCCTGCTGCACACCCCCGACGACGAGACGCTCACCTGGCGCTACCCCAAGCGGGCCGGGGAGAGTCTGGAGTTCGGCTATCCGCTCCTGCGGCTGCTGGCCTTGGTCGAGTGCGGCACCCGCGCGCTCATAGCCGCCGCCTTCGGACCGGAATCCGAGGGTGAACTCCCTTATGCCAAGCGGCTTCTGGCCGCCCTGGACGAGACGATGCTCCTGCTGGCCGACTCGGCCTTCGACGGCGAGTTCCTTGATGCCGTCCACCAGAGCGGGGCACGGTTCCTGGTGCGCTCCGGGGCCCGCCGCGTTCCCACCCCCGCCGAGCACCTGGGCGACGGCTCCTACATCGCCCGCATCGGCTACGGCGTCCTGCGGGTGCTACTACCGGTGCGCGTGATCGAGGCGACCCTCACCATCACCCTGGCCGATGGCCGATGGCCGATGGCACGGTGCGCACCGAGCAGTGGCGGCTGATCACCAACCTGCTCGACCCCGTCGGCTATCCGGCGGCCGAACTCGTCGATCTCTATCACCGCAGGTGGGAAGCGGAAACCGCGTAT
>NZ_AUKR01000020.1:0-106716 GCF_000424845.1 Streptomyces sp. TAA040 | reverse complement strand
GAGCCAGGATCAAACTCTCCATGAATGCTTCAAAATGAAGACACCACAGGGAGCGGAACACGAAGCCGGAATAAGCCCCGCATCCACTGCGTCCTCGCTGTGTTCATCAATACTCAAAGAAACCACATCCACAGGCAGGCAACCATGACAACCACAATCACCCACCCCCGGACGGGGTATCAACATATCTGGCGTTGACTTTTGGCACGCTGTTGAGTTCTCAAAGAACGGACGCTTCCTTCGAAACCCTCCCAGGCTCCTCCGGGCGCTTCCCTTCGGTGTGTCCCCGACTCTATCAAACCTTTTTCGGTGCTCCGAATCCTCCATTTCCAGAGAACGCGGATCACAACGCACGCCGCATACGGCTGAGCGCGGTGATTGATCGGGAGTGCTGCCGGACCCTGGGGGCCGCAGCAGGGGGTCGACGTTACAGGCCGGTGACGGGCGAGGCAAATCCCCGCTGTGCTGCCCCCGATCGCCTCACCGCGGGGCGCACCGCACGCGCGAACGGAATGGCCGGTTCCCATGACTTACGCTTCTGGGCGGTACGCCGTCCGGAACAGGAAGCGACGGCGGCCGCACGATCACCGCCCTGGGAGGCCTCCCATGACCACCGTGTCGTCCCCGCTCACCGGACGTGTCATCGGACTGTCGGCAGTACCCGACCCGGTGTTCTCCGGATCGATGGTGGGGCCCGGTACCGCCATCGATCCGGCACGCGAGCCGGCCGAGGCCGTCGCGCCGGTGGACGGCGTCATCGTCTCCCTGCACCCGCACGCCTTCGTGGTGGTGGACGCCGAGGGGCACGGGGTGCTCACCCACCTCGGCATCGACACCGTGCAGCTCAACGGCGAGGGGTTCGGCCTGCTCGTCGCCAAGGGCGACAGCGTGAAGCGCGGAGACGCCGTCGTGCGCTGGGACCCCTCGGCCGTCGAGGCCGCCGGCAAGTCGCCGATCTGCCCCGTGGTCGCGCTGGAGGCCACCGCCGACTCCCTCGCCGAGATGGCCGAGGACGCCGACGTCCGCACGGGCGCGACGCTCTTCCACTGGAACTGATCCGCGGGGGCCGGCCCGCGGGCGGGGAGCTACCGACGGTTTTTCGCGTCCGGACGGCGAACGGGTGCCGACCGACGCACGCCTCCCCGTCCTGGCGGGCCGCCGGGGCCGCCGTGCTCCCGGACAGGCACTGGACACGGAGCGGCGGGCCGGGCGCCTCCCACCACGCGAAGGCGGCCCGGGGCCGCAACCGGGCAGACAAGACGTGACCGACCGCGGTGGCAGCTCCGCCGCACCGACCGGAGAGTAGACAGATGGACACCAAACTGCGAGGCGTCGGAGTCAGCCACGGGGTGGCGATCGGCGAGGTCCGGCACATGGGCACCGCCGTGCTGGAGCCCCCGGCCAAGCAGATCGCCGAAGAGGACGCGCCCAGGGAGCAGCAGCGGGCGCGGCAGGCCGTCGAGGCGGTGGCCGCGGACCTCAACGCCCGCGGCCACCTCGCCGGCGGCGAGGCGCAGGCGGTCCTGGAGGCCCAGGCCCTGATGGCACAGGACCCGGAGCTGATGTCGGACGTAGAGCGGCGGGTGACCGTCGGCAGCACCGCCGAGCGCGCCGTCTACGACGCCTTCGCGGCGTACCGGGCGCTGCTGGCGAACGCCGGCGAGTACCTGGCCGGACGGGTCGCGGACCTCGACGACGTGCGGAACCGCATCGTGGCGCGGCTCCTGGGCGTGCCGATGCCCGGCGTTCCCGACAGCGACAAGCCGTACGTCCTCATCGCCCGGGACCTGGCGCCGGCGGACACCGCGCTGCTCGACCCCTCGCTGGTCCTGGGCTTCGTGACGGAGGAGGGCGGGCCGACCAGCCACAGCGCCATCCTGGCGCGGGCGCTGGGGGTGCCCGCCGTGGTCGCGCTGCCGGGTGCGGGCGAGTTGGCCGAGGGGGTCGTCGTCGCCGTGGACGGCAGTTCGGGCGAGGTCGTCGTCAACCCGGACGCGGACGAGCGTGCAGTCCTGGAGAAGGCCGCCGCCGAGCGCAGGGCCGCGCTGGCCGCGAGCACCGGTCCGGGGGCCACGGCGGACGGGCACAAGGTCCCGCTCCTGGCCAACGTCGGCGGCCCGGCGGACGTGCCCGCCGCGGTCGAGGCGGGAGCCGAGGGCGTCGGCCTCTTCCGTACCGAGTTCCTCTTCCTGGACGACAGCACGCAGGCTCCGTCCGAGGAGAAGCAGGTCGCCGCGTACCGGCAGGTGCTGGAGGCGTTCCCGGAGGGGCGGGTCGTCGTGCGGGTACTGGACGCGGGGGCGGACAAGCCGCTGGACTTCCTCAGCCCCGGTGAGGAGCCGAACCCGGCGCTCGGAGTGCGCGGGCTGCGGACGCTGCTCGACCACCCGGAGGTGCTGCGCACCCAGCTCACCGCGCTGGCGAAGGCTTCGGAGGGGCTTCCGGTCTCCCTGGAGGTCATGGCCCCGATGGTCGCCGACCGGGCGGACGCCCGGGCGTTCGCCGACGCGTGCCGGGAAGCCGGCCTGCGGGCGAAGTTCGGGGCGATGGTGGAGATCCCGTCCGCCGCCCTGCGGGCCCGCTCGGTGCTCCAGGAGGTCGAGTTCCTGTCCCTGGGCACGAACGACCTGGCGCAGTACACCTTCGCCGCGGACCGCCAGGTGGGAGCCGTGTCCCGGCTCCAGGACCCGTGGCAGCCGGCGCTGCTGGACCTGGTCGCGTTCTCCGCGGAGGCCGCGAGCGCCGAGGGCAAGAGCTGCGGGGTGTGCGGCGAGGCCGCCGCCGACCCGCTGCTGGCATGCGTGCTGACCGGGCTGGGGGTCACCAGCCTGTCGATGGGCGCCGCCTCGCTGCCCTACGTGCGGGCCGCTCTGGCGCAGCACACTCTGGCGCAGTGCGAGCGCGCGGCGGCGGCGGCGCGCGCGGCGGGGAGCGCCGAGGAGGCGCGCGCCGCCGCGCAGGCGGTGCTCTCCGGGGAGTGAGCCCCCGCTCCGGTGCGCTGTGACGGCGGTCCCGCAGGGCGGGACCGGCCGTCACAGCGTTCGGCGGGTGTCCTGCTCCCGGCGCCGGCGGGAAGTCCCCCCGGTCAGCCGTGCCGGACGCGGCCGAGTTCCGCGTAGAACCCAAGGAGTTCGGGGCGGTCGACGGAGCCGGCGTTGACGGCCTTCCCCACCGGGACGCCCTGGAGCAGCCGCTTGACCGGCACCTCCAGGCGCTTGCCCGTGAGCGTGTGCGGAACGGCCTCGACAGCGATGATCTCGTCGGGCACGTGCCGCGGCGAGAGTCCGGCCCGCAGCGACCGCGCGACGGATGTGCGCAGCGCGTCGTCGAGGACGGCTCCTTCGGCGAGGTGGACGAAGAGCGGCATCCAGTAGCCCCCGTCGGCCTGCTCCACTCCGACCACGAGGGACTCCCTGATCTCGGGCAGTCGCTCGACCACCTCGTAGATGTCGGCCGAGCCCATCCGCACGCCCTGCCGATTGAGGGTGCTGTCCGAGCGTCCGTGGATGACGACCGAGCCCCGTGCGGTGACCGTGATCCAGTCGCCGTGCCGCCAGACGCCGGGGTAGGTGTCGAAGTAGCTCTCCCGGTAGCGCGTGCCGTCCGGGTCGTTCCAGAACTCGACGGGCATCGAGGGCATCGGGTTGGTGACGACGAGTTCACCGACCTCCCCGACGAGGGGCCGCCCCGACGGGTCCCAGGCCTGGAGGTCGGTGCCCAGGCACGGCGCCTGGAGTTCCCCGGTGTGGACAGGGAGGACGGGAACGGCGCCGGCGAAGCAACTGCAGACGTCGGTACCGCCGCTGACGGAGGCGATCCACAGATCCTCGGCGACGGCCTCGTGCAGCCAGCGGAACCCGTCCGGGGGCAGCGGCGAGCCGGTGGTGGCGACGCACTCCAGCGCGGAGAGGTCGTGGTCCCGTCCGGGGCGGACGCCGGCCTTGCGGCAGGCCATGACGTAAGCGGCGGAGGTTCCGTACAGCGTGGCGCGGGTGCGTTCGGCGACCTGCCACTGGGCGTCCACCGCCGGGTGTCCGGGACTGCCGTCGTACGTGACGACGGTGGTTCCGGTGAGCAGCCCTGAGACGAGGAAGTTCCACATCATCCAGCCGGTGGAGGTGTACCAGAAGAAGCGGTCGTCCGGCCCGAGGTCGCAGTGGAGTCCGAGCTGCTTGAGGTGCTCCAGGAGGATGCCGCCCTGGGACTGCACGAGGGCCTTGGGCAGACCGGTGGTCCCCGAGGAGTACAGCACCCACAGCGGGTGGTCGAACGGGAGCTGCTCGAAGACGGGTTCGGCGTCCCCGCGGGTGGCGTCCGCCCACTCCCCGGCGCCCTCGGGGGCGGGGGTGCCGAGCAGCGGCACGTGCACCACCGCCCTGAGGGTGGGCAGTTCGCGGCGGATCTCGGCGACGGTGGCGGCGCGGTCGTGCACCTTGCCCCCGTAGCGGTACCCGTCGACGGTGAACAGCACCACCGGTTCGACCTGCTGGAAGCGGTCAAGGACGCCGCGGGCGCCGAAGTCCGGGGCGCAGGAGGTCCAGACGGCACCCACGGCGGCGGAGGCCAGCAGCGCGACCGCGGCCTGCGGGATGTTGGGGAGGTAGGCGCTCACCCGATCGCCGGGGCGCACCCCCGTCCGGCGCAGCTCGGCCGCGAGAGCGCCGACCTGGCGGCGCAGCTCGGCCCAGCTCACCCGCTGCGGCTCCTGCTCCTCGTCGACGTGCAGCAACGCCGGGGTGTCCGCGCGCTGCGGGTCCAGGGCTGTCCGCAGGGCGTGCTCGGCGTAGTTCACCGTCGCGCCGGGGAACCAGCGCGCTCCCGGCATGCTCCGGTCGGCCAGCACGGACGCGGGGGGCGAGTCGAAGCGCACGTCGAACCACTCCGCGACCGCCTGCCAGAAGGCGGGCAGCTGCTCCACCGACCACCGGTGCAGGGCGGCGTAGTCGCCGGCCGGATCGGAGCGGCCGGGCGCCGGGGCGCCGTGCCGGGTGGCGGCCCAGGCGTGGAAGCGGGTGAGCCGTGCCCCGGCCACCCGGGCGGCGGACGGCTGCCACAGCGGCTGCGGTGGTTCGGACGGCGGTGCGGCGCTGTGCGCTGCGGTCATGGCGGCTCCCGGAGGTACGCGTCGTGTGCGTGCCCACGCCCACGTGCGGGGTGTGCGCGGGGCGCGGCTCCAGGGACGATGCCATGCGGGCGGGCTCCGCACCAGGGCGGACCCGCCGCACGCGGGCCGCGGCCGGATGGGGCGGGGCCGCGGCAACGCTGCGGGTCCGCCGGGTGAACGGGAGTTGAACCTCCCCGCGGCGTCCGGCCCGCGGTGGGAGGCTGATCAGCATGGACGCACGGGGGCTGGGCCGGTCGATGCGGTTGGCGGGGACGACGCACGGGCTGCGGACCGTGCGCTCGGCGTGGCGCAGGCGGCGGGCGGACGCGGCGGCCTTCCCCCGGCGTGTCCCGCGGCGGGTGAGGGTGCCCGGACCGCTGCTGGAGGTGCGTGCGGAGCCCGGGGGCGGGGTGCTGCGGTTCGCGGGGGCGGAGCTGCGGGTCCGGGTGGTGGTGGGCGGCGCGGTCTTCCTCGGCTGGGACGGGGCGGAGCCGGCGCCGTCGTACGCGCTGGCGGGGCCGTGTCCGCCGGCGGACGAGCGGGTGCTGCTGGAGCCGGGCAAGGCGGGCGGCTGGCAGTTGGTCTCGGAGCGGCTGCTGGTGGCGGTGGGGCGCAACGGCACGGTCGAGGTGCGCACGCCCGGCGGGTTGCTGCTGCGGCGCGACCGGCCGCCTCGCTGGTGGGAGCCGGCGGCGCCGCGACCGGACGGGGCGGGGGCCGGGGGCCGGCAGGCGGGAGCGGTCGCGGTCTCTTGGGAGCAGCGTTCCGAGGTGGCGACCGACGCCCGGTTCTTCGGGCTGGGCGGCCGGGCGCGCGGGCCGCGTCTGCGGAGCGGCGGCTACCGGCTGTGGAACACCGACCCGGGCGCCTTCGGGCCGGACACCGACCCGCTGTACATCACCATGCCGCTGGCCCTGGTGGTGGCGGACGCGGGCACCCACCTGGTCTTCCACGACAACTCCTGGGACGGCCGGTACGTCCTGCGGGAGGGGACGGAGGGGGCGGGTTCCGGGCACGACGTCCCGGGGCGTTGCGAGGTGCGGATGAGCGGCGGGCCGACGCGCTGCTGGGTGCTGCCGGGGCCGCCTGCACGGGCGCTGGCCACGTGGACGGAGCTGACGGGGGCTCCGGCGGTCCCGCCGCGGTGGGCCCTCGGGCACCAGCACGCGCGGTGGGGGTTCGGCAGCGAGCACGAGGTGCGGCGGGTGGTGGCGGGCTACCGCTCGCGCGGGCTGCCGCTGCGCGGCCTGCATCTCGACATCGACCACTACCGCGGCCACCGGGTGTTCACGGTGGACCGGGAGCGGTTTCCCGATCTGCCGCGGTTGTCCGCCGCGTTGGCTGACGAGGGCGTGCGGCTGGTGTCGATCGTCGATCCGGCGGTGAAGGCCGAGCCGGGGGACCCGGTGTACGACGGCGGACTTGCCGCCGGGGCGTTCGTGCGCGGCCGGGACGGCAGACCGGTGCGGGGGGTGGTGTGGCCGGGTGAGGCGGTCTACCCCGACTTCACCGACCCGGCCGCGCGCACGTGGTGGGGCGGGCACTACGCCGAGCGGTTGGCGCAGGGGTTCGCCGGGGTGTGGCACGACATGAACGAACCGGTCTCGTTCGCCGCCTTCGGGCCGGCGGCGTCCCGGACGCTGCCGCTCTCGGCGAGGCACTCGCTGGAGGGGCGGGGCGGCGACCACCGGGAGGCGCACAACGTGTACGCGCTGACGATGGCCGCCGCGGGCCACGAGGCGCTCCGTGCGCTGCGTCCGCGGGAACGGCCGTACCTGTTCTCCCGGTCGGGCTGGGCCGGTATGCAGCGCTACGGCGGGACGTGGTCGGGGGACGTGGCGACGGAGTGGGAGGGGCTGCGCGCGTCGCTGGCGCTGGCGCTCGGGCTGGGGCTGTGCGGGGTGCCGTACTCCGGGTGCGATGTGGGCGGGTTCACCGGGCACCCGTCGGACGAGCTGTACCTGCGCTGGATGCAGCTCGGCGCGTGGCTGCCGCTCTTCCGGACGCACTCGGCGGTCTTCGCCGGGCGGCGGGAGCCGTGGGAGTTCGGCCCGGACGTCCTCGCCGCCGCGGCGGCCGCGATGCGGGAGCGGGAGCGGCTGCTTCCGTACTTCGAGACCTTGGCGGTCCTGGCCCACCGGACGGGGGCGCCTTACGTGCGTCCGCTGTGGTGGCACCACCCGGGCGATCGCGCGCTGCGGGACTGCGAGGACGCCTTTCTGCTGGGTGACGCGCTGCTGGTGGCGCCGGTGCTGGAGCGGGGGGCGGTGAGCCGCCGGGTGCGGCTGCCCCGGGGGCGCTGGTACGACACGGCCGACGGCCGGGTGCACGAGGGGCCCGGCTGCGTGACGCTCGCGGCGCCGCTGTCGCGGGTTCCGGTGCTCGCCCGGGCGGGAGCGGTGGTGCCGGTGACCGGTCGGGACGGGCGGGTGGAACTGGACGTGTGGGCGCCCGGCGCGTGGCGGACCGGTGGCGGGTGGTGCGCGGAGCCGGGCGACGGCCCCGGGCCGGGCGGGTTGCGGCGGTTCACCGTCCGCCTGGTGGACGGTGCTCCAGTCGTGGCGGGTGAGCGCGGCGCGCCCGTGGGGTATCCGGTGCGGGTGCGCGGCACCGGCGCCTGAGTCCCGTGGGTCGCGTCGTGGCGGTCTCGGCAGGTCGCGTCGCATCGGTCCCGGCAGGTCGCTTCGCTTCCCGGGGCGTTTTGCAGTAGAAGAGCCGACATGTCCGCTTCGCTCCTTCGCCGGTCCGGGCGCGCCGTCCTGCTGGTCCTCGTGCTCGCGCTCGGTGCCGCGGCTGCCGCTCCCGCCGTCCCCGCGCAGCCGGGCGGGGCGGCCGGGGAGCCGCGGGCCGCGCGGGACCCGCGCGCGCCGGCCGGGTTCACGGCCCTCGACGAGGTCGCGCCGTCCGTGCTGCACGACATCCGGTACCGGACGGCGGACAACTTCACCGGTGCTCCGGTGCCCGGCTACCGGGAACCGCTGTGCCTGCTGGAGCGGCGGACGGCGCTGGCGCTGCGCCGCGTGCAGCGGACGGTACTGGCGCGGGGCCTGAGCCTGAAGGTGTACGACTGCTACCGGCCGCAGCGGGCGGTGGACCGGTTCGCGGACTGGGCCACGGAGCCCGAGGACCCGTGGACGCGGCAGGCGTACCACCCGGAGGTCCGCAAGGACCGGCTGTTCGCGCAGGGGTGGATCGCCCGCCGTTCCGGGCACAGCCGGGGGTCCACCGTCGACCTCACCCTCGTCGGTCTGCCGGCACGGCCCCCGACCGCGGGCGGGAGGCCGACGGGTGCGCCCGCTCCCTGCTACGCGCCGCAGGAGCAGCGGGCCCCCGACAACTCCCTCGACATGGGGACGGGTTACGACTGCTTCGATCCCCGGTCGGCGCTGCTCGACCCGCGGGTGGACGGCGCGGCGCGGGCGAACCGGCTGCTGCTGCGGGACGCGATGGGGCGGGAGGGTTTCGTGAACCTGCCCAGCGAGTGGTGGCACTTCACGCGGCAGCCGGAGGCCTTCCCCGAGCGGTACTTCGACTTCCCCGTGGCCCGCGGCTCGCTGACGCGCTGACAGCTCCCCAGCGGGGCGCGGACCGGACGACGGGCCGCACGACGGCCGTTCGCGGTGCCGGCAGCCCGTCGGCCGGAACCGCCGTCCGTTTGCGGACGGCGGAGCGGGGCACCCGTCGCCGGTGCCGGGGCCCGGCCGGTCCGTCCGCGGGGCACCGGTGCCGTCGTGGTGGGGGCCGGAGCGTTCCCACCGGGCGGGCGGGTCGGACCGTTCACCGTCAGCACCGGCAAACCGGTGCCGTTCGGGCCGTCGGCGCAGCCAGCGCCGGGGAGCGGCCGCCGGGACGTGCGGACCGCATCGTCGCGGTCGGCGTCCCCCGGCTTGACGGCCCACCGGCACCGGAGAAGACTTTCGGTGCGGACCGTCGGCACGGTCGTCCGGCGCCACCGTCAGGGGGCGCGGCGAGCGGGCCGCCGGTCGTCGGCCGCCCGTCGCCGAGGCCGGGCGGCACCCGCGGCCCGCGGGTGCGACGCTCCACCCGAACGCCCCGGCACGGACGCGTTTACCTGCACGGACGACGCGGGTCGAGCGGCTCGGCCGCGGACACGCGGGAGGAGCTGCTGTGGACTACTCCAACGTCGACATCCTCGTCGGCGAGATCATCGGTACCGCCATCCTGCTCCTTTTCGGCGTCGGGGTCTGTGCGGGCGTGACCCTGCACCACTCCAAGGCGCGCGCAGGGGGCTGGACTGTCATCTCCTTCGGCTGGGGCTTCGGGGTCCTGGCCGGCGCCTACACCGCGGGCCCCCTCTCCGGCGGCCACATCAACCCCGCCGTGACCTTCGCCATCGCAACGGAGAGCGGGGTCTGGAGCAAGGTCCCGCTCTATCTGCTGGGCCAGTTGATCGGCGCGATGCTGGGCGCGACGCTGGCCTGGGCGGCCTACTACGGGCAGTTCCGGGCGAACGCCGAGGACGCCAAGGCGCAGCCCACGCTGGGCATCTTCGCGACCATCCCCGAGGTGCGGCAGCCGGTGGCCAACGTCGCGACGGAGGTGGTGGCGACCATCGCCCTGGCGCTGCCGGTCCTCGCCTTCGGACTCACCGAGGGGCTCGGCACCTCCGGCACCCAGACCCTCATGGTGGCGCTCCTGGTGGTCGGCATCGGCCTCGCGCTGGGCGGCCCCACCGGCTACTCCATCAACCCGGCCCGCGACCTCGGCCCGCGCATCGTCCACCAACTGCTGCCGATCCCCAGGAAAGGGACCTCCGAGTGGGGGTACGCGTGGGTGCCGATCGTCGGCCCGCTGGCCGGCGGGGTGATCGCGGCGGGGATCTTCAAGCTCGCGTTCTGACCCGCCCCGGCTCGGCGCCGGGCCACCACCGCGCCGGGCCGCCCGCTACGCCCACCGTCCGCACCACCGAACGACACGCACAGGGAGAGGGACGTACACATGACCGACGCCGCCGGAACCGCCGAGCAGTACGTGGCAGCGATCGACCAGGGAACCACGTCGAGCCGCTGCATCATCTTCGACCGGAACGGCACCGCGGTCGGCGCCGACCGGCGCGAGCACCGGCAGATACTTCCCAAGCCCGGATGGGTCGAGCACGACGCGGCCGAGATCTGGTCCACCGTGCAGGACGTCGTCGCGGGCGCGCTGCGCGACGCCGGGATCGGCAAGGACGAGCTGAGCGCGCTGGGCATCACCAACCAGCGCGAGACGACGCTGATGTGGGACCGTGCCACCGGTGAGCCGGTGCATCACGCCATCGTGTGGCAGGACACCAGGACGAACGCGCTCTGCACCGAGCTGGGCGGCGAGGAGGGGGCCGGGAGGTTCCGCGAGACGACCGGTCTCCCGCTCGCGAGCTACTTCTCCGGGCCGAAGGTGCTCTGGCTGCTGCGGAACGTCCCCGGGCTGCGGGAGCGGGCCGAGAAGGGTGAGATCGCCTTCGGCACCATGGACTCCTGGCTGATCTGGAATCTGACGGGCGGGCCGGACGGCGGCGTCCACGTCACGGACGTCACGAACGCCGGACGGACCATGTTGATGGACATCAGGACCTTGCAGTGGGACTCCTCGATCCTGTCCGCCATGGAGATCCCGGAGGGCGTGCTGCCCGAGATCCGCTCGTCCTCCGAGGTGTACGGCCACGCGGTCGGCTCGCTGGAGGGCGTTCCGGTCGCCTCGGCGCTGGGAGACCAGCACGCCGCGGTGTTCGGCCAGACCTGCTTCGAGGTCGGCGACGCCAAGAACACCTACGGCACCGGTTCCTTCCTGCTCCTGAACACCGGCACCGAGCCGGTGCAGTCGAAGAACGGGCTGCTCACCACGATGGGTTACCAGCTCGGCGGGCAGGACCCGGTCTACTGTCTGGAGGGCTCGATCGCCGTGACCGGCTCCCTGGTGCAGTGGTTCAGGGACCAGCTCGGCATCATCGACAGCGCGGACGAGATCGAGGCGCTCGCGGCGAGTGTGGAGGACAACGGCGGCTCCTACATCGTTCCCGCCTTCTCCGGCCTCTTCGCCCCGCACTGGCGCGCCGACGCCCGCGGCGTCGTGACGGGCCTCACCCGCTACGTCACCAAGGCGCACCTGGCCAGGGCGGTCCTGGAGGCGACCAGTTGGCAGACGCGTGAGGTCGTCGACGCGATGTACCAGGACTCCGGAGTGGCGCTCACCTCGCTCCGCGTGGACGGCGGCATGACCGTGAACGGTCTCCTGATGCAGCACCAGGCCGATGTGCTGGACGTGCCGGTGATCCGCCCGAAGGTCACCGAGACCACCTGCCTGGGCGCTGCGTACGCTGCCGGGCTCGCCACCGGCGTCTGGTCCGACCTGGACGAGCTCCGCGACCAGTGGCGGCAGGACCGCGAGTGGACACCGCAGATGGACGAGGACGTCCGCGCGCGCGAGTACCGGAACTGGCGCAAGGCCGTGGAGCGCAGCCTCGCCTGGGAGGAGGACGAGGAGGGGAGCTGACCCCTCCGGGGGGGCGCCGGTCAGCGGGGAGCGGACCGGCGCCCGGCGGTGGAACGACCGGCGTGCTCCACCGCGGTGACGAGCGTCTCCCGCACCGAGTCGCGCCGCCGGGCGTCGCAGTGGACGACGGGCACCTCCGGCGCGAGGTCCAGGGCGGTGCGCACGGCCCCGACCGGGTGCCGTTCCGCGCCGTCGAAGCAGTTCACCGCGACCACGAACGGGACGCCGCGCGCCTCGAAGCAGTCCAGCGCGGGGAAGCTCTCCGCCAGGCGCCTGGTGTCCACCAGCACGACGGCGCAGAGCGCTCCTCCGGCCATCTCCTCCCGGAGCAGCCGGAAGCGCTCCTGCCCGGGAGTGCCGAAGAGGTAGAGCACCACCGCGGCGCCGAGGGTGATCCGCCCGAAGTCCATCGCGACCGTGGTGATCTCCTTCCCGGACACCCCCCGGACGCTGTCGTGCGGACGGCCGGCCTCGGTGAGTGCCTCCTCCGTGCGGAGCGGCCTGACCTCGCTGACCGCTGCGACGAAGGTGGTCTTGCCGACCCCGAAGCCGCCGGAGACGACGGCCTTCAGTGCCGTCGGACCGGGCGGGCCGGCAGATCCGTGGTGCTCAGAGCGCACGGAGGCCATCGATCACCTCGCGCAGGATCCCCTCGTCGGGCAGCTCCGCGGGGCGTACGGGACGGCTGACCCGCACCAGCGCCGCATCGACCAGGTCACCGAGGAGCACCCGCACGACACCGACCGGCAGGTCCAGCTCCGCGGCGAGCTCGGCGACCGACTGCGGTGCGTACCGGCAGCGGGCGACGATGTCGACGTGCTCCGGGGCCAGCAGGCGGTCGTCGAGCAGCACCTCTCCCTCAGCGCCGGCCGGCTCCGCCCCGGGGGGATGATCGGCGACGACCAGGGCGATGAGGTCGAGCATCGCGCCGGACGCCGCCCTGGTCCGGCCGCGGGTCATGGTGTAAGGCCGCACCACCGGCCCGGCTGCGTCGTCGAACCAGCGCTCCTTCATAACACCGCCTCACACCCCGCCGGAGTCGTCGCGCGGCGCGGTGGCCAGATGGGCACCCACCCGCTTGATCAGCAGGGTCATCTCGTACGCGATCTGGCCGACGTCCGCGTCCGCCTCGGAGAGCACGGCGAGGCAGCTGCCGTCACCGGCGGCAGTGACGAAGAGGAACGCGTCCTCCAGCTCGACCACCGTCTGCCGGACGCCACCCGCCTCGAAGTGCCGGCCCACCCCCCTGGCGAGGTTGTGGAAGCCGGAGGCGACGGCGGCCAGGTGCTCGCCGTCCTCCCGCGTCAGGTCGGCGGAGCTGCCCCGGGGCAGTCCGTCACCGGACAGGATCAGCGCCTTGCGGATGCTGCCCACCCGCTGGACCAGCTCGTCGAGCAGCCAATCGAGATCACCGGGCCCTCCCGTGCCGTTCTCCGCTGCCGCAGTAATGATCATCGGTCTTCCCCTTCCGGGACGCTTGCGTCGTTCTGCTGGCGTCCGCGCTGCCAGCCCCGTTGCAGTGCAGCCATCCGACTGCGCACCTCGTCGGCGTCGCGGTCCGCCGGCGCCGGGGTGCCTCGACCGCCCCCCGCCGCGCCTTCCGCCCCGGTCGGCCCGCCTTCCCCGCGTCGCGGTGCGGGGGCTGTCCGCCGCACACGTCTGGGCAGTCCGCCGACGGTGGGTCCGGATGCTCCGGATGCCTCGTTGCGGGAGGAGGCGTCCGGTTCGTGCTCCGCGTCGGCCGGGTCCGATTCGCCGGGCTCCGAAGGAACGGACACCGGCCGACCGCGGTCGGAGACCAGCACCGGGCCGCTGCGGCCCAGGGGGCGCCTGCGCGGCAGCGGGGTCACCGCGGAACCGTCCTCCGCGGTGCGGGTCGACTCGTCCTCGGCGTGCTGGTGCCGGACGGCGGCGGGATCGTCGCCGTCCGCGCGCTCCCGCAGCTCGTGGAGGATGCCTCCCGGTCCGTCGGAGGCCGGGAGGAAGTCGTCCAGGGCGTCCAGCGGGCCCTCCAGCTCAACCGGGCCCCGCCCACCGGGGAGCCGGTGCACCTCCGGGACGCCTGCCGTCCCGGAGGTGCGGTCGAGCGCCTCCGGGACGCGCTGCGTCACGGCGGCGCTCCGCCGCTCGGGGGCCCGGTCCGCACGGTGGCGCGTCGGGTGCCGTCCGGTGGTCTCGGACTCGGTCAGCACCGACCCGGGGATCAGGACGACCGCGGTGGTGCCGCCGTACGGCGAGGGCTGCAGGGAGACCCGTGCACCCTGGCGCAGCGCGAGCCGGGAGACGACGAACAGCCCGAGCCGGTCGGTGTCGGACAGCTCGAACTCCGGTGTCTCGGCGAGGCGGAGGTTCGCCTGGAGCATCGCGTCGGGCGCCATGCCCAGGCCCCGGTCGTGGATTTCCAGGGTAAAGCCGTTCGTGACCCGTTCGCCGAGGACCTGGACAGCGGTGTGCGGTGGCGAGAACGAGGTGGCGTTCTCCAGGAGTTCGGCGATCAGGTGGGTCAGGTCGGCCACCGCCGGTCCCTCGACCGCCAGCCGGGGCAGCCGCCGGACCTCGATGCGTTCGTAGTCCTCGACCTCGCCGACCGCGGCCCGGACGACGTCCATCAACTGCACCGGTTTGCGCCACTGCCGGGACGGCGTGGCGCCGGACAGGATGACCAGGCCCTCGGCGTGCCGCCGCATCCGGGTGGTGAGGTGGTCCAGGCGGAAGAGGTCCGCGAGTTCGTCGGCGTCCTCGGTGCGTCGCTCCATGGCGTCGAGCAGGGCGAGTTGCCGGTGCAGCAGCACCTGGTTGCGGCGGGCGAGATTCACGAACACCTCGGACACCCCGCGGCGCATGTCCGCCTGCTTGACCGCGGCCTCCACGGCCGCCCGCTGGAGGGTGTTGAGCGCCTGCCCGACCTGGCCCATCTCGTCCGGGCCGTACTCCAGGCGCGGCGCCTCGGTCTCCACGTCCACCTGCTCGCCCGCCGCGAGACGGCGCATCACGCTGGGCAGCCGCACCGCCGAAACGTCGCGCGCCTCCCTGCGGAGGGTCCCGAGGTCGCGGATGAGACTCCGCCCGATGCGGAACGACACCGCGACCGAGAGCAACACGGCAAGGAGCCCGAGCGCCACGGCCACTCCGGCGCGGACCAGGACCGCCCGCGCCTCGGGTTCGATGCGTTCGAGGTAGCGGGCCGCGGCCTCGTCGTTCATCCGGCGCAGGTCGTCCAGCACCGTGGTCGCGGCGGACTCCCAGCGCTCGGCGTTGACCGAGCGCATCGGGTCGGAGGCGCCGGCCGTGACGACGACGTCCTCGAGTCCGGTGAGGGTCCGTCCGTCGGCACCCTCCCAGTACTCCTCGAAGACCCGGCGGTCGGCGTCGGGAAGCAGCGGAAGGCTGTTCTCGTACGTCGCGTTCCGCTCCGCGACGCGGTCCCCGAACGCGCGGACCTCCTTTCCCGTGACACGGTCCGCGGCGAGCGCGGCGGCGATCAGCGCGTCCTCACGGGACACGAGTTCCTGTGCCCGGGAAAGCCAGGTCAACGCCCTGGCCTCTTTGTCCAACCGCACGTCCTCGCTCACGTGGAGGGACGCGTAGAGCGCGAAACAGGGGTCGATCACGCCGTTGTAGGCGGTGAACGCGTTCTCCCGGGAGAGGGTGTTGGCGGCCACCTTGGAGCGGATCGCTTCGAGTCCGCCGAGAGCGGCCAGGGCGGCGTCGAGTTCCTTGCGGGATTCCGCCGGGAGTTCGCCCCTGGCACCGGCGGCGTCCTTCCTCGTCGCGGCGGCGGCCTCGTCGGTGGCCCGCTGGCTGCTGCGGAGCCGGGCCGCCGCGTCCGAGCGGCGGGGGTCGGCGAGATGCACCAGGGCCTGACGGCGTTCCTGCTGCACGGCGTGCACGGTGGCCCGGGCCGGTTCGACGACGTCCGAGACGATCCGGTCCAGGGAGATGAGCTGCCGTACCTCACGGCTCGTGACATGGGCGGCGAAGGCCCAGATGCAGGTAAGGGCGAGTAACGGCACGAGCAGCAGCGCCACGATCTTCCGGCGGATGCTTCTCCCGCGAAAGCGCATGGCCTCCCCTACGTCGGCTCCGCCCGGCCGGGGCGGGTTTCACTGGTCTCGGCGGAACCTGGTTTCCTCGGTGCGGTGCATGCGCCGGTGCAGGCGGTGTCGCGCCGGTTCGTCTCTTCGTCGGCCCCCGGCAGTCGGCGTGAGCCTACTACTGCCCGCCCGCGGAACCGTAGATGCGTCCGGGACATGGAACGAATGAACGAGGGGTGCTCATCGGGATGTTTGTGGCGATGCCGGACAATGGATCCGGCACGCCGCCGCGTCCGACCACACGTCGCGGGCGCACGGGGGACTTGGGCGAGAGGAGTGAAGGTTACATGTACACAGCGACACGGTTGCCGGACCCGGTACGCACGGCCGCAGTGCGCGCCGTGATCATCGTCGCGGTGACCCTGATCCAGTTGATGGTGGCGGTGCTCTGCTCACTGGCCGGGGTGTGGGTCGCCTTCCCCGCGCTCCTGTGCACCGTGGCCAGCACAGTGGTCGCCACCTGGGCGGTGCTCGACGTGTGGGTCACCCGGCAGGTGTGGATCCAGCGGCACGGAGTGGTGTCGACCCCCAGCAGCGCCGCCCGGGACCGCGCCCTGCGGCGGAGCGCGGGAACCGGCTGAGCCCCAAGCGCTCCCCCGGCCCCCGGCGGTCACCCCGGGGGCGCAGGCTCCTCGGGACGCCGGTACATCCGGGTGGCGGTGATCTCGCCGTGCACGGCCGCGTCCTCGTGCGGCTGCGGCAGTCCGGGCCGCAGGTGCTCCTCGACGCTGATGTACTTCAGCCCGGCACGCAGGTCCGCGTCGTTGCGCAACCGGACCACCAGAGGGAACTCGGCAAGAGCCGTGGTGTCGAAGAGGCCGGTCGTGTAAAGCAGTTGGACGCCCAGCGCGTCAGCCACTGCCCGTTGCAGCTCCAGCAGATAGGTGGCGTTCGCCCGGCCGATGGGATTGTCGAGGAAGAGCGTGCCGGCGTGGCGGTGCTTGTCGCGTCCGCGGTCGTTGCTGCGCAGCGCCGCCAGCGTGCAGTACAGGGCGATCGCCGCCGTGAGCAGTTGTCCGCCGGAGAAGACATCGCCCATCTGCCCGACCGGGACGCGCTCGGCACGCAGCACCGCGTCCGGCTTGAGGATCTCCACCGCCACGCCGCGCGGCTGGAGCGCCGCGTGCACCGCGCGCAGCAGCAGGGTGGTGCCGTCCCGGCGCAGGTCCGAGTTCTTGCGGACGGCGGCCCTGGTTGCCTCGTCGATCACCTCGCCGAGGCGCTCGGTGAGCCCCGCCTGGTCGGGCTCCTCGAACCGGATTCGCAGGAACTCCTGGCCGGACCACTCCCCCAGCCCCTCGGGGAGCCGGGAGAGCCGCTGGGCGGAGCGCAGGGTGGCCAGCGCCGCCTCGACCAGGCCGCGCAGCCGGTCCACGATGCTGTCCCGGTTGCGCTCCAACTGCGCCAGTTCGTCGGTGAGGATGCGCAGCCGCGGGGCGAAGGCGTCCGCCCAGGCCACGGCGTGCTCCGGCAGTGCCGCGGCGGGGAGCTCGCGGATCTGCTGCCGGGCAGGGGTGCGGACCTGCTCGTAGCGGGTGGAGTTGGCGTGCCGGACGAGCACGTCGGAGGTCTCGCGAAGCGCCGCCTCGGCGGCGGACAGGTCGCCGGCCAGTCCGCGCAGTCCGCGGCGGGCCTCCGCGGCGGACTGCCGGGCCTCGGCCAGGCTCCCGGCGTACGGTTCCGGCTCGGATGCGGGCCCGGCGGGCTGGCTGCCGTCCCTCAGCAGGTCCCGCAGCAGTGCCGCGCTCTCGTCGAAGCCGCCGGCAGCGTCCTCGGCCGTCCGGTGGGTGCGGGCGAGTTCCTCGTGCTCGGTCCGTGCCGACTCCAGCGCGTCCGTGCCCGCGGCGGCTTCCGCGTTGGCGGTGCGGAGCAGCTCCTGGGCCTGCTCGACGTCGGCCGGAGCGCGGTCCTCGGGGAGTTCGGTGTGCGCGCCGACGTCGCCCGGGGAGAGGCGTTCGGCCTCGCCGCGGAGGCGTCCGAGTTGCTCACTGGCTGCGGAGGCACGCCCCTCCAGCTTCTGCACCAGTGCCTCGGCCCGGCCTGCGGCCGCCTGCCGGGCCGGGCCGTCCGCCGCTTCCGCGGTTTCCAGCAGGTGGGCCGCACGGGTGCGGACCTTGTTGGTGAGGCGGTCCAGTTCGGCGCGGGCTGCGCTCTCGTCTCCCTCTGCCCGGGCCTGCTCGGCCCGCAGATCGGTTCCGACACCCACCTGCTCGTAGAGCTGGGAGGCGCTGCGGTAGGCCTCCCGGAGGGTCGGCAGCGCCTCCGACGGTGCCCCGGTGCCGGGGAGGTCGTCGGGGACGCCGGCGATACCGGCCCGCTCCGCCCGCAGCACGCGGGCCGTCCGGTGGGCGTCGTCGGCGGTCCGCTGGGCGGCACGACGGTCCTCGTCGGCGGCCCGGGCGCGCTCCAGGCACTCGGCGGCCCGGACATCGGCTGCCGCGGCCTCGTCAGCGATCGCGCGGAGCCGGGCCTGCCGGCCGGCCCGCTCACGGAGCCGGAACGCGAGCCCCGCGAGGGCGTCCGCCGCACGGCGGGCCCGGTTCGCCTCGTCCTGCCGGGCGCTCCGGGCGGCGGACGCCTCGGCGGCCGTCCGCCGGGCGGCGTCGTGCGCGGCCGCCGCGTGTGTGTGCGCATCGACCGCGGTGTCGGCGGCGTCCACAGCGGACTGCCGGGCCTGGGCCAACTCGGTGAGCCGACCGACCGGGCAGTGCGCACGCCAGGAGTCCAGCCGGGCGGCAAGCCCACGATCCCCGCTCAGCCGGGACGCCAGCTCGCGGATCTCCTCGTCCCTGGCAGTGGAGCGGCGGCGGAGCGACTGCCGCTCGCCGTCGGCGGCGTCCTCGTCGTGCATGGCCGGGTTCGGCGGCACCAGGAAGACGGCGGAGTCCTCCCCGCTGCCGGGCGGTGCCGGGGCCAGGAGTGCCGCGGCGGTGCCCACCGCGACCGCGGAACGCGGCAGCAGCGCGGCCTCGGCCAGTACCTGCCTGGCCCGGGCGTGGCTGTCCTTGTCGGTGATGACCACGCCGTCGACCAGTTCCGGCCGGGCGGCCAGCACGGCCGTGTGGTCAGCCGGGTCCACCGCCTGCGCGAGGTAGCGCCAGCCAGGAAGCGCCGGGACGCCGTGCTCGCCGAGGTGCTCGACGGTGGCCAGCACGTCGGGGCCGGGCGGCAGCAGGCCGCCGTCCCCGAGCGCGCCGAGCATCCGGGAGTCCTCGGCGTCCGCGGTGCGCAGGTCGAACAGGCGGCGCTCGGTGGCACCGATCCGCTCGTCGAGCAGTTCCCGCAGTTCCCCGGCGCCGCGGTCCAGTTCGGCCGCGGAGAGCGGGGTGCCGTTTCCGAGCAGCTCGCCCAGCCGCGGCTCCGCGCCGAGTACGGAGGCGGCGTCCTGCTCGGCGGCGTGCGCGGACTCGGCGGCCACGGCGGCGTCGGCGGCCCGGGCGGCCGCCAGTTCCGTCCTGGCCATCTCCGTCGCCGTCTCCCGTTCCTGCTCCTCGGTGCGCTGCGCCCGCTGCTGCGCGAGGTCGAGCGCTTCGGCCGCCGTCTTCTCCGCCTCGCCCGCGGCGAGGGCGGCGCGGGCCGGGTCGGCGTCGGGTGCCGAGTCGTCGAGCCAGCCCGCCCGGACCGCCTCGGCGGTCTCCCGCTCGACCTCGTCGAGCCGCTGGCGCAGGTGCTCGCTCTCGCTGCGGACCCGTTGCGCGGCCGTGGCCGCTTCGGTGGCCTCGCGGTGGTGCCGCTCGCCGGCGGTCTGGAGGGCCGCGGAGCGCTCCTCCTCCTCGGCCGCTGTCCGCTCGCCCTCGTGGGCGGCGTGGTGCAGGGCCCGGACGAGGGCGGCGGCGGCCTCGGTGCGGGCGGCCAGGGCCGGTGCCGCATCCCGCTCGGCCTCCTGGATCGCGGCGGCGACCCGGGCGGACCGGTCGGCCGCGGCACGGTGCCTGAGCACCGTCTCGGCGGCCTGCCAGGCCGCGAAGAGCGTACGGGCGTCCGAGAGTTCACGGCGCTGGGCGGCGGCGGCGCGTTCTCCGACGGTGAGTGCCAGTGAGGCGTGGCGGTAGGCGAGTTCGGCGGCGATCAGACCGATTCTGCGCCGCTCCGCCTCGGCATCCACCACCCGCTGCGCGGACCGGTCCCGCCGGGCGGCGAGCTCCGCGGTGCGGGCACGCTCCTGGGCCCCTCGCGCGGACAGCCGGGCGGCGAGCTCCCTGGTCCGCTGCTCGGCGGAGGCGTGGACCGTACGGGCCCGGTCGCGGCGGCCCGCGGTCTCGTCGATGCGCCGCAGCAGGTCGAGCGAGCCGGCGGTGAAGTCGCGCTCCGCGGTGAGTTCGGCCCGCCGCCCGAGTTTGTGCGCGAAACCGTGCACCAGGTCGGCGAGACCGTCGGTGTCCCTGGTATCGGTGACCGCCCGCAGGAGCAGGTCGGTGAAGTCGGAGTCGTTCTTGACGGCGAAGAGTCCGGCGGCCTCCCCCTCGTCGGCGTTCATCTCGCGCTGGTAACGGAAGAGTTCCGGGTCGAGGCCGAGGCCGTCGAGGTGCTCCTTCCAGCGGTCGTGCCCCTCCTCCCAGACGACGTCGAGGTTGGGGTACGCCTTGCCGGTGTCGGTGAGGACGTCCCGGAAACCCTTCATGGTACGGCGGCGGCCCCGGGCGCCGGAGGTGCCCCCGGCGGTGGGCCGCAGGGCGCCGGCCTCGGCGACGGGCAGCGAGTCGAGGCTCATGCCCGGACCCGGGCGGAAGGAGTACCAGGCCTCGGCGAAGCGCCTGGGGTCGCTGGAGACCTGCCGGCCGCGCCATTCGCTGACCTTGCCGACCACGACGGCCTCTCCTGTGAAGGTGTGCTGCCACTCCAGGGCGACGTGGCCGCAGTCGTCCGCGAGGAGGAACTTCCGCAGCACGCCGGAGCTGGCGCCGCCCAGCGTGTTCCGATGGCCGGGCAGCATCACCGAGAAGATCAGTTTGAGCAGCACCGACTTGCCGCCGCCGTTCTCCAGGAAGAGCACTCCTGCGGGTGCCGGCCGGCGCGGCGGGCCGGCCGGCTCGTCCTCGAAGAAGTCCGCCTGAGTGGGCGCGGGGTCCGGGACTGCCGCGCCCACTCCGCGCAGGTCCAGCACGGTGTCGGCGTACCGCGCACCGGCCGGGCCGATGGAGTAGAGGCGAATCCGGGACAGCTCGTACATGGGGGCGGGGCTCTCGTTCGTGGCGGGTGCTGCGGGGACGGCGGGTGCCGCGGGGCAGGTGTCTCGTCGGCGGGGGCACGGCGGCGGGACGCCGCTGGGATGTGTCAGGAGTGGAAGGGCAGACCTGCGCCGTCGGCGAGTTCCGCCTCGTCCCCCTCCGGGGGCGGGAGCAGGCTTGCGCTGCCGTCGCTGACGGGGACAATGCCCAGCGCCAGCAACTCGGCCATGGCGGCGCTGCCCGCCATGTCACGGACCTGGAGCTGGTACCGGGGGGTCGTGCGGTAGGTGCCGCCCGCGTCGTCGCCGGTGCGCTGGAGGAAACCGGAGTCGACGAGGAAGGCCAGCGCCTTGCCGATGATGCCGGTGGTGGAGCCGGCCAGGCGGCGGGCGTCCTTGGTGGCGCCGGTGGCACTGCGCCGGGACCAGACCCGCCAGGACGCCTCCAGGTCGGGGGCGCCGGTGGCGGGGTCGGTGTTCTCGCCCTGTTCCGCCGCCTGCTCCTCCAGCCTCCGGCAGGCCTGCCGGACGAAGGAGTCGACGCCGTTCACGGTCAGACGCCCGATGTAGCCGTCGTCGGCGAGGTCCTCGGGACGGGGGAAGGCCATCGCGGCGGCGGCCAGGTGGGCCAGGCCGTGCAGGAAGCGGTCGCCGGAGTCCGCGGTCGCGCGGCGGGCGTAGTCGCCCATCCGGACGGCGAAGACGGAGTCCTCGGCGGCGGCCAGGGCCATGCCGGCCCGGGTGGAGACCTCCAGCACCACCAGGCCGAGGCCGGTGGCGACGGCGTCGGCGATCCGGGCGAACGCCGGGTCCTCGCGGTGTCGGCGGAGGAGTTCGGCGTACTCGGCGTCGCGGGAGGGCAGCAGCTTGGGCTGGAGGCCGAAGGAGACGAGCCGGGCGGCGTCGGCCGCGTCCGCGGGGGTGAGGACGGACGGGCGGGCGCCGGGGCCGTCCGGGGCGGGGTCGGTGCCGTAGTCGCTCACGGCGGGGGCTCCTCGTTGCTGCGGGGTGGTCATGACGGTGTCTCCGAGCGGCCGGCGGCCATGCCCGCGGTGTCCAGCAGCGCGGTGCCGACGACGAGGTCGGCGCCGCCGAACTCGGGGTCGTCCAGCTCCGTGCCGTCGTCCACGGCGAACAGCAGGCGCGGCTCGCCCTGCCGGTAGGCGGTGCCCACCGGCGGGCTGGCGGCGTGCACGCAGAGCAGCGCCACCAGGTAGGGCAGCTCGGGGTCGCGTCGGCGCGCCTCGTCGAGGAGTCCGGAGAGCCGGCGCGGGGCGTCCGCGGGGAGTTCGAGCAGCTCCCGGGCGGCGGCCAACTGCTCCTCGCCGAAGCGGCTGTCGTCCGGGGTGGCGACCAGGTCAGGCTCGGGCATCTCGGCACCGAGGTGCTCGCGCGGTACCGGCGGGGTCAGCAGCAGTTCCACGAGGTCGCCGACGCGCACCGCGCCCGGGCTGCGCAGGCCCGTGCCGCGGGCGAACCATATGTCCGTCACCCGCCCGGCCCGGTGCACGGGTTCCGGCAGCAGCGGGGCCAGCAACTGGCCGTGGAGGTCGATGCCGACGCGGGCGGCGGGCGGCGCGAACGCCTGCCGGTCCTGCTCGGCGCGGAACAGCGGGCCCGCCTCCAGCAGGCGGGACTGCAGCTGAGTGTGACGGCGGATGCAGTCCTTGACTATGTCGACGAGCTCGGCGGCGCGCAGCTTGTGGTCGGGGTGCTTCTCGTCGCCCGTCTCGTCGCGGACGCGCCGGATGTTGGTGAGGATGGCGTTCTCGTGGCGGTAGCGGTCGGCGACGTGGTCCAGCG
This sequence comes from Streptomyces sp. TAA040, assembly GCF_000424845.1. Classification (NCBI taxonomy): domain Bacteria; kingdom Bacillati; phylum Actinomycetota; class Actinomycetes; order Kitasatosporales; family Streptomycetaceae; genus Streptomyces; species Streptomyces sp. TAA040. The sequence goes on along the minus strand of NZ_AUKR01000020.1, from coordinate 84,056 downwards.
CCTCGGCGATCATGTCGGGCACTGCACCGAGCCAGTCGACGGCCCGGACGTCGCGTCGGGTGGCGTCCAGGGTGCGGCGCAGGGTCTCGGCGTACTGGACCGTGCGGTAGCGGGCCTGTTCCGCCGCGAGCTGGGCGTCCGCGAGGCGCCCGCGGTTGACGAGCACCTCCAGCTTGACCTCGGCGGCGATCTGCGCACTGGTGACGTCGGTGTCGAGCGCGCCCACCAGGACGTTCACCGCCTCGTCGGTGGTGCGGAGGTAGACGCCCCCGCCGGGGCCGGGGACCTCCTCGATGAGCTTGAAGTCGTAGTCCCTGCGGACGTAGGCACCGTCGGCGCCGAAGGTGCCGTACACCGCGCGGAAACCGCGGTCGACGCTGCCGACGTTGAGGAGGTTCTCCAGAACCCAGCGGGCGACGCGTTCGTGCTCGGCGGCGCCGCGCTCGGGGGCCTGGGCCGCGATCCGGGGCAGCAGGCGGGCCACGATGTCCTCGTGGTCGGCCCCGGTGTCGAAGTCCATCTGGAGGGTGACCAGGTCGATCGCGGAGAGCGCGACCTCGGCCATGGCGTAGACGGAGTACTCGCCGACGAGGTTGGCCTTGCGGGTGTCGAGGTCGTGCAGCGGGGCCGTGCAGGCCAGTGCCCGCAGGCGGCGGGCCAGGCCCTCGTCCGCAGCCGGTCCCGGCGCCGGGCGCGGGCCGGCACCGCGCTGGGCCGGGAGGAGGCTGGGGGCTGGTGGCGTCACGTGGCACAGGTTAGGCGTTCGCACCGACAACGGCCCAACCGGCGCGGACGCCCGGACGGGTGCCGGTGCGAACACGGTGGCGACCGGGAGGGCGACCAGTTCAGCCCGGCGGTTTCCTGCGCAGCCGGGCCATGAGCAGCGCGACGTCGTCGTCGGGCGTGCGGTGCAGGGCGTCGAGCACGGTCCGGCAGGTGTCCTCCAGAGGCAGCGGCGGACCGTCCAGCACTCCGCGCAGCGCGCGGAGGCCGACGTCGATGGGAACACGGCGGTCCTCGACCAGTCCGTCGGTGTAGAGCACCAGGGTGGCGCCCCGGGGCAGCGCGCGTCCCTCGGTGAGGAAGGGCACTCCTCCGACCCCGAGCGGCGCCGCGTTCGGCAGGTCGACGAGGCGGGCGCTGCCCGCCGGGTCCACCATGATCGGCGGCAGGTGTCCGGCGCTGGACAGCTCGCACCGGTTGCGCGCCGGGTCGCACACCGCGTAGACGCAGGTGGCGATGGACTCCCCGAGCGAGGCGAGTAGGTGGTCCAGCTGCGCGAGCAGTCGGGCGGGCGGCAGGTCCAGCCGGGCGAAGGCCCTCGTGGCCGTGCGCAGTTGACCCATGATGGCCGCCGCGTGCAGACCCTTGCCCATGACGTCGCCGACCATCAGTCCGAGCCGTCCGCCGCTGAGCGGCAGCACGTCGAACCAGTCGCCGCCGACCCCGCTCTGCGCCGGCAGGTAGCGGGTGGCGATCTCGATCTCCGGGTGCGGGGGCGGGGCATCCGGGAGCAGGCTGCGCTGGAGGGTCAGGGCGGCGCTGCGCTCCCGGCTGTAGAGGCGGGCGTTGTCCACGCAGATCGCGGCGCGGGCCGCCAGTTCGGCGGCGAGCGTCAGGTCCTGGTCGTCGAAGGGAGTCTGCTTGCGGGTGCGATAGAGGCTGACGGTCCCCAGCACCTCGCCCCGGGCGATGAGCGGTGCGGCGAGGTACGAGTGCACCCCGGCCTGCCGGAGCAGCTCCGAGGACGCCTCGTCCTTGGCGATCCTGCGCAGCATCGACGGGCTCACCTCGGGCAGCAGCACCGGTTCCGCGTCCCGTACGCAGCGGGTGATCAGGCGGGACGGGCCGTACGAAGCGAGTTCGCCGACCGGGTCGGTGGCGCCGAACGGCTCGGGGTCGGCCCAGTCGTCCCCGAGCCCGTCGTCCCCCGCGGCGACGGCCACCGCGCGGAAGCGGGCGGAGCCGTCCGGGCGGATGGCTCCGGTGGCCTCGCCGTTCAGCACCGAGTCGAGCACGTCGACGGCGGCGAAGTCCGCGATCCGCGGCACCGCGACGCAGGCGAGTTCGCGCGCGGTCCTGGCCAGGTCCAGGGTGGTGCCGATCCGGGCCCCGGCGTCGGCGATGACCGCCAGCCGCTCCCTCGCCTCGGCGACTCCGATGGCCGCACGGTGGCGTTCGGTCACGTCGATGGCGGAGGTCGCCACTCCCAGCGGCTGCCCGGCGCTGTCGTCGAGCCGGTAGTAGGAGACCGACCAGACCCGGCCCCGGGCGGTGCGGGCCGCGGTGCTGCCGCCCACGAGCTGGTCGAGCAGCGGCCGCCCGGTCTCCAGTACCTCGCTCAGTGCCGCGTTCACGACGGCGGCGTCCAGGTGCGGGAGGGCCTCCTCGACGCGCCGGCCGACCATCTCCTCGGCGGACAGCCCCGCGGCTCCGGACAGCGCCGGGTTGACGCGCAGCCAGCGCCGGGAGGTGTCGAAGAGGCTCATGCCGACGGGCGACTGGTTGACGAGGCTGTTGGACAGGGCGAGATCGGTCTCCAGCCGGCGCACGGTGCTCGCGTCCGCGGCCAGTCCCAGGGCGTGCGCGTCGCCGTGCACGTCGCGCAGCCGGATGTTGCGGAACTCGACGTCCCGGTCCGTGCCGTCGCGTCCCCGCACCGGGAAGACCCCCGCCCAGCTCGCCCCTTCGGCGACGACACGGCGGAACAGGTCCTCGACCACGGGCAGATGCTCGGGTGCGACCAGGAGCCGGCCGGCGTACCCGCCGAGCGCCTCCCGCGCGTGGTACCCGAAGAGCCGTTCCGCCTCGGGGCTCCACAGCACGATGCGGCCGGAGCCGTCCAGGACGAAGGCCGCGACCCGGAGCAGGTCCAGCAACCCGCCCGGAGCGGCGCCGACGTCCTCCCCGTCGGCACCGCCGTGCAGCGTCGAGGGCACCGGCTCATCCATCCGGGCCACTCCCCTCTGCCGCCGCTGGGTCTTCGAGGAGCTGCTCGGTCCACATGGTCTTGCCGAACGAGGTGTACCGGCTGCCCCACCGGTGGGCAAGCTGCGCGACGAGGAAGAGCCCGCGGCCGCCCTCGTCGGTGGACTTCGCACGGCGCAGGTGGGGTTGGGACTGGCTGGGGTCGGAGACCTCGCAGACGAGCGTCCGGTCCCGGATGAGCCGCATCCCGATCGGCCCGCCCGCGTAGCGGACGGCGTTGGTGACGAGTTCGCTGACGAGGAGTTCGGTGACGAAGGACAGCTCGTCCAGGCCCCAGTGGGCGAGCTGGGCGAGGGCCACGTGCCGGGCCCGGCGTACCGCGGCGGGCTCGGCGGGGAACTCCCAGCGCACCGTGCGGTCACCGGGCAGGGTCCGGACCCGGGCGATCAGCAGGCCGACCTCGTCGGCGGGCGGTTCCTCGCTGAGCATCCCGTGCAGGACCTCCCCGCCCACCTCGGCCGGTGTCGCCGCGGCTCCCGCGGCCCCGGCGACCTGCGCGGCGAAGTCCGCGGCGCGGGGTCCGCCGGCCGGTCCGACGAGCGCCGCGCTGCCGAAGGCGAGCAGGGTCCCGGGCTTCAGCCGCATCTCCAGCGCCTCGAACGGTTCGCCCGACGTGCCGAGCGCGGGCCCCGGACGCAGCGGGACGGTCGAGGCGGCGCCGTCCGGCGCGACGAGCACGGGGGCGGGGCAGCCCGCGCCGGCCATCGCGCATCGGCCGGTGACCGGGTCGTAGACGCAGTAGAGGCAGGTGGCCCCGGTGACACCGGCGCCGTCGCTGTCGGGAGCGGCCTCCGCACCGCCCGGGTCCCCCCGGGGCGTCAGCCGGGAGGCGACGTCGTTCAGGTGCGTGAGCAGTTCGTCCGGCGGAAGGTCGAGGTCGGCGAGGGTCTGCACCGCGGTGCGCAGCCGTCCCATGGTCGCGGTGGCCCCGAGGCCGTGGCCGGCCGCGTCCCCGACCACGAAGGCGACCTGTGTCGAGGAGAGGGCGATCACGTCGTACCAGGTGCCGCCGGTTCCGGCGGCCGTGCCGGCGGCCCGGTAGCTGCCCGACGTCTCCGCGGCGCTGATGTCCACGACCGGGTTGGGCAGCAGGCTGCGCTGGAGCGCCTCCACCGAACGGTGCTCGCGGGTGTAGCGGCGGGCGTTGTCGACGCTCAGCGCCGCCCTGGAGACGATCTCCTCGGCGAGCGCGGCATCGGTCGGGGTGAAGGGGGACCGGCCGACCGTCCGCCACAGGGCGAGCGCCCCGAGTACGAGGCCGCGGGCCCGGAGCGGCACGACCATCAGCGACGCGGCGGCCCTGGCCACCACCAGCCGGCGGTGCTCGGGATCGCCGGCGAGGCGGGCGCGCAGTCCCGCCATGTCGTCCGTGAAGACCGGCACCCCGGCGCGCAGGCGGTCGCTCTCCAGGTGCCGCACACGGAAGGTCTCCCCCGCCTGGCAGAGCTCGGGCGGCCAGCGGCCGTCGGGGGCCACGGCGACCCGGCGCATCGGTCCGCCGCCGCGGAACTCGTCGGGCTCCTCCCCGTGCAGGACCGGCTCGGTCAGGTCCACCGCCGCCAGGTCGGCGAACTCCGGAACGAGGACCCGGGCGAGCTCGGCGGCGTTGCCCTCGACATCGAGCGTCCGGCCGATGCGCTCCGAGGCGGAGTGCAGCAGGGCCAGCCGGTCCCGTACGGCCCGCACGTCGGTGACGTCGGTGTGCACGGAGGCGACACCGAGCACCCGGTCGGCGGAGTCCTGGAGCCGGAACGCCGAGACGGACAGGTGGCGGGGGCGGGAGGGCTCCTGACGCAGCCGGGCCGAGTGCTCCCAGCCGTTGAGCGGCCGGCCGCTGTCGAGGACCTCGCGCAGGCCGGCGGCGAGCGCCTCCTCGTCGTCGGGCAGCAGCGCACCGGGGCGCTGGTTCTGCCGGACGAGGCGCAGCTCCGGGTCCAGAAGGGTGAGTCCCACCTGCTGCTGGGCGAACAGGGCCCGCACCAGCGCCCCGTTCTCCTGCTCCCGGGCGGCCGCCTCCGCGGGGACGACGGTGACCAGGGTGCTCCCGCCCCGGCCGTCCGCCAGAGGGGTGAACGTCAGGCAGACCGGCACCGTGCGCCCCTCCCGGTGGCGCAGCACGGCGGGCCGGGCCTCGCCCCTCCCGGCGGCGAGCGGTTCCCACGCCGTGGGGTCGGTGAGCAGGTGGGAGGCGTGGGTGCCGCAGATCTCCGCCGCCGGCCTGCCGGTCAGCAGGGCCAGCGCGGGCGTGCAGGCCAGCACTGCGTCCGCACGGTCGAGCACCAGGCAGACCTGCTGTCCGTCCGTGGGACCATCGGGTTCCGGGGCGGCCCTGGTCGCGCTCATGCCTCTCCCTCGGCTCGGGGACGTCACGACGGCGTGTGACTCGCGGCGGTGCGGCTCGCGGCTCCCGGCGCGCGGTGGTTCGACTCGCGGTGGTGGGGCTTCTCCATTCAACCGCGGCTCCGGGCAGGACGCTCGGTGGAACGCTTCCCCGTAGGCCGGTCGGAGGAGCCGGAGCAGCGGCCGGTCAGGGCTTCCCGAACCCGCCGCCGCCCGGCGTCTCGATCCGCAGCACGTCCCCGGCCGTGGCCTCGGCGCTCGCGACCCCGTCCAGTTCGGTCGTCCGGCCGTCCGCGCGCTCCACGGCGTTGCGGCCGAGGGCGCCGGGCCCGCCGCCCGCCATGCCGTACGGCGGGACGCGCCGGTGCCCGGTCAGCAGGGCGACCGTCATCGGCTCAAGGAACCGCAGCCGCCGCAGGACTCCGGCGCCACCGCGCCGGCGGCCGGCGCCACCGCTGCCGTGCCGGACCGCGAACTCCTCCACCCGCACCGGCAACCGCCACTCGAGTACCTCCGGGTCGGTGAGCCGGGAGTTGGTCATATGGGTCTGGACGGCGTCCGTGCCGTCGAAACCGGGTCCGGCGCCCGAGCCGGATGCCAGCGTCTCGTAGTACTGGACCCGGTCGTTGCCGAAGGTGACGTTGTTCATCGTCCCCGAGCCCTCGGCCTGCACTCCGAGCGCCGCGTACAGCGCGCCCGTGACGGCCTGCGAGGTCTCCACGTTCCCCGCGACGGTCGCGGCGGGGTGCTCGGGGGAGAGCATGGTGCCCGGCGGGATGTGGATCCGGAGCGGGGTGAGGCAGCCGCCGTTCAGCGGGATGTCCTCCGAGACGAGCGTGCGGAACACGTAGAGGACGGCGGCGGTGACGACCGAGCGGGGCGCGTTGAAGTTGTCCTCGCGCTGCGGGGAGGTTCCGGTGAAGTCGATCCGTGCTTCGCGCGCCCGGCGGTCCACGGTGACGGAGACCCGGATGACCGCGCCGCTGTCGGTCTCGTAGCGGCAGGATCCGTCCCGGAGCCCGGCGACGATGCGGCGGACGGACTCCTCGGCGTTGTCCTGCACGTGCCGCATCTGGGCCCGTACCGTCTCGATGCCGAACTCGTCGATCAGCGCGCGGAGTTCGGAGATGCCTTTCTCGTTGGCGGCGATCTGGGCGCGCAGGTCGGCGAGGTTGGCGTCCGGATTGCGCGAGGGGTGCGGGCCGGAGGCCAGGAGCGCGCGGGTCTCCCGCTCGCGGAGCCTCCCGTCGCGCACCAGTGGCCAGTTGTCGAACAGGACGCCCTCCTCCTCGACCGTCCGGCTGAAGGCGGGCATCGATCCCGGGGTGATGCCGCCGATCTCGGCGTGGTGTCCGCGCGAGGCCACCAGGAAGAGCAGCTCGTCCCCCTCCTCGTCGAAGACCGGGGTGACCACCGTGACGTCGGGCAGATGGGTGCCGCCGTGGAACGGGTCGTTGACCGCGTGGACGTCGCCGGGACTCAGGCCGCCGGGGGCGCGGCGCAGCACCTCCTTGACGGTGTCCCCCATCGAGCCGAGGTGCACGGGGATGTGCGGCGCGTTCGCGACGAGCTCGCCGCGCGCGTCGAACATCGCGCAGGAGAAGTCGAGGCGCTCCTTGATGTTGACGGAGTGGGCCGTGCTCTCCAGCCGTACGCCCATCTGCTCGGCGACGGACATGAACAGGTTGTTGAACACCTCCAGCCGCACCGGATCGGCGCCGGTGCCTGCGACGGGATGCGCGGGCTCCTCGACCCGGCTCAGCAGCAGGTGCCCGCGCTCGTCGGCCACCGCCCGCCACCCCGGTTCCAGGACGGTGGTGGCGTCTGGTTCGGTGAGCAGCGCGGGGCCGTCCACCGCCGTGCCCGGCGCGAGCGAGGCACGGTCGTGCAGGGCGGCGTCCCGCCAGCGCCCGGACGCGTACATCCGGGTGCGGGCCGGGGCGGCGCCCGTGTGCGGCGCCGCCCCGGCGGGGGCGGCGCCGCGGAGCGCCGGGTCCGGCGGGTCGGCGCGGCGGGGCGGAAAGTCTTCGGCACGGGCGCCGGGGGGCCCGGGACGGACGCGGCCCTGCCGGTGGCCTTCGGCCCGCCCCACCGACTCCACCACGAGGGTCGCCGCGACCAGTGGTTTGTCCATGGCGAAGCCGTAGCGGGCCCGGTGGGCGCGGGTGAACTCCTCGGCCATCGCGGCGGCCGGGCCGAAGGCCACCGGCAGGGCCGCGTCCGTCCCCGCGTACCGCAGCTGGAGCCGCGCGTGGGTACGCACCGAGGCGGCGGGCACCCCGTCCTCGCGCAGTTCGGCGGCCGTACGGGCCGACAGTTCGTCCCGCAGGGCGCGCAGGCGGGCCATCACGCGCTCGTCCGGGGCGTCGAGCGCGTCGGCCGTGCCGAGTTCGCACTCCACCGACTGCTCCCGCTGCGCGCTCGCGTCCGCGACGCCGATCCCGTAGGCGGACAGCACCCCGGCCAGCGGCGGTACGACGACGGTGTCCATGCCGAGCACGTCCGCGACCGCGCAGGCGTGCTGGCCGCCGGCCCCGCCGAAGGCGGCGAGCGCGTAGCGGGAGAGGTCGTGGCCGCGCTGGACGGAGATCCGCTTCACCGCGTTTGCCATGTTCCGCACGGCGATCTCCAGGAACCCGGCGGCCACCTGCTCGGGCGTCCGGTCGTCGCCCGCCTCCGCCGCGGAGCGCTCGGCCAGCGCGGCGAAGCCCGCCCGTACCGCCGAGGCGTCCAGCGGCTCGTCCCCGTCCGGCCCGAAGACACGGGGGAACCGCTCGGGCAGCACCCGCCCGAGCATCACGTTGGCATCGGTGACGGTCAGCGGCCCACCGCGGCGGTAGCACGCGGGCCCGGGGTCGGCACCGGCCGAGTCGGGGCCGACCCGGTAGCGGGCGCCGTCGAAGTGCAGCACCGAGCCGCCGCCCGCGGCCACGGTGTGGATGTCCATCATCGGTGCGCGCAAACGCACCCCGGCGACCCGGGTGTCGAGGCTCCGCTCCAGCTCGCCCGCGTAGTGGGAGACGTCGGTGGAGGTGCCGCCCATGTCGAAGCCGATCACCCGGTGCCGGCCGATCTCCGCGCACCTGCGCGCCACCCCCACGACACCGCCCGCCGGGCCGGAGAGCACGGCGTCCTTGCCGCGGAAGTGCCCGGCCTCCCGCAGTCCGCCACCGGACTGCATGAACATCAGCCGCACTCCCCTGAGTTCGCCCGCGACCAGATCGACGTAGCGCTTCAGCACCGGCGAGAGGTACGCGTCCACCACCGTGGTGTCCCCACGCGGAACCAGTTTGATCAGCGGGCTCACCTCGTGCGAGCAGCTCACCTGGGTGAACCCCGCCTCCCGGGCGAGGCGGGCAAGCCGCTCCTCGTGCGCCGGGTACCGGTAGCCGTGCATCAGCACCACGGCCGCAGCGCGGAACCCGTCTCGCCGTGCGGCACGCAGCGACCGCACGGCCGCGTCCCCGTCCAGGGGCCGCACCCGTTCGCCGTGCGCGCCGATCCGCTCCGGCACCTCGATCACGCGTTGGTGGAGAGGCCCGGGCAGGACGATGTTCCGGTCGAAGATGCGCGGCCGGTTCTGGTAGGCGATGCGCAGCGCGTCCCGGAAGCCGGCCGTGGTCACCAGGACCGTCGGTTCCCCCGTCCGCTCCAGCAGGGCGTTGGTCGCGACGGTGGTGCCCATCTTCACGACCGCCACCTGCGCCGGGTCGACGGCCGTGCCCTGCGGGAGGCCGAGCATCCGCCGGATGCCCTCCACCGCGGCGTCCCGGTAGCGGTCCGGGTCGTGCGAGAGCAGCTTGGCCGTGGTCAGCGCCCCGTTCGGATCCCGGCCCACCACGTCGGTGAACGTGCCGCCACGGTCGATCCAGAACTCCCAGCGTCCGCTCATGCCGCCATCGTGCCAGGAGCGGTACGGCGGCACCGCGGTTCCAGCCGCGCCGGGCCGCTCGGGGGCGGGGCCCGGCGCGGAGCAATCGGGGGTGCGGAGGACGGCGGGAAGGTCAGGGCAGGGCCGGCGCGCGGGAGCGGAGTACCCGGTCGAAGTGGTCGAGGAGCCGGTCCCCGACCGCTTCCCAGGTCCGCTCCCGCACCGCCGCGCGGCCTGCTCCGGCGAGCCGGCACCGCAACCCGGGGTCGTCGCGCAGGGCGCCGACCGCGCGGCTCAGCGCGACGGGGTCGTTCGCGGGGAAGAGCAGGCCGGTGCGGCGGTGGTCGATGAGGTCCAGCGGGCCGCCGACCCCAGGCGCCACGGCCGCCACGCCGGATGCCTGCGCCTCCTGGACCGCCTGGCAGAAGGTCTCGAACGGGCCGGTATGCGCGAAGACGTCGAACGCCGCGTACATCCGGGCCAGTTCGTCGCCGGTGCACTGTCCGGTGAAGCGGGCGCCCGGCAACGCGGCCCGCAGAGCCGGTTCGCTCGGCCCGTCGCCGACCACCACCAGACGTACGCCGGGCAGCGCGCCGGTGGCGGCCAGCAGGTCGACCCGTTTCTCCGGGGCCAGCCGGCCGACGTACCCCACCAGGAGGCCGTCGCCGAGGCCGGGCCCGGCCAGGTCGCGGCGTAACCGTTCGTCCCGCAGGGCGGGGCGGAAGCGTTCGCTGTCGACTCCGCGCGGCCACAGCGCGACCCTCGGCACCCCGTGGCCGGTGAGCAGTGCGGCGGCCGCGGAGGAGGGGGCGAGCGTCAGGTCCGCGGCACCGTGGACCGCCCGGATGCGGCGCCAGGCCGCCGACTCGCCCGCTCCGAGGTACGTGCGCGCATAACCGGCAAGGTCGGTCTGGTAGACGGCGACCGTGGGCAGCCCCATCCTTCCGGCCACGGCGACGGCCCGGGCTCCGAGCACGAACGGTGCGGCCAGGTGCACCAGGTCGGGGTGGTGGCCGGCGATGGCGGCGGCGAGCCGTCGGCTGGGCAGCGCGACACGGACCTGGGGGTACCCCGGCAACGGCAGCGAGGGCACCCGCACCACCGGGCACGGGCCGTCGTGCGGGAGGCGGGCGCCCGGCGGAGGCATCGGGGCGACCACCAGCGGCTCGTGCCCGCGGCGGACGAGGTGGCGGGCGGTCTGCAGGGCGCTGTGCGCCACGCCGTTGACGTCGGGAGGGTAGGACTCGGTGACGATGACGACTCTCATGCCCCGGTTCTCGCCGCTGCGCGGGGTGTCGCGGCCACGTCGGCGTGTCGTCGCGGCGAACACCCCGTGAGCGGTTCGCTCGCGGCGGGCGGCGCCCCCGCGGCCCCCCTGCGGGCTCAGCCCCGGGGGCGCTCGGGGCGCAGCCGGCCGCGGACGGCACTCTGCACCCCGGCCTCTTCGGCCGGGTCGAGCGCCAGCCGGCGCAGTTGCTCCACCACCCGGCTGTCGGCGGTGGCGGCGTACCGGGCCGCCAGTTCGCGGGTGGACTCCTCGCAGTCCCACAGGCACTCGATCGCGAAGCCCGCCGCGAAGGACGGGTCGGCCTCCGCAAGAGCCCGGGCCGTGATGCCGCGCAGCCGGGACGAACCGGTCTCCCGGTAGACGTGGCGCAGCACGGGCGCCGCGCAGGCGATGCCGAGCCGGCCGCACCCCTCCACCAACGGCCACAGCGTGTCGGAGTCGGCCCCCTCGGCCCGGACGGTACGCCGGAGGGCGCCGAGCACGGCGGGGGCGTCGCCCGCGCCGCCGCGGGTGCCGAGCGCCGCGGCGGCCTCGGCGCCCAGGCGGTCGGGACGGGTGACCCAGAGACGGGCCCGATGCAGTGCCTCGACGCCGCGCATGCGGGCGTAGGACGCGCAGGCGGCCTCGACGACGGAGGGCGGACCGGTGGCCGCCGCCTCCTCGATGAGGTCCAGCGCCTCCCGGTCACCGCGTTCGGCCAGGTGGCGCAGGGCTGCCGAGCGTGCGGCGTCGGCGGCCCCCCGTGCGGCGGCGAGCAGTTCCGGCCGGTCCTCCGGACCGGCGACGGCGGCAAGACAGCGGGCGGCCGCCGCTTCGCGGCGACGGCGGCCGGGCAGGTCGGCGGTTCCGACCGGGTCCGCGGGGGCCGCCTCCTCGGCCCAGGTCAGCACCTCGCGTACGCTCCAGCCGGGCCGGGGGCCGGCGGACCGCAACTGCCGGGACCAGCGGTCGAAGGAGTGCAGCTCACGGACCTCGGCGAGCCGGGCGCGCTGCCCGGGCTGCTCGGCGTCCTCGGACCAGAGCCGCCACGGCCGGGGCTCGAAGGCACCGCGCATGGCCTCGGCGAGCTCGGCGTCGCCCTCCGAGGTCCGCGGAAACCGGTCGAGCACCGCCGGTCCGAGCGGACGCAGGCCCGCGTCGTCGTCCCGGACGGCGAGTTCGTCCAGGGCCCACTGCCAGTTGGCTCCGTGCGCCGCGTAGCGGCGGAGCAGCAGCAGCGCGGCCTCGTCGCCGTAGGAGGCGAGGTGGCCGAGCACCGACAGGGCGAGCCCGGTCCGCTCCTCGCGGTCGTCGGTGCGGTCCTCGGACGCGAACAGGTGCTGCTCGATCATCTCCGGCCCCGCGCCCAGTTCGGTGTGCAGCCGCGCGTAGTAGAGGGAGCGATGCTCCAGCTGCCAGTCCTGTCGGGGGTCGTGCAGCACGCACCGGCGCAACGCGGCCAGGGCTTCGGTGCGGGGCGCCGCCAGCGCGTGCAGCGTGCCGTCGCCGCGGCCTCGCTGCAGGAGGCCGAGCAGCGTACCGCTGGGCGCTATGTCTGAATCGGCGTATTCGTCGAACATAGGAGTCAGCATCCGGTGCGGGGTATTCGGCTGGCAACGGGATTTCCCCGGGCAGCCGCGGCAGCCTACCGGGAATCCCGCCTTCCGCAGAACTGCCCGAGGACTGCGGACGGGGGCCGCCGGCATATGCCGCAAGCACCACCGGATCGGGTGTTGCCAAACCCCTTACAGACCGTCGCGGGCTGTGTAAGAGTCATTACCCGGCAATCGACCCGCTCGCCCGGCAACCGCCGGGGAACGCCCGTATGGAGTAGCGATGCCCTCCCATCTGCCCGCGGACCACTCGGCCGCGCCCGCGGCCGAGCGCGGCACCCTCGACTCCCTGATCAGTCAGGCCCGCAGACTCCGCGGCGGAGTGGACGCAGTCCTCCAGGTCACCGGCGAGGAGGGCGGGGACGCGCGGCTTCGCTGGCAGCGGGCGCTGTGCACCCTGGCCGTCAACCACCTCGACGACGTCGGCCGCCAGCTGGACCAGCTCCGCGACGGGCCACCCTCCGAGCGACCCGGCCATGCCTGTTCCGCCCCTGCCGCAGCGACCGAGACGCCCGAACGGGCAACGGCCGCCACGCGGGCCGGAAGCGCCGAGTGGAACCTGCTCACCGACGAGGTGCAGTGGTCCGACGAGCTGTACGCCATCTTCGACCGCGCCCCCCAGGACGGCCCGCTGTCGCTGGACGAACTCCCCGCGTGGGTGCTCCCCGAGGACCAGCCCTGGATGATGGAGGCGGTCACCGACTGCTTGGTGGACGGCAAGCCGGTGGACGGCGAGTTCCGGATCGTCCGGCGGGACGGCTCCCGGCGCACCCTCCACGTCGCCGGTGAACCCGTACTGGACCGCGAGGGCGGCACCGTCTGCATGTGGGCCGTCCTGCGCGACGTCAGCGAACTCCGGGAGAACGAGCGCACGGCCCGGGAATCGCACGAGTCGCTGCGGACGGAGCAGCAGGTCGCGCACGTCGAGCACCGCCTCGCGGTCGAACTCCAGGAAGCGGTGCTGCCGCCGTGGCGCGGCTCGTTGCGGCTGCCGCCCGGGAACGCCCCCCGCGGTGCGGCGCTGGACCTCGCCGCCCACTACCTGCCCTCGCCGACCAGCGCGCTGATCGGCGGCGACTGGTACGACGCACTCGAACTCCCGGACGGCAGCACGCTGCTGACCGTGGGCGACCTGACCGGGCACGGCGTGGAGGCGACCACCGGCATGGCGATGCTGCTGGGCGCGATGCGCGGGATGGCCCTCGCGGGCCTCGGACCCGGCCCGCTGATGGGCCACCTCAACCAGTTGCTCGACGCCGCGGCGCAGCCGGCCCTCGGCAGCGCCCTGTGCTGCCGCTACGACCCGCGGACCGGGGAGCTGAGCTGGGCCCAGGCCGGCCACCCCGCACCGCTGGTGTTCCGGGAGGGCCGGGGCCGGACCCTGGTGCCTCCGGAAGGGGTCCTGCTCGGCGCGACCAGCGGCGCTGTCTACGGCGAGCACCGCGAGCACCTGGCCCCGGGAGACCTGCTCGTCCTGCACACCGACGGGCCGGCCCCCCGCAGCAGCCTGCTCCCCGACGGCGAGGACTCCACCGGCTCCGCCCGTCTGCTCTCCCTCGCACCGCGCCTGGCGGCGGCCCGTTCGGCACGCGAATGCGTCCGGGTGGTGGTGGAGGAGTTCAGCCGGGCTGAACGGGAGGACGACGCCTGCGCCCTGGTGGCCCGGGTCTGTGCCTGACGGACCCCTCGTCCACCGCCTCCTCACACCCGCAGCCTGCTCGGCGGCTTGACCCCCGCCGCGGCGCCGGGACCGCCCCGGGGCGCCTTCGGCAGTGCCGACTTGATCTCCTCCCGCAGGTCCTCGATCCTGGCGTGCCCCGCGTACTGGCCGGTGAGCCGGTACATCTCTCGCAGCCGGTCCCAGGTGCGCATCGAGGAGTTCTCCCCGATCGACACGAGCGCCAACCGGGCGTAGCGGTCGGCCTGTTCCGGGTCGTCTTTGAGGAAGCAGGCCGACGCCAGCGAGATGTAGTCGAAGATGTTCGACCGCTGCCGGCCGTCCTCCCGCAGTCGCAGCGCCTGCTTGGCGTGCATCTCGGCAGTCGGTGCCGCGCCGGGCTCGTACTCCGCCAGCGTCCGGAAGGCCAGGGCCTGCATACCGTGCAGGTCCGCCTCGTCGAAGAGCTGCATCCAACTGGGCGGAGGCACGTCCCCGCCGTCGGACACGAAGAGTTCCTCGGCCTCTCCGAGGGTGCGCCGCATCGCCTGCCCCTGGCCCAGGGAGGCCTGCGCCCAGGCCTCGATGGTGTGCAGCATGGCCCGGGTGCGCGGCAGGTTCTCCTCGCCGGAGCCGGACCGGGCCAGCTTCATGAGGTCCAGGGCGTCGTCCGGCCGGCCGAGGTGGACCATCTGCCGCGCCGCCCGGGAGAGCGCCTCACCGGCCCGCGGGCGGTCGCCCCCCTCGCGGGCGGCGTGCGCCGCGATGACGAAGTACTTCTGGGCGGTGGGCTCCAGACCCACGTCGTGCGACATCCAGCCGGCGAGCACCGCCAGGTTGGCGGCGACCCCCCAGAGCCGCTTCTGGAGGTTCTCGGGGTGGCGGTAGCCCAGCATCCCCCCCACCTCGTTGAGCTGGCCCACCACGGCCTTGCGCTGGAGGCCGCCACCGCGGTTGGCGTCCCAGGCCCGGAACACCTCGACCGAGTGCTCCAGCGCCTCGATCTCCTGGGCTCCGACGGGAGCCGCCTCGTAGCGGTCGAAAGCGGCCGGATCGGCCTGGTGCGGGGCATCATGGGGGGCGGGGACGGGGTCGGTTCGGAGCCAGTCGTCCAGTGAGCTGTGCAGGGCGGAGCCCGCGGCGAGCGCGGCACTCGCGCCCACCAAGCCGCGTCGGTTGAGCATGAGGTCCATTCCCGTGAATTCGGTGAGGACCGCGGCGGTCTGCTCGGGCGCCCAGGGAAGGCCGTCGACGGACTGGCGCCTACCCGCTGGGCCCGGCCGGCCGAACCCGAGATCCTCGATGGTCACGACACGACCGAGTTGCTCGGTGAACAGGGAGGCCAGCACCTTCGGTACCGGATCGCGCGGGGTCTCCCCCATGTCGATCCACCGCCGCACTCGCGAGGTGTCGGTCGCCAACTGCGGATGGCCCATGGCCGCCGCATGCCGGTTGACCAGCCGGGCGAGTTCGCCCTTGGACCAGCCGGCAAGGCCGAACAGGTCCGACAGGCGGGTGTTGGGTCCTTTGTTCACGTCAAGCCCCCAGGATCTCGGCTGAGTTGACAGTAGCCGCCGCACCAGGGGCCTGCGAGCATTCGCCAGGGTTCGCCAGGGTCCGCCAGATGGTGTGCCACCCGTACGGGGGTGTCGTGTAGGAACGCGCCACCCCGGCCCGGCCGCCAGGTTGTCCAACCGAGCGGTCAGCGGCATTCCCCAGGGTGCAGCTCGAGGGCCGTCGGCCGGTCCGGGGAGGCGCGTCCTCTGTCGGCGCACGAAGGGATCCGGCTCGTCATGTATCACGCAACGTCCCCCGTGTCCGCCCCTCCCCGGCCCCGGTACCAGCACTCCGCGGGGCCGGCGCCGCAGGACCGGGCCCGGCGGGCGCGCGTACCGGCCCCCGGCACGCAGCCGCCCGTCAGCGGTCGGCTGGACCTCTCCGGGGCCCAGGGCGCCCGGCTGCGGGCCGCGCTGAACTCGGTGCACCGCATCTGCCCGGACTTCCACGCGGTCCAGGTGCTGCGGCGCAGCGGACGCTCCGTGCTGCTGTCGGGCTCCATCGGCCGCACTCCCGCGGTGGCCAAGTGCTTAACGGACCCCTCCCCCGCCTGGGCCGAACGGTTCCGGCACGAAATAGCGGTCTACCGCTCCTTCGTCCGCCACCGGCCCCCGGTGCGCGCGCCCCGGCTGGTCGCCGCCGATCCGGACCACTGCACCCTCGTCATCGAGCGGGTTCCGGGCCGCCCGGCCGCGCTGTACCGCTACCCCGCCCAGCCGCCGCAGCGCGCCGACCTGCGAGCCGTGCTGGGCGCCGTGTCCCGGCTGAACACCTGGCACCCTCCCGCCCACATGTTCGACCGCCCACTCGACTACGGCACCCGGCTCGCCCAGTACCACGAGCTGGGCATGTTGACCGACCGGGACATCGACGACCTCCAGAAACTCCTGCACAGTGCCGTCCGGTCCGCCGGGCCTTCCGGCTGGCAGTTCTGCCACGGGGACGCCCTCCTGGCCAACGTGCTGCTCTCACCCACCGGCCCGGTCATGGTGGACTGGGAGCACGCTGGCTGGTACCTCCCGGGTTACGACCTTGCGACCCTGTGGACGCTGCTCGGCGACTCCCCCATGGCCCGCCGGCAGTTGAGCCAGCTCGCACAACTGGCCGGCACCGGCGCGCGCGACGCCTTCCTGGTCAACCTGATGCTGGTTCTCACCCGGGAGATCCGCCGTGGCGAGACGGCGGTCCAGCGCAGCATGCACGATCCCGTCGCCGAGCACACCGGGCCGCAGGCACACGCTGCCGCCGGCGAGGAGCAGCGCCTGCTGCTGCGCCGGCTGCACGACGACTGTGGTCTGGCGCGGCGGGCGGTGAGGGCGGCCGTCGGGACCCGGTGATGGACGGTGACCGCCCGCGCCCTCCGGGTGCGGCCCCACTCGGAGGGCCTGCGCGCTGCCGACGGGGAGTGGGCGGGGCAACCGGCGAAGAAACCGCCCAGGGCCGCGGCGAGCCGCTCCGGGGCCTCCTCTGCCACGTGGTGGCCCGAATCGATCCCGTGGCCGCGCAGATCCGCCGCCCAGCCGCTCCAGATGGGCAGCGGATCGCCGTGACCGGTCGTGCCCCCTCTCCCGCATGGCGGCCACCAGGTCGCCGGCGGCCGCGCGCTTCGCGAGCGCGGAGTGGTCCGCGGCCGTTGCCGGACCGCGGGAGCGCCGGTAACCGCGCAGGTCGGCGCAGACGACCGTGACACCTCGGGCGGCGAGCAGCGGTGCCAGGTCGCGGAAGTGCGCGGATGGCCGTACAGCAGGAGCACGGGCGGGCCCTCACCACCGGACCGGAGGAAGACCGTCGCCGGACCGACCCGGACACGTTGTTCCTCGAAACCCCCGAACATCGGACCAGCGTGCCGCTCCGACGGCAGCGGCGCGCACCTGGTGCGCGGGCGCGGAAGGGTCAGCGCTGCTGGAAGAGTTCCGGGGGGAGGGGCTTCAGCAACTGGTACAGGTCGTCGGTGATCGGACGGTCCCAGCTGGCGATCGTCACCAGCACGCCGTCGCTGCGGTCGAACTGCACGCAGGAGATCCGGCTCTCGGAGCAGGTCACCCGGCGGACGATGAGCAGGTTGCCGTCGTGCATGACCGGGTTGTCCTCGGTCCCGGTGATGGTGACCGGCTCGTCGTTCTCCAGCGCCTCCAGCAACTGGGCCACCTCGAACGGGATCTCGTCGCCGTCCACCTCGCGGGCGACCGATCCCTCCGGGAGGTTCCCGATGATCATCGCCGGTCCCCGGCCGCCGAAGAGGTCGTACCGAAGGAACACCCCCTGGCAACTGCCGTCGGGAGCGGGAAGCAGCCCCGCGCCCAGGTTGCCCGGCCAGTCGCCCGGGTCCATCGCGAGGACGTCGAAGTCCGGCCCGGCGGGCGTGGCGGCGCTGCGGCGGCGGAGGAAGGACATGCCTGCCATGGTACGCGGACCGTCGGGCGGGCCGGTCCGCCAGGTCCCGGGGAAGCGCGAGCGCTGCCTGCGCCCGCCCGTACGCTCCGCTCGTGCGTGGAGTCGGTGATCGGCCGCCCGAGAGGGCCCGTCCTGCGCCTCGGGTGTGGAAGGGGACGCCCGGGGGCACCCCGTGAGCGGCCAGGTCCGCAGGTCCCGGCGGCGGCCCGGGCGGGGCCTCACCGGCAGGAGCGCGGAACCGAACGACGGACACCGTCCGCCGTTCGGGAGAGCGAGAGAGAGGAGGGATCGACGTGGCGACGACATCCGGTGGTGGCAACCGCAGGAGGCCGCACGGCCCGGGCCTCGGCGCCGCACGCCTCACCAGGGTGTGGCGGCAGGCGCACCGCTCCTACGCCGACGGCGCGGACCGGCCGCTGGGCGGCTACCTGACCGCCATGGCCGGGTTCGGGGCCTATGCGGCGGCGCTGGGGACGGCGGTCCGCGTGGGGCGCAAGGAGCCGCTTCCCGAGCGCCCCGAGTCGTCGGACGTCCTGCTGACCGCGGTGGCCACCTTCCGTCTCAGCAGGCTGCTGAGCAAGAGCGCGGTGACCAGTCCGCTGCGGGCGCCCTTCACCCGGTTCGAGGGCCCCGAGGGCGCCTCGGAGCTGAGCGAGGAGGTACCCGAGGACAGCAGCAGCCACACGGTGGGCGAGCTGCTCACCTGCCCGTTCTGTGTGGGTGTCTGGGTGGTGTCGGGCCTGACCGCCTCCCGGCTGCTGTGGCCGCGCGCCACCGGGACCGTCACCGGGGCCCTCACCGCTCTGGCGGGAGCGGACGCCCTCCAGCTCGCCTACAGCGCCCTCGTCGAGAAGGTCGAGTCCGGCTGACGCGGTCAGCTGCCGGTGCAGTCCGCGGGCCGGGACCCGGTCCGGGCCCGCGCGTGCTGGGTGCCTCCTCACTGTCAGACCTCGCTCGTAGTGTCGTCGCCATGATCCCCGCGGCACGCCGCGCAGCGGGGGAACGTCGTGGGGAGGGGTGTGCCATGGCCGGCACGAGCACCTATCTGGAGCTGTCGCAGGACGGCGGTGGGGCGCACAAGTTCTACGAGGTGACGGTGCACGGAGCCACCGTGTCGGTGCGCTACGGGCGGATCGGGGCCGAGGGCCAGGCCCACACGAGCAGCTTCCCGACCGCTGAGAAGGCCCAGCAGGCCGCGCACCGGAAGATAGCGGAGAAGACCCGCAGGGGGTACGCACCCGCGGTGCGGGGCGGACGTCCGCCCCGGCCGGTGACCCGCAGGCAGGCGTCCTCCGCGCCCTCCACGGCCCGCCGCACGGCTCCCGTGCTGTGGCGGCTGCGGACGGGCCAGGCGGCATTCGGCATCCACATCGACTCCGAGCGCTGCTGGGTGGGCAATCAGGCCGGTGACGTCTACACCGTGAGCCACGGCGGCGAGGTGCTGGCGCACTACTCGCTGCCCGACGGCGTCAAGTGCCTGGTCGCGGACGACTTCTGGATCTACGCCGGTTGCGACGACGGCACGGTGTACGACCTCTCCTCGAAACTGCCCTTCGCGGCCTACGACATCGCCGACGACGTGGACATCTTCTGGCTCGACATCGACGAGGGCGTGCTGCACGTCGCCGACCGGGCGGGGCGGTTGACGGTCATCGACCACGAGGACGAGCACCAGTGGTCACGGCAGAGCACCGGCCGGCACGCCTGGATGGTGCGCGCCGACCAGGACGCCGTCTACCACGGCCACGCCGCGGGGGTGAGCGCCTACCTCTCCGACGGCAGCGGCGAACTGTGGCACACCCGGACCTCCGGCTCGGTGCTGTTCGGCTGGCAGGAGGCCGAGTCGGTGTACGCGGGGACGACGCACCGGCTGGTGCAGCGGTTCGCCAAGTCCACCGGCGCCATCGAGGCCGACTACCGCTGCGACGACGTGGTCTACTCCTGCGCGACGTCCTCGGGCGGCCGCTACGTCTTCGCCGGGGACTCGTCCTCCTCCGTCTACTGCTTCGACGAGTTCGGCACCCGGTTGTGGAAGCTGGGCACCGGTGGGGGCTCGGCCCTGTCGATGCAGTACCTGGACGAGAAGCTCTACCTCGTGACCACCGACGGCTCCCTGGTCTGCGTCGACGCGAGCGAGTCGGCGATCTCTGCCGCGGAGCGGGGATCGGTGCCGGACGCGAAGGACGTGAAGCTCGCGGCCGCCGTTCCGACCTACGCCCCGACCCGCTCGGTCGCGACGGTGACCGCGGCCCCGGCCGACGGTGTGGTGCTGGAGTGCGTCCGGCGCGGCGACCGGCTGCGCGTCCAGGTCGTCTCGGAGGGCTACGAGCCGGACTGGAATGTACAGTTCCCGCGCGCCCTGCGGGAGGCGGGCGCCCGTTACGTGGTGCAGACCCTCCACCCCTCGGCGGGCGGCTTCTACCGGGTGAGGGGAGACATCCAGCGGCTGCTGTGACGCAGGCCCTCCCGGTGCGGTGCCGCGCTCCGGCGCACCCGGCGAACTGCCCGGCGAACGGCCCCACGCCACCCGGGCGCGGCGGGATTCAGGCCGCGGTCTTGGCCAGGAAGTCCAGCACCGCCGTGCTGAACTCCCGGGGCCGCTCCTCGTGGACGCGGTGACCGGCCCCCTCGATGGCGACCAGCCGGCAGTCCGGGATACGCGCGGCGATGTCCGCCGGCTCCCGCTGCGGCAGTCCGCCGCTGGAGCCGCCCGTCACCAGGAGCGTGGGCGCGGTGATACCCGTCAGCCCGTCCCACCAGCGCGGATCGGGGCGGTTGCGCTCCTCGGTGAACTGGACCTGCGCCTGCCAGTCGTGGTCGGCGGGCACGACCGGGGGTTCCGGCGCGGGCAGCGGCGGGTCCAGCGGGCGCATCGGCGCCGGCTCCTCCAGGACCAGCCGGTCCACGCGGCGCCGGTGGTCCTGGGCGAAGGCGCAGGCGACGAGCGCGCCGAGCGAGTGGCCGACGAGTACCGTCCGCTCGATGCCCAGCGCGTCCAGCAGGGTCAGCAGGTCCTCCCGGTACCGCGCGACCTGGTAGCCGCCCGGGCGGTCGCTACCGCCGTGGCCGCGGAGGTCCGGAGCCACCACCCGGTGCTCCCCCGCCAGTTGCGCGACCAGCGGTCCCCGCCAGTCCTCCCCGTCCGCTCCGAGGCAGTGCAGCAGGACCACCGGCGGCCGGGCGCCGTCCCCCCACTCCCGGTACGCCTGCCGGATACCCCCGGCGTTCACACTCCGTAGCTCACCCGTCATTCCCCCCACCGTAGTCCAGGGCCGCCCGCCCGGCCCGGGGCGGGGTTCACTCCTCCCGGGCGACGGCCAGCCCCGGTCGGCGATCCGGCCGCTCCGCCGTCCCGGCCGTCCGCTCGGGAGCGGCACTGCCCCGGGCGGGGCCGTCCCCGCGCTCCCGCCGCACGCGGCAGTAGGCGGCGTCGTTGCGGCTGGTGGCGGTGTCCGGGTGCTCGGCGCCGAGCACCCGCCCGCGGGCCGCGGCGACCTCTCGGTGGACGGCGTGCGCCTCGGCCCAGTGTCCGAGGCGCCCCAGGGCGACTGCGGTCTCCCGCCGGCTGACCAGGGTGTCGGGGTGCTCGGGCCCGAGCACGTGCTCCCGGGCGGCGCAGACCTCCCGGGCCTCCGCCAGCGCCTCGGCCCAGTTTCCGAGGCGCCCGAGGTTGACACCCACACCGTGGCGGGCAAGCAGTGTCTCGGGCGCGTGTGCGCCGAGGACGCCGCCGCGCACCGCGGCGAGTTCGCGGTAGGTCTCCAGGGCCTCCGCCCACCGGCCGAGCCGTCCCAGGGCGACGCCCGTCTCGTAGCGGGCGGCCAGGGTCTCCGGGTGCTCGGCGCCGAGCACCCGGGCCCGGCCGGCGGCGACCTGGAGGTGGACGGCGAGCGCCTCCGCCCACCACCCCCGGCGGGACAGCTCGGCGCCCTCGCGGTGCCGGTCGGCGAGAGCGCCGAGAACCTCCGGTGCGGTGGGGGCGGCCGCAGGCCGGCCGGGCGGGCGCACGCGCCGGGCGCGCCCCGCGGGGGCGTGGGTCCACCGGCGGTTGAGCGGGGCGGGAGGCGGCGCCGTCCGACTGCCCGAGGCCCTCGCCGGGGCGCCGGGGCGGACCCCGCCGGCCCATCCGGGCAGCGGCCCGGGGCGGACCGGACGGGGAGCGCCCCCGGACGGGACCGACGCCAGCCGTCCCGCGAGTTCGGCCGCGTGCTGGGGGCGGTCGTCCGGCGACTTGGCGAGGAGTTCCAGCACCACCCGGTCGAGGGCCTCGGGGAGTTCGGGACGCAGCTCGCGCAGCGGCCGTGGGACCGTGTCCCGGTGGCCGACGAGGACCGACCAGGCGTCCTCCAGGTCGAACGGCGGCGATCCGGTGGCGATCTCGTACAGCACGCAGCCCAGCGAGTACAGGTCGCTGCGACGGTCCACCCCGGTGCCGGCGATCTGCTCGGGCGACATGTAGTGCGGCGTGCCCATGGGCACGCCGGTCCCGGTGAGCTCGGTGCTGAGTCCGCCCTCGTGGCCGGGGCTGGCGATGCCGAAGTCGCACAGCTTCACCGTCCCGTCCGCAAGGCGCACCACGTTGGCCGGTTTGAGGTCCCGGTGCACGATGCCGCGGTCGTGGGTGTAGTCGAGGGCACGGGCGATCTGGTGGGCGATGTCGAGCACCTCGGGCACCGGCAGCGGACGGCGCTCCCCGTCGTTCAGCAGGCGGCTGAGGTCCCGGCCGTCCAGGAGTTCCATCACGAGGTAGAGCAGGCCCTCGTGCTCGCCGAAGTCGTGGACCACGGTGATGCCCCGGTGCTGGAGCCCCGCCGCCACCCGGGCCTCCCGGCGGAACCGCACCCGCAGCAGTCTGGCGTGGTCGGCCTGGGGGCCTGGTGGTTTGAGGCACTTCACCGCGACGGGGCGTCCCAGCGACTCGTCGGTGGCCCGCCAGACCACTCCCATGCCCCCGCGGCCGATCACCTCCTGCAGCCGGTACCTGCCGTGAATCAGTTCGGTGTCCCCCATCGAGCGCCGCCCCCGTCATGGCTCCGTTCTCCCCTGCTGCCCCCAGTATGGCGGGCTCGGCACCGCCCGCGGGATGCGGTGCGCGGACGGTCTCCGCGTCCGGGCCGCCCCGAAGCGGCCCGGAACGGCCGCGCGGACGTTCCGCCCGGGCCCGTGAGCTGCGACAGTGGCAGCAGACGGGCGGTGAACGCGAGGAAGAGGAGCCGACCATGAAGCAGCTGATCAACGTGCCGGAGAGCGTGGTGGCCGACGCGCTCCGCGGAATGGCCGCGGCCCATCCGGAACTCGCGGTGGACGTGGAACGGCGGGTCGTGGTCCGCCGGGACGCCCCGGTGGCGGACAAGGTGGGCCTGGTCTCGGGTGGCGGCTCCGGCCACGAGCCGCTGCACGCGGGTTTCGTCGGCCCGGGGATGCTCGACGCGGCCTGTCCGGGCGAGGTCTTCACCTCTCCGGTGCCGGACCAGATGGTGCGGGCCGCGGCGGCCGTGGACAGCGGCCGTGGCGTGCTGTTCGTGGTGAAGAACTACACCGGCGACGTGCTGAACTTCGACATGGCCGCGGAGCTCGCCGAGGACGAGGGCGTGTCGGTGGCCAAGGTGCTGGTGCAGGACGACGTGGCCGTCAGGGACAGCCTGTTCACCGCGGGCAGGCGCGGCACCGGCGGCACGCTGTTCGTGGAGAAGCTGGCGGGCGCGGCCGCCGAGGCGGGCGCCACACTGGAGGAGGTGGCCGCGGTGGCGCGGCGGGTCGCCGACTCCTGCCGCAGCTTCGGAGTGGCGCTCAGTGCGTGCACCACGCCTGCCAAGGGGTCCCCCACCTTCGATCTGCCCGCCGGGGAGCTGGAGCTGGGCATCGGCATCCACGGTGAACCCGGCAGGGAGCGCCGGGGCATGATGACGGCCGGGGAGATCGCCGACGCCACGGTCGAGGCGCTGCTGGACGACCTCCGCCCGAGCCGTCCGGTGCTGGCGCTGGTGAACGGCATGGGCGCCACGCCGCTGTTGGAGCTGTACGGCTTCAACGCCGAGGTCCAGCGGGCGCTGAGCGGGCGCGGTGTGGCGGTGGCCCGTACTCTCGTCGGAAACCACGTCACTGCGCTGGACATGGCCGGTTGCTCGGTCACCCTGTGCGAGGTGGACGACGAGCTGCTGCGACTGTGGGACGCGCCGGTACGCACCGCAGGATTGCGCTGGGGAAGCTGAGAGGAGCGACGGGAGTGGACATGGACGCCGACTTCTTCCGCAGGTGGCTGGAGGCCGTGGCCGACTCCGTCGGCGAGGAGGCCGCCCGGCTGACCGAGCTGGACTCGCCGATCGGGGACGCGGACCACGGGAGCAATCTGCAACGCGGCTTCACCTCGGTGCGCAGCGCCCTGGGGCAGGAGACCCCGGAGACGCCGGGCGCGGTGCTGATGCTCGCGGGCCGGACCCTGGTCTCCACCGTCGGCGGCGCCTCGGGGCCGCTGTACGGAACGCTGCTGCGCCGTACCGGCAAGGCGCTGGGGAACGCGCCGCGTGCGACCCCGGAGCAGTTGCGGGCCGCGCTGGCCGAGGGGGTGGCAGCGGTGGCCCAGTTGGGTGGCTCCGCCGCGGGCGACAAGACGATGCTGGACGCGCTGGAGCCGGCGGTCGAGGCGCTGGCCGACGGGCCGCGTGCCGCGGCGGACGCCGCGCTGCGGGGAGCCGAGGCCACGGCGCCGATGCAGGCGCGCAAGGGGCGGGCCAGCTATCTCGGTGAGCGCAGCGTCGGGCACCGGGATCCGGGCGCGGCGTCCTCGGCGCTGCTGATGGCGGCGCTCGCGGAGGTGTCCGCCGATGAGTGACGCGGCGGCCTGGCAGGTCGGCGTGGTGCTGGTCTCGCACAGCCGCGAGGTGGCGGAGTCGGTCGCGCGGCTCACGCTGGGGCTGGCGGGCGGCGGCGCGGAGCCGCCGGTGGCTGCGGCCGGCGGCACCGGGGACGGCGGCCTCGGCACGAGCGCCGAGCTGATCGCCGCGGCCGCGCAGCGGGTGGACCGGGGTGCCGGGGTCGTCGTGCTGGCGGACCTGGGCAGTGCGGTGCTCACCGTGCGGGCGCTCCTCGCCGAGGGGGACGAACTGCCCGCCGGTACCCGGCTGGCCGACGCGCCCTTCGTGGAGGGAGCGGTCGCCTCCGTGGTGACGTCCGCCGCCGGAGCCGCCGCGGACGCGGTGGTGGCGGCCGCCGAGGAGGCCTACGAGTACCGCAAGGGCTGACGGCCGTCCCGGCACCGGACCCCGTCGGGACCGGCGGGGCGGGTGAGCCGCGGCACCGGCGGCCGCGCTCAGCCGGTGCCGGGCTCGACCGCTCCGGGCACGGCCTTTCCGGGCAGGAACACCGTGGGTCCCGCCGCGGTGGCCAGCTCGATGCGGCTCAGCGTGGAGCGGTCCAGCTCGGGCAGCGAGTCGAGGGCGAACCAGGCCACTTCGAGCGACTCCTCGTCGTTGACCCGTGCCTCGCCGCCGACCGCGCGGCACCGCAGAGCGACGTCCATGAACTGGCAGTGGTCCCCGTTGCCGTAGACGATGGGCTCCCTGGTCTCGACGAGTACCACCCGCTCGGGAACGCACTCGACCGCGGTCTCCTCCAGGACCTCGCGCACCGCGGTCTCCGCCGGCTGCTCGCCGGGCTCCGGAATCCCTCCGATGGCCGCCCAGCGTCCGGTGTCGCTGCGGCGGCCGAGCAGCAGCCGTCCCTCGTCGTCGAAGACCAGGGCGGTCACGCCCGGCAGGAAGAGGAGCCGGTGACCGATGTCGGCACGGAGTTCGCGGATGAAGTCTGGTGTCGCCATGGCGCGAGCCTAACGACCCCGGAAGCGGTGGGGCCGACGGTGGGCCGACCGGCGGCCCTGCCGACGGCAAGCGAAACCCCGCTTCCCGGCCGAGGCTCCGGAAACCGCTGCGCCGGTCCCGCGCACCCGCGGGAGCCGGACGCGGCCGCGGTGGCCCGCCGTGGAGCCGCGGTCGGCCGGTGGGCGCGGCGGATCAGCCGGTGGGCTGCTGCGCGAGCACGGAGCCTTCCGCGGCGAGCAGCGCGCCCTCACGACAGGCACGAGCGGCCGGCGGCAGCAGCACCTCTCGGCCCGCGTGCAGCACCGTCAGGCCGCCGGCACCGGCGGGGGCGGCTCCGGGGGCGGCCGACTCCCCGAGCCGGCGCAGCACCTGGGCCGCGACGGCCCCGGCGGAGCCGTACAGCGCCGGTGGCGGCTGGTCCGGCGCGCGCAGGGCAGAACGGATGTCCTCGGCGACCAGTTCGTAGTGGGTGCACCCGAGGACGACGGCGCGGACCCCGGCCGGAGTGAGAGCGGCCGCTGCGGCGACCGCCGCCGCCACCGCGGGCGCGTCGCCCCGTTCGATGGCGTCGGCCAGCCCGTGGCAGGGCACCGGAGCCACCTCGACACCGGCGGCGAACTCCTGGATCAGGCGCCGCTGGTACGGGCTTCCGGTAGTGGCCGGGGTGGCCCAGACGGTCATCGGCCCCCCGGAAGCGGCAGCGGGTTTCACCGCCGGGACGGTACCGACCACCGGCAGCGCCGGCTCCCACTCCCGGCGCAGCACCTCCAGTGCGTGCACCGAGGCGGTGTTGCAGGCGATGATCAGCGCGTCCGGCCGGTGCTGAACCGCGGCGCGGGCGCAGGCGAGCGCGCGCTCGGTGATAGAGCCGGCAGTCCGGGGGCCCCAGGGCATGCCGTCCGGGTCGGAGGAGAGGACCAGCTCAGCGTCCGGTCGCAGCCGGCGCACCGCGGCGGCCGCGGCGAGCAGCCCGATTCCCGAGTCGATCAGCGCAATCTTCACGCGGCAAGAGTACGCGGCGAGGGGCGGGCGCCGGTCGCAGCGGCGGCGCCGTCCGGCCCCCGGGGCTGGACGGCAAGGTCACTTGCGGCCGGGGGCCCACTGCATGCCCCAGCTGTACGCGGCGTCCACCGTGCGCTGCGGGCTGACGCCCCGCTCCGGGACGAGGTAGCGCGCCTCCCGGTCGACGACCAGGTCCCCGCCGCGATTGGTGATCAGGGCGAGCGCGCAGACCGTGGAGGGGACGGTGCACTCGTCCAGCGAGAAGTCGATCGGGGCACCGTGCTGGGGGGTGAGCGTGACGGTGGCGTTCAGGTTGGCGAAACTGCGGGCGCCCTCGTAGATGGTGACGAAGATCAGCACCCGTCGGAGGTCCGCGGCGTGATCGAGGTTCACGGTGAGGTTCTCGCCGGTGTCGACGGCGCCGGTGCGGTCGTCGCCGTCCAGCAGCACGTAGGGCGGCTGGTGCAGGGAGCCGAAGGCGTTGCCGAGCGCCTGCACGACGCCCTTGCGGCCGTCGGCCATTTCGTAGAGTGCGCACAGGTCGAGGTCGAGGTCGTGGTGCATCGCCATCGCCCGGCCCAGTTTCTGGCCCCAGCCCTTGAACTGCTTGTGCACCTCCCAGTTGAGGTTGACCCGCATCGTACCGGAGCCGCCGCCCTGCTTCCGCAGCGAGACGGAGGGTGCCTCCTTGGTGAGCGTCACCTTCCTGGGACGTACCGGTGCCGGAGCCTGCGGAGCCACCGGGGTCCGGGGAGCGGGGGCGGCGGGTGGCGCGGCGGGGGCGGGTTCGTCCACGGAGATGCCGAAGTCGCCCGCCAGCCCGGCGAGACCGGTGTCGTACCCCTGACCGACAGCACGGAACTTCCAGGCGCCCTGGCGGCGGTAGAGCTCGCCGAGCACGAAGGCGGTCTCCGTACCGGCGTCCTCGCTGTCGAAGCGGGCGAGTTCGGTTCCGTTCGCCGCGTCGAGGACCCGCACGTGCAACCCGGGGACCCGGCCGAAGCTGCCCCCGTCCGCGGAGGCGGCGATGACGACCGTCTCGACGCCCGGCTCCACCCCGCCCAGATCCACCGAGAGCGTGTCGGTGACGGCGCCGGTTTCCGGACGCTTGCCCTCGTGGCGGACCGCGCCGGAGGCGTGGGCGGGCTGGTTGTAGAAGACGAAGTCCGCGTCCGAACGGACCTTTCCTGCGGTGAGCAGCAGCGCGGAGGCGTCCACGTCGGGGACCCCCGGGCCGGAGCGCCAGACCGTCTCGACCCTGACCCCGGCCGCCGCCAGCGGCACGTTGGTTCCCTTGCGCATCGTCATCGGTGCTCCCCCTCGGGACGGCTCGTGGATCGTGCCGCACTTCCTGCTCGGCTGCCCTCCAACCTATGCCACCGCCCCCGCGGACGCCGCTGGCCCGCCTCCCCGCCGCCGGTCACGCCCCGACCGCGGATCGGGCCGCAGCCCCGGTCTGCGGCGAGGACGGACGCAGTTTTTACCCTACGGAAGGCGTCTGGTGCGACCGTTTTTGACAGATTCGCTCGTATTGGGGACACGTACTCGTCCGGAACCCGCAAAATGACCCCCATACCGGGGTCCTCAACCGGCACATCTTCCGCTTAACTTGTGGAGCATGACCTCCCCCTCCCTCGGTGGAAGCTACGGCGGTGGTTACTACACCGCACGGCCCTTTGCCGACACTCCGATCTACGACAGCCTGGTGGCCGAGCGGGGCACCCCGCAGATCGCCCCCATCCGGGTACCGGCCGCCTACGAAGCGCCGAGCAGTAACCTGCCCGCCCTGCCGTCGGCGCTGCCGGCACTCGCGGCGGGACCCTCCTCCCACTTCCCCCAGCGGGGGTACCAGACCGCGCAGCAGCCCACCCCGTCGTACTTCCCGCAGCAGGCCGGGCCCGACCGCGGCTACCAGGCCCCGCAGCCGTACCCGCAGTACCAGCAGCAGGCCCCGCAGCAGCCGCAGTACCAGCAGCCGATGCGCCCGGTGGCGCCGCGGCCCGCCGTCCCGCGGCAGATGCCCGGCATGTACGAGGACCCGTACGGACGGCAGCACCCCGCTCCCGGGTACTGAGCCGGCCGATCACAGGGGAAGCGCCCGGGCTCGCCGTGCCATGCCGCCCGAATGGGAGGATGGCGGCATGCCGACGCCCGTGCTCCGCACCCTGCATGTGTACCCCGTGAAGGCCCTGGGCGGCTGGTCGCCCGGGACGGCCGAGGTGCAGCCGTGGGGGCTGGCGGGGGACCGACGGTGGATGCTGGTCGGCACGGACGACCGCCAGGTGACGCAGCGCCGGCAGCCGCGCCTCGCTCTGGTGTCGGCCGCACCCGCGCCGGGGGATGCGGTGCGGCTGACCGCGCCCGGAATGCCTCCGGGGGAACTGCGGCCGCCGGGCGCATCCGCGGAACGCGTGGTCGTCGGGATCTGGAACTCCCGGGTGCCCGCGCTCCGCGCGGCCGACGAGCAGAGCCGCTGGTTCTCCGAGTACCTCGGGACGCCGGTGCGGGCGGTGCTGCTGGACGACCCGCTCGCACGTCCGGTGGATCCGGCGTTCGGCCGCGAGGGCGAGACCGTGGGCTTCGCCGACGGCTTTCCGCTGCTGCTCACCACCACCGCCTCGCTGAACGCCCTCAACGCCCTGATCGCCCGGGGTGACCACGCCGACGAGGGACCGCTGCCGATGGACCGCTTCCGTCCCAACCTCGTGCTGGACGGAACCGCTCCGTGGGTGGAGGACGGCTGGCGGCGCGTCCGGATCGGCGACGTGGTGTTCCGGGTGGTGAAACCGTGCGGCCGCTGCGTCGTGACCAGCACGGACCAGCGCAGCGCGGTGCGGGGGGTGGAACCGCTGCGCACCCTTGCCCGCCACCGTCGGTCGGGGGATCAGCTGGTCTTCGGCCAGAACCTGATCCCGGAGACCACCGGCAGGGTGCGCAGCGGGGATCGTTGCGAGGTGCTCGCCAGGGCCGAGGTGCCCGACCGGGCGCGAACGCCCTGAGCCCCCGACGGGTGCGGCCCCGGCTTCCTCGGTCCGGGTGCCTGCTCGGCCCGGAGCTGCTCAGCCCGGGTGCTCCCCGGTCTGCTCGCGGAGGCGGGACCGGATCAGGAAGCGCACGCCCTCGGGCGCTTCGAGGGAGAAGCCGGCTGCCGCGCCCCGGCACCACGTCGACGGTGAGGTCGGTGTGCCGCCAGAGTTCGTACTGGCTCACCGAGATCCAGAACGGCACCGGGTCGGCGACCCCGGGCACGGGCAGTTCCTCCAGCAGGACGTCGGAGGACCCGGTCAGGAACTCCCCCCGCACATAGCACATCGGGGCACTGCCATCGCAGCACCCTCCCGACTGGTGGAACATCAGCGGGCCGTGTCTGCCGGTGAGTTCGCGCAGCAGGTCCGCTGCCGCCGGGGTGAGTACCACCCGCTCGCCGCTCGTGTGCGTCTCCTCGGAGGGTCGGACGGGTCCGGCGGGCGCCCGCCGGACCCGCCTCCACGCACCGGGACGACGGCCGGGGAGGCACGTCCGGCCGGGGAGGGACGCGGGGCGGGGGCGCACGTCCAGCGCTGGACAAGGTGGCGGTAGTGCTCGGCGGCGAAGATCTGGACCGCGTGGTCGACCGCGAGTGCGGTGCCCGGGGCGTTGGTGCCGGTGCACGGTTCGCCCAGCGTGAGCCGGGGACGAAGTTCATCCGCTCCACCCGGCGCCGCACCTGGGCGTGGCCCTCGACCCACAGCATCCGGCCGGTCTCGTCGCCCACCGAGAGCAGGTGCGCGCCGTCCTGGGCGACCGTGCCCAGAATGTCGCGGATCAGCGGCATCACACCGGCCAGCGGGTGCTCGGCCCGGCGTGCGGCGAGGTCGTCGGCGGTGAGGTCGACCCGGGCGGGTCCGTCCGGTTCGACGCGCGCCCCCGCGCAGCGGCGCCAGGATTCGGCCACGACGTTGCGGACCGGAAGCCCGATGGTGCCCAGCCTCAGGAAGTCCTGGTGGGCCCGGCGGACCGCGCCGGCCCGCTCGGCGGGGTCCGCACCCGGGGGCAACGCCCGCGGCGCGGCGGAGCGCCCCGACATCCGTGCGGGCGGGAAGCGCCGTCAGCCGGGCACGCGGTCAGCCCATGGCATGGGGGCCGTAGCTGTCCAGCAGCCGGGAGCGGGAGCGCCGCAGCCGATGGGAGACGATCTCCCCGACCGCGAGCGCCAGGGCGTAGCCCAGCGCGGGATCGGCGTCGCAGAGCTTCTTCACCCGTGCCGCGTCGAACTCCAGCGCCCGGACCGGGCTGCCCGTCTCGGCCCCCATGTGCCAGGTGCACGGGGGGAACAGCCACGACCAGCCCAGTAGCTCGCCGTGGCCGACCGTCTCCAGCACCTGCGGGGAGCGGCCCGGCACGTGCTGGTCAAGGGTCACGGAACCGGTGTGGATCACCCAGAACCGGTCGGCGCGCTCCCCCTCCTCGAAGATGCGTTCCCCGGCGGGGAACGCGACCTGCCGTCCCAGGGCACGCAGCCGGTCCGCGTGCTCGGGGGCCAACGCGCCGAGCAGTCCTGTCAACGTGCGCATGTCGGGTGCCCTTTCTCCGCGGGGTTCCCTTCGACCGCGGCCGGCACCGGCCGCGGGGTGTGACGGGCGGCGTATCGGGGACCCGGTGCCGGGAAGCTCGGACACCGCCGCTGGAGGACCAATGGAGACCATCCATTCTCTCACCGAACGCGAGTGCGGGCAGCTCGATGCGCACTGGCGGGCCATGAACTTTCTGGCCGCGGGCCAGCTCTACCTGACCGGGAACCCGCTGCTGCGCGAGGAGCTGCGCCCCGAACACATCAAACCCCGCCAGCTGGGGCACTGGGGCACGTGCCCGGGGCTGGCGCTCGTGTACACGCACCTCAACCGCGTCATCCGCTCCCGTGAGCAGCCCACCCTGTGCGTGTGGGGGCCGGGCCACGGCGCACCGGCGGTACTGGCCGGGGCCTGGCTGGACGGGTCCTACGGCGAGCTGGCGCCGGACTTCGGGCGCGACGAGGCGGGTATGGTCCGGTTCTTCCGGGACTTCTCCCAGCCTGGCGGCGTGGGCAGCCACACCGGACCGGAGGTGCCCGGCTCGATCCAGGAGGGCGGCGAGCTGGGGCACTCGCTCTCGCACGCCTACGGGACGGCCTTCGACAGTCCGGACCAGCTCAGTGTCTGCGTCATCGGCGACGGTGAGGCGGAGACCGGACCGCTCGCCGCGGCCTGGCACGCCAACAAGTTCCTCGACCCGGTGAACGACGGCGCGGTGCTGCCCATCCTCCACCTGAACGGCTACAAGATCGCCGGTCCCACGGTACTCTCCCGCATCCCGGAGGACGAGCTGGACTTCCTGATGCGCGGGTACGGGCACGAGCCGCTGCACGTGTCCGCCGAACCGGACAGCGACCCGGCTGAGGTGCACCGCCGGATGGCCGGCGCGCTCGACGCGGCGCTGGACCGGATCGCGGAGCTCCAGCACGCCGCCCGGGCCGAGGGCCGCACCGAGCGCCCCCGATGGCCGATGATCGTCCTGCGCACCCCGAAGGGGTGGACGGGGCCGCACGAGGTCGACGGGCAGGCCGTGGAGGACACCTGGCGGGCCCACCAGATCCCGCTCTCCGGGGTCGCGGACGACGCCGGGCACCGGGCGGAACTGGCCGCGTGGCTGCGCTCCTACCGGCCGGACGAGCTCTTCGACGAGGGTGGCAGCCCCCGTGCGGAGGTGGTGGCGACGATCCCGTCGGGGCCGTTGCGGCTCGGCGCGGCCCCGCGGGCGAACGGCGGACGGCTGCGCCGCACCCTGCCGCTGCCCGCTCCGGAGGAGTTCGCGGTGCCGGTCGACAGGCCGGGCGGGAGCGTCCACGAACCGACCAAGGAGCTGGGCAGGATGCTGCGCCGGGTCCTGGAGGAGACCGCCGACCGGCGGGACTTCCGCCTCTTCTCGCCGGACGAGATGGACTCCAACCGGCTCTCCGCCGCCTATGACGCATCGGAGAGGGCCTGGCAGGCCGGTACGCGCGGCACCGACATGGACCTCGACCACCACGGCCGGGTGATGGAGGTGCTCTCCGAGCACCTCTGCGAGGGTTGGCTGGAAGGGTACGTGCTCTCCGGCCGGCACGGGATGTTCGCGTCCTACGAGGCTTTCGCGAACATCGTCTCCAGCATGGCCACCCAGCACGCGAAGTGGCTGCAAAGCGCCCGCACGGTGCCCTGGCGGGCGCCGGTGGCCGGGCTGAACCTCCTGCTGACCTCGCACGCCTGGCGCCAGGACCACAACGGCTTCTCGCACCAGGACCCCGGGTTCGTGGACCACGTGCTGAACAAGAGCCCCGACGTGGCCCGGGTCCACTTCCCGCCGGACACCAACACCCTGCTGTGCGTCGCGGAGGAGGTCCTGCACAGCACGGACGTGGTGAACGTCGTGGTGGCCGGGAAGCAACCCGGGTTCGACTGGCTGGGCCCGGCCGAGGCCAGGGCGCACTGCGCGCGCGGCGCCGGGATGTGGGAGTGGGCCGGCACCGAGCAGCCCGGCCGGGAACCGGACGTGGTCCTGGCGTGCGCGGGCGACGTGCCCACCCAGGAGGTGCTGGCCGCGGCCTCGCTGCTGCGCGAGCACCTGCCCGAGGTGGCGCTGCGGGTGGTGAACGTGGTCGACCCGACGAGGCTCGTCCCCCGCGGGCGGCATCCGCGCGGCATGACGGGCACCGAATTCGACGCCCTCTTCACCCGGGACCGGCCGGTGGTCTTCGCCTACCACGGATACCCGTGGCTCATCCACCGGCTGGCGCACGGACGGGCGGCGGCCGAGCGGCTGCACGTGCGCGGCTACCGCGAGATGGGCTCCACCACCACGCCCTTCGACATGGTGGTGCGAAACGACATGGACCGGTACCGGCTGGTCATGGACGTGATCGACCGGTTGCCCGCTCCGGTGGGCCGGGCAACCGCCGTGCGGCAGGCGATGGCGGACGTCCGCGTCCGCCACCACGAGTGGACCCGGACGCACGGAACCGATCTGCCGGAGGTCACCGCGTGGCAGTGGCCGGGCTGATCCGGCCGGTTCCTGTGCGGGACCGGGGCCGGGCCCGGCCCCGCGGCTCTCCCGTGCCGCCCCGCAGCTGTGCCGCAGGGCGGCGGTGTCCGCTCAGACCTCGACGTCCTCCAGGACCCCGAGCGCGTCCGGTACCAGGACGGCCGCGGAGTAGTAGACGCTGACCAGGTAGGAGATCACCGCCTTCTCGTTGACTCCCATGAAGCGGACGTTGAGGCTCGGTTCGAACTCGTCGGGGATACCGGTCTGGTGCAGTCCGACGACCCCCTCGTTCTCCTGGCCGACCCGCATGGCCAGGATCGAGCTGGTGTTGGTGGGACTGACCGGGATCTTGTTGCAGGGCAGCAGGGGGATGCCACGCCAGCTGCGCACGGTGGTGCCGTTCAGCTCGGTCTCCGGCGGGTAGATCCCACGGCTGCTGCACTCGCGCCCGATGGCCGCGATCGCCCGCGGATGGGCGAGCAGGAACTGCGTCTTGCGACGGCGGGAGATCAGGTTGTCAAGGTCGTCGGGGGTGGGCGGGCCGGTGCGGGTGTGCAGCCGCTGCTTGAGGTCGGCGTTGTGGAGCAGCCCGAAGTCCCGGTTGTTGATCAGCTCGTGCTCCTGGCGCTCCCGCAGTGCCTGGACAGTGAGCCTGAGCTGCTCCTCCACCTGGTTCATCGGCTCGTTGTAGAGATCCGCCACCCGGGAGTGCACCCGCAGCACCGTCTGCGCCACGCTCAGTTCGTACTCGCGGGGGGTGGTGTCGTAGTCGACGAAGGTGCCCGGTAGCTCGAGTTCGCCGTGGTGGCCCGAGGCGAGCTCGATGTCCGCCTCGCCGCGCTGATTCTGCCGCGGCAGCGTACGGGAGACGAACCCGTCGAGGTGTGCCCGCAGGCCGCCGGCCTGGGCGGCCACCGCCTCGAACTCGGAGAGCGGAAGGGCCAGCACCGTGCAGCGGGTCACGGCCCGCAGGGTGCAGCCCCACTCCACTTCCTCGCCGAAGAGCGCGTGCTCACCGGCCCAGTCGCCGTCGGCGAGTACTCCGAGGTCCGTCTCGGCGTCGTACTCGCCCGCACCGACCTTGTTGATCTTGCCGTGCGCGATCAGCAGCACCTCCTCGATCGGTCGGCCGTTCTCCGCGAGGGCCGCACCGGGCTCGTACTCGCGCTGGACGCAGCGGCTCGCCAGTTGCTGGAGCTCCTCGGTGCCCTCGAAACCGTGCAACGGCGGCAGTTCGGTGAGCTGTGCGGGAATGACGCGCACCTCGGCGCCGGTGGTGACGAACTCGACGCGTCCGTTTCCGACGGTGTGGCTCAGCCTGCGGTTCACCCGGTAGGTGCCGGCCGAGACCTGCTCCCAGGGCAGGATCTTCAGAAGCCACCGGGAGGAGATGCCCTGCATCTGCGGGGGCGTCTTGGTGGTGGTGGCCAACTGCCGGGCGGCGGCGGTGTCGAGACTGGTCGTGGCGGAGTGGGACATGCGGCGGAAGCCTTCCGTTGGAGAGAGTGCGCGCGTCCGTCCGCCGCCCCCGTCGAGCGGCGGCGGACGGGTCGGGCGCACGGCCCGGGGTGCGGTCAGGGCCGGGTCGCGGTGCGAGTCCGGCGGGACATGCGGCGGGTCAGAGTCCGATCTCGACGTCCTCCAGGACGGCCAACGCGTCGGGCACCAGTACCGCGGCCGAGAAGTAGGCGCTCACGAGGTAGGAGATGATCGCCTTCTCGTTGATCCCCATGAAACGGACCGACAGGCTGGGCCGGTACTCGTCCGGGATGCCCGTGCGGTGCAGCCCCACGACGCCCTGGGACTGCTCGCCGGTGCGCATCGCGAGCACCGAGGTCGTGCCGGTCTCGCTGATCGGGATCTTGTTGCAGGGCAGGATCGGGACTCCCCGCCACGCAGGGACGGCGTGCCCCTGGATCTCGGTGCCGGCGGGAAGGATACCGCGGGCCGTGCACTGCCGCCCGAAGGCGGCGATCGCCTTCGGGTGGGCGAGGATGACACCGGGCTCCTTCCAGACACTGGCCAGCAGGTCGTCGAAGTCGTCGGGGGTGGGCGGGCCGGTGCGAGTGTGCAGGCGGTGGTCGAGGTCGGCGTTGTGAAGCAGGCCGAACTCCCGGTTGTTGACCAGTTCGTTCTCCTGGCGCTCCCGCAGTGCCTCCACGGTGAGCCTGAGCTGCTCCTCCACCTGGTTCATCGGCTCGTTGTAGAGATCCGCCACCCGGGAGTGCACCCGCAGCACCGTCTGCGCCACGCTCAGGCCGTACTCGCGGGGCGTGGCGTCGTAGTCCACATAGGTGCCGGGCAGTTCCAGCTCCCCGTGGTGGCCGGCGGCCAGTTCGATCTCGCGCTCCCCCTCCGGGGTGCGCTGCACCGGAAGTGCGGTGCGGAAGGCGGTGAGGTGCGCGCGCAGCCCCGGCGCCCGCTCCAGCGTCTCCTCGAACCCCTGGCGGGCGAGGGTCAGCACGGTGCCGCTGGTGAGCGAGCGGAGCCCGAACTGCCACTGCCCCGGGCTCTCCTGGAGCAGGTGGCGGTCACCGAGGTAGTCGCCGTCGGCCAGGACGCCGAGCGAGGTCTCGCCGTCGTAGGCGCCGACCCCGACCCGGTCGAGTTTTCCGTGGGCGATGAGCACCACGCGGTCCGCCGGCCGGCCCGCCTCCAGGATCATCTCGCCGGGGGTGAAGTCGCGCTGGACGAACCGGCCGGCCAGCTCCTCCAACACCGCGGAGTCCTCGTAGCCGCGGAGCATGGGAAGTTCGCCGAGTTCGGCGGGGATCACCCGGATCTCCGCGCCGGTCGACACGAATTCGACCCGGCCGTCGCCCAGGGTGTGACTGGTGCGCCGGTTCACCCGGAAGGTGCCGCCGGAGACCTGGACCCAGGGCAGCACCTTGAGCAGCCACCGGGACGAGATGCCCTGCATCTGCGGAGGCGTCTTGGTGGTGGTGGCCAACTGCCGGGCGGCGGCAGTGGCCAGGCTGAGCGGTGGGCTCGGAGTGCTGTTGCCGGAGTTTGTCTCGACCGAAGCCGTCACGCAGGACACCACCTGTCTTGAGTGCGAACGCGAGGGGGGTTCCCCTGAGGTGCGCGAGAAAAGTAGCCAGAAGAGACGATCAACGGCAATCACTCAAAAGAGAGGACAATAGCTGGAATGCGCCCGGTGATTGACGGGTAGCCAACGCGCTTTACAGCAGGTAACACCAACAGTGCGTAGCGCCGGGCCGGACGCCTGTCACGCTGCGCTGTCGATCACCGGTCCGGGGCCCTCCCGTCCGCTCGGCACCGCGCAGCGCTCCGAGATCACAATTCACTCGTCGGTGTCCCTCGGCGACGACAATCGGACCGCGGAGCAGTACGGTTGTTCCCCGAGTCGCTCCCGGTCCGCCGTGCGGCGGCCGGACGCCTCCCGAAGGCCCGCCCGGTTCGCGGCCGGGCGCGGGAGCCGGGGCAGAGCGAGCGGAGTGGCGGGTGTTTCGCGCGATCATCGGGCTGTGGCGCTGGCGCCGCAATCCGCTGTGCTCGCGCAGTCACCGGCTGGAGTCCTGGTTGGCGCTCGGCGCGGCGCTCCTCGCCCTCGTCGGGGCACCACTGGTCGGCGCCGCGCTCGGTGGCGCGGCACATCGCTCGCTGCTCGACCTCGCGAGCGAGCAGCACTCCTCCCGGCTGCGGACCTGGGCGACCGTCGTCGCCGACCCCGGCACGGCGGACGGCGCCGGCCCGGGTCCGTCCGACGACCGGCACGACAGTCCCCGGATGCTGGTCGCCTGGCAGGCTCCGGACGGCACCGCGC
The DNA here is from genome assembly GCF_000424845.1 of Streptomyces sp. TAA040. Taxonomy (NCBI): domain Bacteria; kingdom Bacillati; phylum Actinomycetota; class Actinomycetes; order Kitasatosporales; family Streptomycetaceae; genus Streptomyces; species Streptomyces sp. TAA040. The sequence goes on along the minus strand of NZ_AUKR01000020.1, from coordinate 46,728 downwards.
GCACCGGCAGCCGCCGGTCCGCGACGGTCGCCGGCGCCGGCGCCGGCGACCGGGTCCGTGTCTGGACGGACCGGGCGGGCCGGCTCACGACGGCGCCGATGAGCGCCGCGACCGCTCGCGCGCACGGTGCGCTGGCCGGCCTGGTCGCCGCCGCGGCGGCGGGCGCCGCGGTCGAGACGGTGCGGCGGGTGACCGTGGCGGGAATCCTGCGGCGGCGGTATCGGCGGTGGGAGGAGGCGTGGGAACGGCTCGGGCCCGACTGGGGCCGTACCGACGCGTCGAGCTGACCGGGCCGGGCGGCCGGACAGGGCCGGATCCGTCATCCGGGCAGCGTGGCACACGCTACCGTGGAGCCTCCAGCAGGCTCGGCAGCACACACATTCCACGCAGCACAGTCAGTTGTCGCACCGGCAGTCCGTGCACGGGCGACCACCGCACAAGGTTGGGGCAGAACGGTCCATGGCACAGGGCGCGGTCCAGGTGACACACACCAGCACGTCGCGGTGGCGGCGGCGCACGGGGGACTACGCCTCGCTGTCCGCCGCCCTGGAAGCGGCGGGTGACGGTGACGTGCTCACCCTCTCGCCCGGCACCTACCGGGAGAACCTCGTCATAGACCGCGCGGTGACGTTGCGCGGGCCCGAACGCGCCACGACGGGCTCGGTGCGCATCACCCCTGCCGAGGGCGTCCCACTGACCGTGCGCTCCTCGGCGGTCGTGCGGGACCTCCAAATCGAGGGGCAGGACGCCTCCGCGCCCGCGCTGCTGGTCGAGACGGGGGCTCCGGAACTCACCGGGCTGCGGGTGATGACGCGGTCGGCCGCCGGTGTCGAGGTGCGCGAGGGGGCCCGGCCCACCGTGCGCCGCTGCACGGTGGACAACCCAGCGGGGCTGGGCATCAGCGTCTCCGGCGGGGCGGGGGGCCTGTTCGAGGAGTGCGAGGTGGTGGCCGCCGGCCAGTCCGGCATCGCGGTGCGGGACGGCGCGCACCCGCGGCTGGAGCGCTGCCGGGTGCACCACGCCTCCGGCGCGGGTCTGGCGCTGACCGGCGAGGGCAGTGCGGTGGAGGCCGTCGGCTGCGAGTTCTACGAGATCAAGGGCACGGGGGTGCAGGCCGCCGCCCGTGCCACCGGGCAGCTCACCGACTGCCGGGTGCACCGGACGACGACGGACGGCATCACGCTCGACACCGACGCGGTCCTCACCCTCGTCGACTGCGACATCCACGACATTCCCGAGAACGCGGTGGACCTCCGCTCCCGCTCGGTGCTGACCCTGACCCGGTCGGTAGTGCGCCGCTTCGGACGCAACGGGCTCTCGGTATGGGACCCCGGCACGCGGGTGGACGCCAACCGCTGCGAGATCCACGAGAGCACCGGCGACTACCCGGCGGTGTGGATCAGCGACGGCGCCACCGCTGTGCTCGACACCTGCCGGGTGCACGAGGTGCCGGACGCCCTGTTCGTCCTGGACCGCGGGTCGCGGGCGGACGTGGTGGACAGCGACATCGGCCAGGTGCGCGGCACCGCGGTCTCGGTGAGCGACGGCGGCATCGTGCAACTGGACGACTGCCGCATCCGGGAGGCCGCCACCGGCGCGTGGTTCCGCGACCACGGCAGCGGCGGCACGCTCTCGGGCTGCACCATCGACGAGGTGGCCACCGGTGTCATCGTGACCAAGGGCGCCGACCCGACGGTGGAGCGCAGCACCGTCACCAACCCGGCCGAGGCGGGCTTCTACGTCTCGGCGCAGGGGCGGGGGACCTTCACCGGCTGCCGGGTGACCGGGTCGCGGGGCTACGGCTTCCACGTCATCGACGGCTGCCGGTCGGTGCTCACCCGCTGCCGTACCGAGCGGTGCAGCCGCGGCGGCTACGAGTTCGCCGAGGACGGGCCGACGACCGAGGAGTGCAGCAGCGACGAGACGGCTGCCGCGCCCGCGCCACCTCCACCGCGGGCACCCGCGGTGGAGGTGGCCGGGCTGCTCAGCACCGTGCCGGGGCAGGCCCCGGCCGGCGCAGCCCCGACGGCCGGGCCCGCGCCGGAACCGCGGCCCGAGCCGGAGCCCGCACGGGCGGCACCGGAGGTGCTCTCCGAACTCGACGCCCTGGTGGGCCTCGACAGTGTCAAACGCGAGGTCAGAGCACTGACCGACATGATCGAGGTCGGGCGCCGGCGCCAACTGGCGGGGCTCAAGGCCGCCTCCGCCCGCAGGCACCTGGTCTTCACCGGCTCGCCGGGCACCGGCAAGACGACCGTGGCCCGGCTCTACGGCGAGATCCTGCACGCGCTCGGGGTACTCGAGCGCGGCCACCTGGTGGAGGTCTCCCGGGTCGATCTGGTGGGCGAGCACATCGGCTCCACCGCGATCCGCACCCAGGAGGCGTTCGACCGCTCGCGCGGCGGGGTGCTCTTCATCGACGAGGCCTACGCGCTCTCCCCCGAGGACTCCGGCAGGGACTTCGGCCGGGAGGCCATCGACACGCTGGTGAAGCTGATGGAGGACCACCGCGACGAGGTGGTGGTGATCGCCGCGGGCTACACCCAGGAGATGGCGCGCTTCCTCGCCGTCAACCCCGGTGTGGCCTCCCGGTTCTCCCGCACCATCACCTTCGGGGACTACGAGCCGGAGGAGCTCCTGGAGATCGTGCAGCAGCAGGCCGAGGAACAGCAGTACCACCTCGGCCTGGGCACGGCCGACGCGCTGCTCAAGCACTTCGCGGCGATTCCGCGCGACGCCTCGTTCGGCAACGGCCGCACCGCCCGCCAGACCTTCGAGGCGATGGTGGAGCGGCACGCCGGCCGGGTCGCCCAACTCGCCGATCCCAGCACCGAGGAGCTCACGCTGCTCTACGCGGAGGACCTTCCCGAGCCGTCCTGAGGCGGCAGCGCGGCGCCGGACTCCGTGGCGGGTGCCGCCGCCGTGCTTCCCTCGGCGTCGGCACCCGCACGGGGCCGCTCGGCTGCCGACGCCCCGGGTACGCGCGCCTGGGCACCGGCCAACCGCGCCAGCAGGCCGCGCCGTTCCTCCTCGAACGCAGGATCGGCCTCGTAGTCGCTGTGGCCCAGCACGGCGGAGGGCAGCGGGTACCGCAGGGTGCGACCGTACCGCAGGGGGTCCTTGAGGGGTCCGCGGTCCACCCCGGGGCCGGAGGCGCCGGGGACCCGCACCGGGCCGCCGATCGGGTCGGTCTCCCGCCAGAGGTTCCGCCAGCAGTCCAGTTCGCGGTGCAGGGACCGGAGGGCCTCCGGACCGAAGCAGGCGGGGAACCAGCGGCCGTAGAGGCGCTCCAGCGGCGAACCGTAGGTCAGCAGCGCCACCCTGCGGCGGGTCTCCGGGGCGAGCTGCCACACCGCCGCCGCGGCCAGCACGCTGCCCTGGGAGTGCCCGGACAGGACGAGCCGGCCGGCGGTGAGCCGGGTCCAGGTGCTGATCCGCCAGCTGAGATCGGGCACCGCGCGCTCGGCGTAGCAGGGCGGGGCGAAGGGGTGGGCGGCGCGCGGCCAGAAGGTGCCCACGTCCCAGAGGATGCCGACCGTCCGCCGGGCGCCGGCGTCCCGGTAGGCGCGCCTGCCGGTCGTCAGCAGCAGTATGACCAGGGCGCCGGTGAGCCAGGAACCCACGGCCTGGGCGAGAGCGCCGAGGGCGGGCAGCGGCGGCGGCACACCGACGACGGCTTCGGCGGGCGCCGTTCCGGTCGCGGTGGCGCCGAGGACGGCTCCGGCGCCGAGCAGCAGGGTCAGCACGGCCACCGCCCCGACCAGGACGGGAGCCGAGTCGGTCAACCGGGCCCTGGCCACCGTCCGGGCGATGCTGCGGCTGCGCTCCTCGTTCGGCGGGCCGTCGGCGTGCTCGCCGGGATAGCCGGCCCGTACGTCGGGAGCGAGGCGGGCGCCCGTCCGCCAGGTCCGCACCGCACCGGCGAGGACCACGAGCAGCACCGTGACCAGGAGGGCCGGGATGACCGCCGCCTGCCAGACGAGGACCACCGGCGGCCCGGCTATCGCGGCGGCGCCGGTGCCGCCGCCCGAGGAGCCGGGGCCCAGCCACTCGGAGACCCGCTGGGCGGCACCGCCGGAGAGTACACCGCCGGTGGCGCAGGCGAGGAGGGCGACCGCGGCACCGCCCAGGCCGTGCAGTGCGCTGCGATGCCCGGCGGGGGCGCGCCGGTTCAGGACAAGGGCCGCACCGGCCAGCATCGCGATCAGGACGCACTGGACGACGGCGTAGAGGGCGAAGAAGGAGGTACCGGGGAGTTGGGCGCCGGACTCCCAGCCCGGCCGGTCCCAGCCGGTGTGCACCGCCGCGAGCACGAGCAGCCCCGCGGCCGTCCAGGGCAGGCCCAGAGTCGCGAGCCGGTCGGGTCGGTCGTCCGGACGGTCCTCGCTGCGGCCCCGGTGGACGACGACCAGCACCGCAAGCAGCCAGCACGTGGCGAGCGCGACGCCCAGGAGCCGGCCGGCGGGCAGGAGGGGGCCGCCGACGCGGGTGTCGTACGGCACGGCGGCAAGGTGCAGCGCGGTGGCGACGGTGAGCAGCCCGGCGGCGGTGTGCGCGGCCCGCAGCCGGCTCACCAGGCGGCGGCCGTACCAGAACCCGGGCAGGCTCAGCGGCGGCCGGTCCGCGGAGTCCGGTCGCGGGCCGGCCGGTGCCGAGTTCCCGGGAGGCGGGGAGGCGGACTCGTAGGCGCTCCAGGTCCGGTGCGAGAGCGACCACAGCAGGAGGGTCAGGGCGACCGGGAGGAGGGCGCCCACCACCAGCCGGCGGCCGGGCAGGCTCCACCACCCCTGGCCGTCCGCGGCCAGGAAGGTGAGCCAGGATGCCTCGCGGGCGCACTCCGCGGCCCCCGCGCACTGCCAGGCGATCAGGTCGAGCGAGACCTCGCAGGCGGCGGCGATCAGCAGGACGGTGAGCGAGAGGGCCAGCAGCCGCACGAGTACCGAGTACGCGCGCTGGGCGAGCCCCTTGCGCGGGGCGGCGGGACGCATCCAGTGCGCCAGATTGGCGATCATGAACGGCAGGAGGATGAGCCACAGGGCCCTGGCTCCGTTGCCCGAAGTGAGGTTGGACCAGCAGTAGGCCTCTGGCACCGGCTTGCCGGTGGTGCCGCCCGGGCGGTCCTCCGCGTCGACGTCCTCGGCCCTGCGGTGGATTCCGGCGGTGCGGTCGCCGGTGAGCCGGCGGGTGCGCGGGGCGTCGAGCATCTCCTCCGGCGTGGCCCCGCCGACTCCGTGCACCAGCAGTTCCAGCGCCGGGGCCGGAGTGCCGGGCTCGGGACGGCGGCGCTCGGGTACGGACGTCGGCATGGTCGATCTCCCCCCGGGGGCCTGTGGGTCGGTCCACCCCAGCATCGTTCCCGGAACGGGCGCCTGCAGCCGCCGGGTGGAAGATTCACCGAAATCGTGACGTGGCGGCGCCGGATGACGGTCGAAAGGTCAGCGCCGCCAGGCGCCGGTGGACAGGAAGGTGTCGGCGGCGGCAAGGAACGGGGCGATGTCCAAACCCTGTTCGGCCAGCCAGCGGTCGGAGTAGTACTTGTCGAGGTAGCGGTCGCCCGGGTCGCACAGCAGGGTGACGACGGAGCCGCGCTCCCCTCGCTCGCGCATCTCGGCGATCAGCTTCCAGGCGCTCCACAGCCCGGTGCCGGTGGAGCCGCCGGCCCGACGGCCGGTGGCGGTCTCCAGCGCCCGCACCGCCGCGATGCTCGCCGCGTCCGGTACCCGCATCATCCGGTCGATCGCGCCGGGGACGAAGCTCGGCTCCATCCGCGGCCGGCCGATGCCCTCGATCCGCGAACCGCAGTCGCTGACGGCTTCGGAGTTCCCCGTGACCCAGCCCTCGAAGAAGCAGGAGTTCTCGGGGTCGGGCACGCAGATCCGGGTGTCGTACTGCATGTAGTGCACGTAGCGGGCGATGGTGGCCGAGGTGCCTCCGGTGCCGGCGGCGGCCACGATCCAGGCCGGCTCCGGGAAGCGCTCCAGCCGGAGCTGCTGGTAGATCGACTCGGCGATGTTGTTGTTCCCGCGCCAGTCGGTGGCGCGTTCCGCGTAGGTGAACTGGTCCATGTAGTGGCCGCCGGTCTCGGCAGCCAGTCGGGCCGAGACCGCGTACACCGTCTGCGGGTCGTCCACCAGATGGCACCGGCCGCCGTGGAACTCGATGAGGCGGGTCTTCTCGCTGCTGGTGGTACGCGGCATCACCGCGATGAACGGCACCCCGATCAACTTCGCGAAGTACGCCTCGGACACGGCGGTCGAGCCGCTGGACGCCTCGATCACCGGCTTGTCCGGCCGAATCCAGCCGTTGCACAGCCCGTAGAGGAACAGCGAGCGCGCGAGCCGGTGCTTGAGACTGCCGGTCGGATGGGTCGACTCGTCCTTGAGGTACAGGTCGATGCCCCAGTGCTCGGGCAGCGGGAAGAGCAGCAGGTGGGTGTCCGCGCTCCGGTTGGCGTCCGCCTGGACACGGCGTACGGCCTCCTTGAGCCAGGCCCGGTAGCGCTGATCGCTGCGGTCGACGTCGTCGGTCGCGGCGGCGGGGCCGCCGGAGGCGGGGACGCTGATCTGCTCACTGCTCACCGGACGATCATAGGCGGCCTCTGGCCATAGGCTCGCGGCGCGGGCAGACTGCCAAGCGGGGCACGGTGGCGAGCGGGGACTGCGGAGGGTGGCACGGTATGAGGGAACCCGATTTCGAGGCAACCGGGGTGCGGATCACGCGGCTGCTGCGTTCGCTGACCCGGGCCGGGCAGGTGCGGGTCAGCGAGGGCCGGCTCGTGCTGCTGACGAGCTACGACAGGGAGATCGACAGCGCGCCAGTCCGCGAGGTGCAGGTGCGCCGCCCCTGGTACGTGCCGGGCAACCGTGCGCTGGCGAGCCTCAACGGCAGCCACTACCTGCTGCGCCTGCCCGCCGCGGGTCCCGACGGGCTGCTGGCGGCGGTGGGGAACGCCAGGAGGCGGAGCCCGGGCGCGCCCAGCGGGGGCGCGGCCGGGCGGGCCGGGACCGTCCGGCGGATCGGCGCCGCCGAGGTCACGGTCGAACGGCGCACCGCACACCCTTGACACCGGGGCGGACGGTGTGCTCGATTTGCACTTCCCTGTGACTCGGATCACTCTTGAGGTCAGGGCATCCCGTCGTCGCGAGCGACGGCGCCTCCCGGTGGTGCGGCCGCCCTCCGACGGGCCCGCGGCGCCGCGCGGCGCCCGTGCGCGTCCCGGGGTGCGCCGGTTCGGCCGGTGCCTACCGGTCACCGGCGTCCGGCCCGCCGCCACGCATGTCGCCCCGGCCCCAGGGAGTCGCAGCCGTGATCAGTCGCCCCGCCCCCAGTCGGCACTGCGCCGTCGAGTTCCAGGCCCTGCCGTCCCGCATCGGGCAGGTCCGCCGCATCGTCTCCGCCCAGCTCCGCTACTGGAAGCTCGATCCGCTGCAGGACACCGTCGCGCTGGGCGTCTCGGAGCTGCTCGCGAACGTCCACCGGCACACCGGTGAGGACAAGCACTGCACGGTGGAACTGGTGCTGCTCTGGGACCGGCTCACCGTTTCGGTGCGGGACCACGACCCGCGGTTGCCGCAGGTCCGCACCGCGGGAGCGCTGGCCACCAGCGGCCGGGGGCTGGCGCTCGTCGCCGCCGTGAGCGAGAGCTGGGGGATGCGTGCCCAGCGCGGCGGCAGCGGCAAGGTCGTCTGGTTCACCCTGCCGGTGGAGCCGCCTGGGGAGCGGCGGGGGCAGCGGGCCGGAGCGGCCGACGAGGCGGCCCGCGCGCTGCCCGGCTGAACCGCCCGGGCCGTCGCGGACCGCCCGCCCGGGGCGGGTCCAGGGCCTCGCGGCCCGCACCACGAGGCGCCCGGGACTCAAAAGCGGAGCGCGACGCCCACGTGGGGCCGCTTGCCGCGCCGCAGCAGCGCACCGCCGCCCTCGACCAGCCGGAACCGCCAGCCGTACTTCCGGGCCAGGGCCATGCGCACCCGGTCGAGTTCCTCGGAGGTCTCCAGCAGCCGCCCGCGCCCCTCCACCGGCCGAGCGTCCTCGGGGATTCGTCCGCGGACGTCGCAGACCGTCGCGGTCGCCCGGTCGTCGCGGCGCAGCCGCTTGACCTTGTACGAGTCCTCCCGCGTCCACACCAGCAGTTCCTCACCGTCCGGAGCCGCCCAGACCGGGGTGGCCGCCGCCGTGCCGTCGCGGCGGTAGGTGACCAGACTGACGTAGCTGCTGCGGGCGAGCTCGGTGGGCATCATGCCCGCGAGGCTACGTGCCCGCCGCCCGCGCCGCCTCCCCCTCCGCAACGACGCGCCCTGGACGGACGCTTCCGCACGGTCGGCCGCGCCCGCCGGCCGGGACCGCTCCGGCCCGCTCAGACCTCCTGAAGGACCAGCGGGTCGTCCAGCACCGGCTGCCAGGCCAGCTCCGCGGCGCCCACCAGGCTGTTGTGGTCGAGGGTGCAGGCCAGCACCGGCACTCCGCCGCTGCGGCCCCACAGGCTCCGGTCGGCGACCCGGTCCCTCAGCCGCCCGGGGTCGGCGAGCAGCAGCTCCCGGTGGAGTCCGCCGAGGATGATGCGGTCCGGGTCGAGGAGGTTCACCAGTCCGGCCAGTCCGAGGCCGAGCCGGTCGATCAGCAGCCTCGCGGCGTCGCGCACCCGGGGGTCGGTGGCGTAGCCGGTGCGGAGCAGTCCGCGCGCCTCGTCGAGCAGCGAGACCTCGGGGCCCGGAGCGCGGCCCGCGGCCTCCAGCAGCGCCAGCGGGTCGGTCTCCACGTCGAGGCAGCCGCGGCTGCCGCAGTGGCAGGCCCGGCCCTGCGGGTCGACCGTGAGATGGCCGACCTCGAGCGCCAGGCCCGAACTGCCGCTGTGCAGCCGCCCTTCCAGCACCAGCGCACCACCGACCCCGCGATGGCCGGTGGCCACGCACAGCAGGTGGTGGGCGCCCCGGCCTGCTCCGTGCCGGTGCTCCGCGAGTGCACCGAGGTTGACGTCGTTCGCCGCGAACCCGGCGGCCGCGCTCCCGGGCGCCGGCCCGGTGACCCCGGCCTCGGCCAGGCAGCGGGAGAAGATGTCCCGCACCGGAGCCCCGGCCGGCCAGGCGAGGTGCAGCGGGTTGAGCGCGGTGCCCTCCGGTTCCGCCACCGCCGAGGGAACGGCGAGCCCGGCTCCGACGCAGCGGCGGCCGGTCTCCCGAAGCAGCCCGGCACCGGCCGCCACCACCGCGCGCAGCACCTGGGAGGGGTCGGCGTCGACGGTAACGCACCCCGGCGCGGTGGCGACCACCCTGCCCCCGAGGCCGACGAGGGCGGCACGGAACCCGTCCGCGTGCACCTGCGCGGCGAGCACCACCGGGCCGCCGGGGTCGAGCGACAGCCGGTGCGAGGGCCTGCCCTGCGCCCCGGCGGGGCTGGCGGGCCGGGAGTCCACTCTGATCAACCCGAGCGCCTGGAGCTCGGCGGCCACCGCCCCGGCAGTGGCCCGGGTGACGCCGAGGGCCGCGGTGAGCACCGCCCGTGTCGGTGCCCGCCCGGTGTGTACGAGTTCCAGGGCAGGTCCGAGTGCGCTCCGGCCCCGGTCCGGCCTGCTGCGAGTCTGGTTCACCGCACTATTGTCCCTTTGTGTTGACCGTGAACAAAACAGGTGGCAGCGGCGCGCGCCCCCCGGAACTGCTCCCGCCGGCCGTCCCACCGCCCCGGGAGCGCATCGGGCGCGCGGGACCGGGGACGGTTCCCGGTGCGGCTGGCAGAATCCGGCCGATGGAGACCGCCGAGTTCCTCACCGCCCTCGACCGCGAGGGCCGTTCGCTGATCGCCGCGGCCGGGAACGCTGGACCGGACGCGGAGGTGCCCTCCTGCCCCGGCTGGCGGGTACGGGACCTGGTCCGCCACCAGGGCGCGGTGCACCGCTGGGCCACCGGCTTCGTGGCCGAGGCCCGGGAGCGGCCGGGCCCGGTGCCGGACGATCCGGTGCCGGACGGGGAGCTGTCCGACTGGTTCCGGCAGGGCCACCGGTCCCTGCTGGACGCCCTGCGTGGCGCCGGCGACGACCTGCGCTGCTGGACCTTCCTCCCGGGCGGGGCGAGCCCGCTGGCGTTCTGGGCCCGCCGTCAGACGCACGAGACGACGATCCACCGGGTCGACGCCGAGCAGGCCGAGGGCCACACGCTGTCGCCGGTGCCCCGCCACGTCGCGGCCGACGGCATCGACGAACTGCTCACCGGCTTCCACGCCCGAGAGCGGAGCCGGGTGCGCAGCGACCGCCCGCTGGTGGTGCGGGTGCGCGCCACCGACACCGACGAGGAGTGCGTCTGGACGGCGCGGATCACCGACCGGCCGGTCAGGGCGGTGTGCGGCGCACAGGACCCGCCGGACTGCGAGATCAGCGGCCCGGCGGAGGTGCTCTACCTGGCGCTGTGGAACCGGACGTCCTTCCACTCGGGCGTGGAGGTCACAGGGGACCGCTCCGTCGTCGAGCTGTGGCAGCGCACCTCGTCGATCGGCTGACGGGCCGCGTGCCGTGGCCCGGGGCGGGCCCCGATGCCCGCGTGCCGGGGCCGGTCAGCGCTCGGCGGCCGCGCGGCGGTCCACCGCGTCCAGCGCCCGGCGGGCGAGCGGGTGGTCGCGGACGACCTCGCCGAGCGTGGTGGAGCCGCGGACGATCCTGGCGAAGACCGACCAGGCCGGGCGGAAACCGGTCAGCACGGCGTGCACCAGTCCGGGGCGCTTCTCGAACACGGAGAGCAGACGGCGTCCGACGCCCATCTCCACCCCGAGGCCCGCCTTGACGGCGAAGGCGTAGTTCAGCGCCTGCCGCCGGGTGTCCACCGCGTCGTGCGCCTCGGCGATGCGCACGGCCCACTCCCCCGCGAGCCGTCCCGAGCGCAGACCGAAGGAGATGCCCTCCCTCGTCCACGGTTCCAACAGTCCGGCGGCGTCGCCACAGACCAGCACCCGGCCGCGGGAGAGCGGCGAGTCCTCGGATCGGCAGCGGGTGAGATGCCCGGAGGAGACGCTCGGCTCGAAGCCGGCCAGCCCGAGGCGGGCGGTGAAGTCCTCCAGGTAGCGCTTGGTCGCCGCGCCCTCGCCGCGGGCGGAGATCACGCCGACGGTCAGGGTGTCGCCCTTGGGGAAGACCCATCCGTAGGAACCGGGCAGCGGACCCCAGTCGATCAGCACCCGCCCCGACCAGTCCTCGGCCACCGTCGACGGGACCGGGATCTCGTGCTCCAAGCCGAGGTCCACCTGGTCCATCCGCACCCCGACGTGGGCGCCTATCCGGCCCGCGCTGCCGTCCGCACCGACCACGGCGTGCGCCAGCAGCGTCTCGCCGCCGGACAGCACGACCGCCACCGTCCGCCGGTCGGGGACCTCGGGGCCGTGCTGCTCCACCCGCGAGACGGTGGCACCGGTGCGCAGCCGCGCACCGGCCTGCTGCGCGGACTCCACCAGCGCCTGGTCGAACTCCGGGCGGTCGACCAGGCCGAAGAGCATCGACCGCGAACGCCGGGTGCGGGCCAGCCGGCCGTCGAGGGAGAAGGTGACGGCGTGCACCCGGTCCCGCAGGGGCAGCGCGAAGCCGGGCGGCAGGGCGTCCCGCGAGGGGCCGATGATGCCCCCGCCGCAGGTCTTGTACCGCGGCAGCTGCGCCTTCTCCAGCAGCAGCACCCTGCGGCCGGCGGCGGCAGCGGCGTACGCCGCGGAGGCGCCCGCCGGTCCGGCACCGACCACGATCACGTCCCAGACGGGGCCCTCCTCCGCGGGGTTTCCGCCCGCGCTCGCGTCGGCTGTGCCCGAAGTGTCTTCGCTGCTCACGATCTGCTGCTGCTCCCGCTCGACCGGCCGGTTCTCGGTGAGGCCTGGCCCCAGTCCGGCATCCTACGGCCCCTCGGCCGCTCTTCCCGCTGTGGGAGTATCAGCAGATCATTGCGGACGCGGGGAGACCCCTGCGCGTCCGGTTGTCCACGCGCACGTGCAAGGAGCTTTCCCGATGGCGCATGACGCCCTGGCGGCCACCGTCGCCACGCTGATGCCACAGGCCAAGGACGAGCTGGCGGAACTCATCCGGTTCCGTTCGGTCGCCGATCCCGAGCAGTTCCCGCCCGGCGAGTGCCTGGCCGCGGCCGACTGGATCGCCGCGGTCCTGCGGGCCGAGGGCTTCACGGAGGTGGAGCTGCTGGACACCCCGGACGGCACCCGTTCCGTCTACGGCCTGCTGCCGGGCCCCGTCGGGGCCCCGACGGTGCTGCTGTACGCGCACTACGACGTCCAGCCGCCGCTGGACGAGGAGGCGTGGCTGTCCCCGCCGTTCGAGCTGACCGAGCGGGAGGGCCGCTGGTACGGGCGCGGGGCCGCGGACTGCAAGGGCGGCTTGATCATGCACCTGCTCGCCCTGCGCGCGCTCAGGGCGGACGGCGGGGTGCCGGTGACGGTCAAGGTGATCGCCGAGGGCTCCGAGGAGCAGGGCACCGGCGGTCTCGAACGGTACGCCGAGGAACACCCCGAACTGCTCACCGCGGACACCGTCGTGGTGGGTGACTCGGGCAACTTCCGGGCCGGGCTGCCGACCGTCACCAGCGTGCTGCGCGGCATGGCAATGGTCCGGGTGCAGGTGGACACGCTGGAGGGCAACCTGCACTCCGGCCAGTTCGGCGGCGCCGCCCCGGACGCCCTCGCGGCCCTGGTGCGGCTGCTCGACTCGCTGCGGGCCGAGGACGGCTCGACCCTTGTCGACGGGCTGGCGGCCGAGGGGGTCTGGGACGGCATCGCGTACCCGGAGGAGGACTTCCGTCGGGACGCCGGAGTGCTCGACGGGGTGGAGCTGATCGGCGCGGGCACGGTGGCGGACCGGCTCTGGGCCCGGCCCGCCGTCACCGTCCTGGGCATCGACTGCCCGCCTGTCGTCGGGGCCACGCCGTCCGTGCAGGCGGGAGCCCGCGCACTGGTGAGCCTGCGGGTGCCGCCGGGCGCCGACGCCACCGAGGCCGCGGGTCTGCTCGCGGCACACCTGCACGCCCGCGCACCCTGGGGTGCGCGGGTGGTCGTCGAGCAGGTCGGCCAGGCGCAGCCGTTCCTCACCGACACCACCGGGCCCGCCTGCGCGGCGATGGCGGAGGCGATGCGTGAGGCCTACGACGGCGTGGAAATGGCTGTGGCGGGCATGGGCGGATCGATCCCGCTCTGCAACACCCTGGCCGAGCTCTACCCGCGGGCGGAGATCCTGCTCACCGGCCTCAGCGAGCCGCAGGCCCGGATCCACGCCGTGAACGAGAGCGTCAGTCCCGAGGAACTGGAGCGGATGTCGGTGGCCGAGGCGCTCTTCCTCCAACGGTACGCCGCGGCCCGCTGACGGGCTCCCGTCAGGCGGCGGTCCCCGGCGGCGCCACGACCGGGACGCCCGCCTCCAGGTTGAGCGGGCCGCCGCCCTGGCGGGAGCGGAGGGCCCAGCGCAGCCGTTCGTGCCGGTTCGCGGGCAGCAGCACCCGCGCCTCCGCCTCGGTGACGAAGCGCCAGTCGCGGAGTTCCGCACCGGGCAGCAGCAGCCGCTCGACGTCGGCGGCGGCCAGGAGGCCCCCGTCGAACAGCAGCCGCAACCCGCCGAAGGCCGGTCTGCTGGGCGGCTCCCAGTCGACGACCAGCAGCCGGAGCCCGCCCTCCAGTCGCAGCCCGAGTTCCTCGTGCACCTCGCGGACGCCGGCGCGGGAGGGGCTCTCCCCCGGTTCCACGATGCCGCCGGGGAACTCCCAACCGGGCTTGTAGGTGGGGTCGACGAGGAGCACTCGGTCCTGCTCGTCGAAGAGCAGCACGCCGGCGGCCACCGTCTCCGCGGAGGGTTCGCCGGACTGCACGATCTCGCAGGCGCCCCGGCCCTCCCGGAGCGCGTCCGCCACCGCGCGGGCCGCGCGCCGGGGACCGAGCCCGGTCACGTCCAGGTGCACCGCGTCGGCCCGCAGCCAGGGCGGCGCCCCGGCGTCCGGGGGCGGGTGGCGACGCCCACCCGGTCCGTCCGGTCCACCCGGTCCGCCCGGTCCGGCGGCCCGTTGTGCCCCGGGCGGATCGCCGGGAAGGCGGTCGCCCCGACCCGGAAGGATCGTTTCCTCCCGGGCTACCCGCGGTTCCCGGTCCGGCAGGAGCCCCTCGTCCGCTCCTGCCGGCCCGGAGCCGGACCGCCGCGCGGGGCGATCGAGCAGGAAGTGCCGCACCGGTATGCGGCGGGCGGCCAGCAAGCCGAACATCTCGTCCCGGTGCTCCTGCCGCAGCAGGGACATCGGCGCGACCAGCGGACCCGGCACCTCGCTGAGCAGAGCCGCCGCGGTGTCGACCACCAGCCGCCGCCAGGCCGGCAGGTCCTGCGGCTCGTCGAGCTCCGCGAGCCGCTCCTTGGGCAGCATCCGCAGCAGCCCCGCACCCGCGGACCACGGGTCGTACAGCGTGGCGTCGGGGAGCAACTGGACGAGTTCCCGCGCTGCTGCGGTCTTGCCCACGCCGAAGGCGCCGTTCAACCAGACGATCACGATTCCCCCTCCTCGCTCGCCCCCCGGATCAGTGCCCGCAATACCCTGCCACGGAAACGCGCGAGGCTCAGCGGTGCACACGCCGGGCTCGGCAGTGCGCAGGGGCGCTAACGGCGCGCAGGAGGGAGCGTGCGGCAGGCCGCGGCTGCACCCACCAGCCCGGCGTCCGTCCCGATCGCGGCCGGCACCACCGTGAGCCCGCGCACGTACGAGAGGGTGGCGTAGTCGTCAAGGGCGCTGCGCAGCGGTCCGAACAGCACGTCGCCCGCCTGGGCGACCCCGCCGCCGATGACGGCGATGTCGATCTCCACGAGCGCGGCCGTAGCGGCGATCCCGGCGGCGAGGGCCCGGGCCGCCCGCTCGAAGGAGGCGAGGGCGACCGGGTCGCCGGCCTCGGCCGCCGCGGCCACCGCCGCCGCCGAGGCGTCCCCGTCCGGGCCCGGCCGCCAGCCGGCGGCCCGCGCACGCCGGGCGATGTTCGGACCGCTGGCGATGCGCTCCACGCATCCGCGTGCGCCGCACGGGCACGCCTCCCCGTCCAGCTCCACGCTGATGTGGCCGACGTGGCCGGCGTTACCGGTGGTTCCCGGGAACGGGCGGCCCTCCAAAACCAGTCCGCCGCCCACACCGGTGGACACGACCATCCCGAGGGCGTTGGCGTGCCCGCGGGCGGCGCCCTGGGCGTGTTCGGCCGCCGTCATCGCGACGCCGTCGCCCACCAGGACGACCGGGAGCTCGCCGATCTCCCGCCGCACGCCCTCAACCAGGGCGAAGTCCCGCCAGCCGGGGATGTTCACCGGGCTGACCGTGCCGTTCCTGGCGTCCACCGGCCCGGCGCTGCCGATGCCGAGCGCGCCGACCCGGCTCCACTGGACCGCCGCACGCAGCTCGCCCAGCACCTCGTTCGCCGCCCCGAGCACGGCGTCGCCGTCCCCGCCGGGAGGTGTCGGCCGCTGGACGCGGACGTGCAGTTTTCCGCTGTCGTCCACCAGCGCACCGGCGATCTTGGTGCCCCCGATATCGAGGGCCGCGGCGAAGTCGATGTCCATGGCGACCCAGTCCACCGCAAAAAGACAACGTTGTCCAGACGGCCTGGCCAGGGCCTATCCTCGAACGGTCCCCCGCACCGCAACGACGCACAGGACGGACCCCGACGTGGCAGACCTCACCCGCGCACCCCACCACGGCTCACCGGCACCGGTCCCGTTCGGCAACCGGCCGACCATGAAGGACGTCGCCGCCCGTGCGGGCGTGGGCCTGAAGACCGTCTCCCGGGTGGTCAACGGCGAGACGGGGGTGTCGGTCGACACCGAGCGGCGCGTGCGGGAGGCCATCACCGCGCTGGGATTCCGGCGCAACGACAGCGCCCGAATCCTGCGCAAGGGGCGGACGGCCAGTATCGGACTGGTCCTGGAGGACCTGGCGGACCCCTTCTACGGGCCGCTCAGCCGCTCGGTCGAGGAGGTGGCCCGCGCGCACGGCGCCCTGCTCTTCAACGGCTCCAGCGCCGAGGACCCCGAGCGGGAGGAGGAACTCGCCCTGGCGTTCTGCGCCCGCCGGGTGGACGGACTGATCGTCGTGCCGGCCAGTGGCGACCACCAGTACCTCGAACCGGAGATCGCCGCCGGGATCGCGACGGTCTTCGTCGACCGGCCGCCGGGCCTCATCGAGGCCGACACGGTGCTCTCCGACAACTTCGCCGGGGCCAGGGACGGCGTCGCGCACCTGATCGCGCACGGCCACCGGCGGATCGGCTTCATCGGCGACCAGCCGCGCATCCACACCACCGCGGAACGTCTGCGCGGCTTCCGGGCCGCGATGGAGGCCGCCGGTCTGCCCGTGCCGGACGCCCGGGTGGCTCCCGGCCCCACCGACGCGGCACGGGTGGCGGCCGCGGCGGAGGCGATGCTGAGCGGTCCCGAGCCGGTGACGGCGCTGTTCGCCGGCAACAACCGGGTGACCGCGACCGCGGTGCGGGTACTGGCCGCCCTGGACCGGCGTGTCGCCCTGATCGGTTTCGACGACCTCGAACTCGCCGACCTGCTCGATCCCCCGGTGACCGTGGTCGCGCAGGACGCGACCCTGCTCGGCCGCAAAGCGGCGGAACTGCTCTTCCGCCGCCTCGCGGGGGCGGGGGAACCACCGCGGACGTTCCAGCTGCCCACCCGCCTGATCGCCCGGGGCTCCGGCGAGCTGCCGCCGGCGGACTGACCCGCACCGGCCGGGACACGGCAGCGGGAGGGCGACCGGCCCCGGGGCGCACGTGCGGCGGCTCGACGGGAGACGGCCGGCCGGACCGCGGCGCCGCCGGCGGTCCGGCCGCGGACGGCGAAGCGGGTCAGCGGGGGGCGGCGAAAGCCGCGAGCTCCGCCCTGCCGAGCCCGGTCAGCCCCGCGACCTCCGCCTCGTCGACCGCCCCGCAGTGCAGCCCCCGCAGCAGGTGGCCGCCGAGCGCCTTCGCCGTCGCCGGCTCGTCCAGGACGCCCGTCCCGGAGGTGCGGTGCGCGTAGTCGGCCAACCGGGACGCCACCTGCTCCAGGCCTTCGCGGTAGAAGGCGTAGACGGCGGCGTAGCGGGTCGGCAACTGCCCCGGGTGCATGTCCCAGCCCTGGTAGTAGGCGCGGGCCAGGGAGCGCCCGACCAGGCGGTGGTGCAGCCGCCACGCGGCGTGCACCTGCTCCGCACCTCCGACCGGCAGCACGTTGGTGGAACCGTCGGACAGCCGGACCCCGGTGCCCGCCGCGGCCACCTGCATCACCGCCTTGGCGTGGTCCGCCACCGGGTGATCCGTCGCCTGGTGGGCGGCCCCGACTCCGCAGGCGGCGCTGTAGTCGAAGGTGCCGTAGTGGAGACCCGTGGCCCGGCCGCCCGCGGCCTCGATCATCCGGGCCACGGTGGCCCGGCCGTCGGCACCGAGAACGGCCTGGGTGGTCTCGATCTGGATCTCGAACCCGATCCGCCCCGGCGGCAGCCCGCGAGCGCTCTCGAACTGCTCGCAGAGCCGCCCCATCGCGGTGACCTGCTCCGGGCAGCTGACCTTGGGCAGGGTCAGCAGCAGCCCCTCGGGCAGCCCCCCGGCCGCCATCAGCCCGGTGAGGAAGATGTCCAGCGTGCGGATGCCCCGGTCGCGGACCGCTGCCTCCAGGCACTTGAGGCGGATGCCGAGGAAGGCGGGGGCGCGGGCGGGGTCCTGCGCGGCGACCGCGTCGGCCACCGTCGCCGCGGCAGCCGCCGCGGCTGCGTCCTCCTCGACGTCCGGACGCTCGCCGTAGCCGTCCTCGAAGTCGATCCGCAGGTCCTCGACGGGCTCCCGAACGAGCTTGGCGCGGACCCGGCCGTACACCTCCCCGGCCTCCGCCGGGTCCAGGCCGAGCACGTCCGCCAGGGCCGCGGCGTCCGGCGCGTGCGCGTCGAGCAGGGCGAGCGCCCGGTCGCCCCAGGTGCGCACCGTGTCCGCCGTCAGCTTGTCGGCGGGCACGTAGACGGTGTGCACGGGCTGCCGGGTTCCGGGGTCGCCCGGGTAGCGGCGGGCCAGGTCGGCGTCGACCGCCGCGAGGGCGGCGCCGATCTCCCGGCCCACCGAGTCGTCGAAGGTGGTGGGGACCGCTCCGCCCTGCGTCATGTGCACTCCCACGGAAATCAACAAAACGTTGAAGAATGGTCGGGACGCTAATCCCCGCGGGGCGGCACGTCAACACCCGGACGGGGCCCCGTCCGCACGACGGCCGGGTGTGCCGCGCTCCTCCGAGGAGCGCCGCGCACCCGGCCGTCGTGCGGACGCCGGTGCGACCGGGCGGAAGCCCGGCGCCGGTGCAAGCGGGGCGGGCGGTCAGCCCTTGCGGGTCCTGACCTCCTCGGTCAGCTGCGGCACCACCTCGAAGAGGTCTCCGACGACGCCGTAGTCGACCAGGTCGAAGATCGGCGCCTCGGCGTCCTTGTTGACCGCGACGATGGTCTTCGAGGTCTGCATGCCGGCCCGGTGCTGGATGGCGCCGGAGATGCCGGCCGCGAGGTAGAGCTGCGGCGAGACCGACTTGCCGGTCTGCCCGACCTGGCTGGCGTGCGGGTACCAGCCGGCGTCCACCGCGGCACGGGAGGCGCCCACAGCGGCACCGAGCGAGTCCGCCAGGGACTCGATGACGTGGAAGTTCTCCGCTCCGTTGAGGCCGCGGCCGCCGGAGACGACGATCGCCGCCTCGGTCAGCTCGGGGCGGCCCGAGGACTCCCGCGGGGTGCGCGAGACGACCTTCGTCCCGCTCGCCTGCTCGCCGAAGGAGACGGCGAGGGGCTCCACCGTGCCGTCAGCGGGAGCCGCCTCGGGTGCGGCCGAGTTCGGCTTCACGGTGATGACCGGAGTGCCCTTCGAGACCCGCGAACGGGTGGTGAAGGCGGCGGCGAACACCGACTGGACGGCCACCGGCCCCTCGTCACCGGCCTCCAGGTCGACGGCGTCGGTGAGGATGCCCGAGCCGATCCGCACCGCGAGGCGGGCGGCGATCTCCTTGCCGTCCGCGGAGGAGGGGACGAGCACCGCGGACGGCGAGACGGCCTCGTAGGCGGCCTGCAGGGCGTCCACCCTGGGCACCACGAGGTAGTCGGCGAACTCCGGCGCGTCCGCCGTGAGCACCCGGACGGCGCCGTACTCGGCCAGCGTGGCCGCGGCGGTGTCGCCGCCCGGCCCGAGGTGGACGGCGACGGGCTCGCCGATGCGGCGGGCGAGGGTCAGCAGTTCGAGGGTCGGCTTGCGGACGGCACCGTCCACGTGGTCGACGTAGACGAGAACTTCAGCCATGGGAATGCACTCCTGCGAAGATGGTGCGGACGTGATGGGCGAGGGCCTGCCGGCGGGGGCGGCGCGGTGCGACCGGCCGGCGGTACCGGGGCGAACCGCTCAGATGAACTTCTGACCCGCGAGGAACTCGGCGAGCTGCTTGCCGCCCTCGCCCTCGTCCTTGACGACGGTGCCGGCGGTCCGGGGCGGGCGCGCGACGGCGTCGTCGACCTTGGTCCAGGCTCCGTCGAGGCCGACCTCCTCGGCCTCGATGCCGAGGTCGTCCAGGTCGAGGGACTCGACCGGCTTCTTCTTGGCGGCCATGATGCCCTTGAACGAGGGGTAGCGCGCCTCGCCCGACTGGTCGGTCACCGAGATCACGGCCGGCAGCGCGGCCTGAAGCTGCTCGGTCGCCGCGTCGCCGTCCCGGCGGCCGGTGACCTTCCCGTCGGCGACGGAGACCTCGGACAGCAGGGTGGCCTGCGGGACACCCAGCCGCTCTGCCAGGATCGCGGGCAGCACACCCATGGTTCCGTCGGTCGAGGCCATGCCGCAGACGACCAGGTCGTAGCCGGTGTGCTCGACGGCCTTGGCCAGCACGCGCGAGGTGCCCATCACGTCCGTGCCGTGAAGGTCGTCGTCCTCCACGTGGACGGCCTTGTCCGCGCCCATCGACAGCGCCTTACGCAACGCGTCCTTGGCGTCCTCCGGACCGACGGTGAGCACGGTGACCTCGGCGTCGTCGGCCTCCGCAGCGATCTGGAGCGCCTGCTCCACCGCGTACTCGTCGAGCTCCGACAGCAGGCCGTCCACCGCGTCGCGGTCGGTGGTCAGGTCCTCGGCGAAGTGCCGGTCGCCGGTGGCGTCGGGCACGTACTTCACACAGACAACGATCCTCAAGCTCACGCCGGCTCTCCTACTGCTTCGTCATTACGGGGCTGCCTTCGTGCAGGCAGCATAGGCGGCTGTCGGGGGCGGTTCCCGGTCGTCGCACCGGGTCTGTCCGCACAGTTTATTACTCGTCAGTACAACGAGCGAATCCCCCCCGGACAAGCCCGTCACACTGTGACCTTGCCAACCCGGGAGCCGGTCGCGCGCCACCCGGCTCCGGGCACAGGACGAGGGGTCAGTCGCGCAGCGCGTGGAAGCGTCCGCGCTGGTAGAGCAGGGGGCGGCCGCTGTCCGCGGCCTCGCCGTGCGTCACCTCGGCCAGTACCAGCCGGTGGTCGCCGGCCGGCACCAGGGCGGCGACCCGGCAGACCATCCAGGCCAGCACCCCGTCCAGCACCGGGACGGAGGCCGGGCCCTCCCGCCAGAGGGTGGGCGGCGCGAACCGGTCGGCACCGCTTCGGGCGAAGGTGGCGGCGAGTTCGCACTGGTCCTCCGCGAGGATGTGCACCCCGACGTGCCCGGTTCCGGCGATCACCGGCCAGGTGGAGGAGGTGGTGCCGATCCCGAAGGAGAGCATCGGGGGGTCGGCTGCGACCGAGGCGACCGAGGTGGCAGTGAAGCCCGCCGGACGGCCGTCCCGGTCGGCCGCGGTGACCACCGCGACACCGGCCGCGTGGTTGCGGAAGGCCGCCCGCAGCACGTCGGGGCCGCCCGCCGAGGGGGGCGCGTGCGACCGGGCCTGCGCCGACTCCGTCCCGGACCGGATGCCGAACGCGCTCACCGGAGTATTCCCGACCACATCGTGTCAGGCTGACGACATCCAGGGAGGGCCGTCAAGTGGCCCCGGGCGGATGCGGGCACCGTCACTGCCGCCGTCCGCCGGGGCCCGCGCCGGGCGGCTCCGGCGCGGGCGGTGCCGAGCGGCGCGCAGCCCCTTCGGACGACCGGGGCTTGATACCCGTTCACAGCACGGCCCCGAGGGCGGCGACCACGTCGGCGGTGCGCGGCTGTCCGACCGCCCGCCGCACCTCCCTGCCCCGGGCGTCCAGGACGAGGACTGTCGGAGTCCGCACGATCCCCAGCTCCCGGACCAACGGCAGTCGCTCCTCGGCGTCGATCTCCACGTGGGCGACCCCGGCGACCATTTCGGTCACCTCGGCCAGCACCCGCCGGGTGGCCGCACAGGGCCGGCAGAAGGCGCTGGAGAACTGCACCAGCGTGGCCCGCTCCCCCCGTTCGGCCACCGGAACGGCGGCGGCCGCAGACCCCTCGTCCTCGCCCACGCGCTCCCCTCTCGTCGTCGTTGCCCGGCTCCCGGCCGGGGCGCCCCCGCGGTGAACGCCTCCCGGCGATCCGGGATTCCCGACGCGCCGCATCCCGCCCGTGTGAAACACCCCTCCGCGGGCACCGGACAGACCGGGTGCGCGACACGTCTGGCCCCGGCGTGACAGGTGTCTCGTGCCCCCGGGGGTGGCACGAGAAATTACGCCAGCGTAGGTTCAAGGGCATCCACCGCCGGGAGATCCCTCCCCAGGCCGCCTCACGAAGGGTCCCCGCATGGCAGAGATCGTCTACTCGACCGCAATCGGCGCGGCGCGTGGTCTGTTCAAGGCGCTCGATCTGCGGTTCGACATCGCCGGAACCGAGAACATCCCGAAGCAGGGCGGCGCCGTCATGGTCAGCAACCACATCGGGTACCTCGACTTCGTGTTCGCGGGGCTGTCGGCGCGACCGGCGAAACGGCTGGTGCGGTTCATGGCCAAGGAGTCGGTGTTCCGGCACCGGGTGTCCGGGCCGTTCATGCGGGCGATGAAGCACATTCCCGTGGACCGTTCCGCCGGCGTCGACGCCTACCAGCACGCGGTCCGGGCGCTCCGCGACGGAGAGATCATCGGCGTGTTCCCCGAGGCCACCATCTCGCAGTCGTTCACTCTGAAGAAGTTCAAGACCGGCGCCGCGCGCATGGCGCAGGAAGCCGGAGTACCCCTGCTTCCGGTGGCGCTGTGGGGGACGCAGCGAATCTGGACGAAGGGCCGCAAACGGGACTTCGGGCGCCATCACTTCCCGGTCACCATCCGCGTCGGCGAGCAGCTCACTCCCGGGGCGGACGAGCCGGTGGCCAGTGTGACGGAACGGGTCCGCGAGCGGATGCAGGACCTGCTGGAGAACGCGCAGCGGGCCTATCCGGCGACGCCGAGGGACCGCGAGGACTCCTGGTGGCTCCCCGCCCACCTGGGTGGGACCGCGCCGCTTCCGGCCGCCCACCCCTGACCGGCCGGCCGCCCGGGACGACGTCCCGGGCGGCCCCGGCGCGGCGGTTCACCTCGCCGACTCCTCCCGGAGGGCGCCGATGAAGGCGTCGACGTCGTCCTCGGTGGTGTCGAAGGAGCACATCCACCGCACCGTACCCGCCGCCTCGTCCCAGAAGTAGAAGTGGTGGCGCTTCTGGAGCCGCTCCGCGACCTCGAGCGGCAGCCGGGCGAAGACGCCGTTGGCCTGGACGGGGTAGAGGATCTCCACGCCCTCGACGGCGCGGGCACCCTCGGCCAGCCGCTGGGCCATCGCGTTCGCGTGCCGGGCGTTGCGCAGCCACAGGTCGCCCGCGAGCAGCGCTTCGAGCTGCACCGAGACGAAGCGCATCTTCGAGGCGAGCTGCATGGACATCTTGCGCAGGTGCTTCATCGCCCGGACCCGGTCCGGGTCGAGCACGACCACGGCCTCACCGAGGACAGCGCCGTTCTTGGTGCCGCCGAAGGACAGGATGTCGACGCCGGCCACGTTGGTGAACGCGCGCATCGGCACGTCCAGTGAGGCAGCCGCGTTGGCGATCCGGGCCCCGTCCAGGTGGACGGCCATCCCGCGCTCGTGGGCGTGGTCGCAGATCCCGCGGATCTCGTCCGGGGTGTAGACGGTCCCCAGTTCGGTGTTCTGGGTGAGCGAGACGACCTGCGGCATGGCCCGGTGCTCGTCCTCCCAGCCGTACGCCTCCCGGTCGATCAGCTCCGGGGTGAGCTTGCCGTCCTCGGTGGGCACGGTGAGCAGCTTGAGGCCGCCGACCCGCTCGGGGGCACCGCCCTCGTCCACGTGGATGTGCGCCGAGTCGGCGGCGACGACCGCGCCCCAGCGGTCGGTGACCGCCTGGAGGGCGACCACGTTGGCACCGGTGCCGTTGAAGACGGGGAAGACCTGTGCCCGGGCCCCGAAGTGCCGACGGAACACCTGCTGGAGCTGCTCGGTGTAGTCGTCGCCGCCGTAGGCGGTCTGATGGCCGCCGTTCGCCAGGGCGAGCGCGGTCAGGACCTCCTCGTGCGCCCCCGCGTAGTTGTCGCTGGCGAACCCGCGCAGCTGCGGGTCGTGGCGGCGCTTGGCGTCCGTCCTCACGGCTGGGGTGTGAGCCACAGGCGTTTCCCGTTCACTTCCTCGGTGGTCCGGTTCCAGGTGTCGACGGCCGCCTCCGCGAGGTCCGCGACGTCGGTGAAACCGGCGAACTCGGCCTGGGGGCGCTCGGCGCGCATCGTCTCGTGCACCAGGGCCTTCACCACCAGGATGGCAGCCGCGGCGCGCGGCCCCTCCTCGCCCCCGGACTTGCGGAAGGCGCTCGCCAGCGCCAGCGTCCACGCCTCGGCGGCGGCCTTGGAGGCGGCGTACGCGGCGTTGCCGCCGGTGGGCCTGCCCGCCCCGGCGGCACTGGTCAGCAGGAACCTGCCGTTGCCGCTGCGGCCGAGCGCGCCCTCGAAGGCCAGCGAGGTGTGCTGGACGGTGCGGATCAGCAGCTTCTCCAGCAGGTCCCAGTCCGCGAGGTCGGTCTCGGCGAACCCGGCCGAACCGCGCCAGCCGCCGACGAGGTGGATGAGCCCGTCGACCCGCCCGAACTCCTTCTCGGTGCGGTCGGCCCAGACCCGGGTCTCGTCGAGGTCCAGCAGGTCGACGGTGTCCCCGGTGACGGTGGCCCCGCCGTGCGCGAAGCGGGCCGCGTCGACCCCGATGGCGAGCCGGGCGGCGTCGGAGTCGGCGCCGACCACGACGGCGCCGGCCTGCGCGAGGCGCAGCAGCACCGCGTGCCCGGCCGGACCGCCGGCGCCGGCGACGGCCACGACGGCCCCTTCCAGTGGTCCCGCCCCCTCGCGGGGGCCGTTGCCGGTGGTCGCAGTGCTCATGTTCGCCGCCTCCTCGTTTGTCCGGGCTCCCGCGCGGTGCCCGCTTCCCGTTCTGCCGTACCCGGCCCGCGGGCGCCTCACGCCGCGGCGGGCGCCGCCGGTACGCCGGCGTCCCGGCGTGTGCCGTCGGCCCGGATGCCCTCGGTCGAGGCGATCGTGGACCGGAGCTTCTTCTTGAGCGCCTCGTAGAACATGCTGAGCGGGAACTCGTCGGGATGCACCTCGTCGACCAGCTTGCGCGGCGGCAGGTCGAGGTCCAGCGCGTCCGGGCCCTTGGCCCAGGTGGAGCCAGGGTGCGGTGCGAGATAGGCGGAGACCAGTTCGTAGGCCTTGAACCAGTGCACCAGCTTGGGGCGGTCGATGCCGTCGCGGTAGAGGGTTTCGATCTCCTCGCGCAGCCGGACGGTGACCTCGCGGGCCCGCTCCCAGTCGATGGTCAGCTTGTTGTCCCTCCAGCGCAGCGCGTCGTTCCGGTGCAGGTAGGCGAAGAGGAGCTGTCCGCCGAGGCCGTCGTAGTTGCGGTTGCGCTCGCCCGTGACCGGGAAACGGAACATCCGCTCCAGGAGCACGGCGTCCTGCACGTCGCGGCCCTGCGGGAAGCCGTCGGCCTCCAGCTTCACCGCCTCGTGGAAGGCGGTGAGGTCGCAGCGCAGCTCCTCCAGCCCGTACATCCAGAACGGCTGGCGCTGTTTGATCATGAACGGGTCGAAGGGCAGGTCGCCGTGGCTGTGGGTACGGTCGTGGACCATGTCCCACAGCACGAAGGTCTCCTGGGTCCGCTCCTGGTCGGCCAGCAGCCCCCGTGCCCCTTCCGGCAGCTCCAGGCTCGTGACCTCGCAGGCCGCATCGACGACCCGGCGGAACCTGGCGGCCTCGCGGTCGCAGAAGATGCCGCCCCAGGTGAACCGCTCCGGGGCCTCGCGGACGGCGATGGTCTCGGGGAAGAGCACCGCGGAGTGGGTGTCGTAGCCGCTGGTGAAATCCTCGAAGGTGATGCCGAGGAAGAGCGGGTTGTCGTAGCGGGTGCGCTCCAGCTCCGCCAGCCAGTCGGGCCACACCATGCGCAGGACGACGGCTTCGAGGTTGCGGTCCGGGTTCCCGTTCTGGGTGTACATCGGGAAGACGACCAGGTGCTGGCGATTGTTCACGCGTGCCGCCGCGGGCTGGAAGGCCAGCAGGGAGTCGAGGAAGTCGGGAACGGCGAAGCCGCCGTCGGCCCAGCGCCGCAGGTCGCCGGCCAGCGCCCGGTGGTAGGCCTCGTTCCAGGGGAGCAGCGGTGCGAGCGCCTCGACCGCGGCGGTGACCCGCTCCACCTCGGCGCGGACGGCGGCCGGGGCCGGGGCGTCCTCGGCGTCGAAGTCGATCGAACCGTCCTTCGACTGCCAGGGGCGTATTCGCTCCACCGCGTCCTTCAGTTCCCGCCATGCGGGCTCGTCGACAAGAGGCGGAAGAGGAAGAGCACCTTCATCTGTCGCACTGGACGAAAGAGTCTGCGTCATCACTGCCCCTTCACGGGAGAAAGTTGGCCGACCTCCACGGTAGACACATAACCTCCGGATACTCAACCGCGCACAGGAAATCTTGCGGCCGCAACCCGGGTTTGGATTGATATTTTCCTGCCCCCTCACCGCCACCACCCGTTCGCGGCGCCGGCGGGCCCCACGGCGGCGACCGTCCCGCGCGCGCCCCGGCCACGACCGGCTGCCCCGCGGCGCCGGATAGGCTGAGCTCGCACGACGTCCGGCCCCGGGGCCGTCGAGGGGAGCAGGAGCACTGTGTCAATGATCACCGTCGGCCATCGCGGAGTCATGGGCGTCGAACCGGAGAACACCCTGCGCTCGTTCCGGCGCGCCGAACGCGAGGGCCTCGACGTGATCGAGCTCGACCTCCACCTCAGCAGGGACGGTGGACTGGTCGTCCTGCACGACGCGGAGCTGGACCGCACCACGGACGGCACCGGACCCGTCGGCGACCTGACGCTCGCCGAGATCCGCGGACTCGACGCCGGGCTGGGCGAACGGGTGCCGGTGTTCCAGGAGGTCGTCGAAGCCGTGCGGGCACCGCTCCAGGCCGAGATCAAGGACACCGCGGCCGCCGAGGTCCTCGCCGCCGTGATCGAACGCGGGAAGCTGCACGACCGGGTGCGGGTGATCTCCTTCCACGACGAGGCGCTGCGGCGCACCCGGGCGCTGCTGCCGCACCTCCCGATCGCCGTCGTCACCGGCAGGTCCACCCCAACCGCGCCGGAGCGGGCGCGGGAACTGGGCGCCGACATGGTCTCCTGCGAGCTGCCCCGGCTCGACCCGGAGACGGTCCGGCAGTGCAGGCAGGAGGGCATCAAGGTGATCAGCTGGACGGTCAACACCGACGAGGAACTCGCCACCGCCCGCGGACTCGGCCTGGACGGGGTCGTGACCGACCTGCCGAGCATCGCGGCGGCCGTCAGCCGAGGTGCTTGACCAGTTCCTCGAACCGCAGGTCGGGACGGCGCGGGACACCGAAGCGCTCGTCGCCGTAGGGGAACGGGTGCGTCGTCCCGGTGCGCAGGTACCCCCGCCGCTCGTACCAGGCGATGAGGTCCGTGCGGGCGGTGATGACCGTCATCTGCATCTCGCCCGCACCCCACTCCGTCCGGGCGACGCGTTCCGCCTCGCCCAGCACCTGCTTGCCGAGGCCGCCGCCCTGGCACCCCGGCCGTACCGCGAACATGCCGAAGTAGGCCACCGGCCGTCCGCCGGGCCGCGCCCGCCGCTCCAGGTGGCAGCAGGCCAGCAGCTCGCCCTCGCGCTCCGCGGCGAGCACACGGCTCCCCGGAGCACCGAGCACCGCGCGCACCGCGTCCCGATCGGTCCGCTGCCCGTCCAGCAGATCCGCCTCGGTCGTCCACCCGGCCCGGCTCGCGTCGCCCCGGTAGGCGGACTCCACCAGGGCGACCAGCGCCGCGGCATCGGCTTCGGTGGCGTACCGGAAAGCGAGCGCGGGATTCTGTGCGACGTCCATGCCCCGAGCCTACGGGGCCCGCCGGAACCCTTCGCGGCCGCGGCGGCGTCCCGGTGCGATCCGTAGGCTCAGGGCATGGTGCACGTACTGAGCAGCCGGGTGCTCCTGCACCCGACGGACCCGCAGGCCGCTCGGGACTTCTACGGAAGCGCGCTCGGCCTGGACATCCACCGCGAGTTCGAGACGGGTGAGGGACGCGCCACCGTCTACTTCCTCGGCGGCGGCTTCCTGGAGGTCTCCGGACGCGCGGACGCCCCCTCGTCGCCGGGGCTTCGGCTGTGGCTCCAGGTGGCCGACGCCGAAGCGGCGCACCGCGAGTTGACCGGGCGCGGGGTGCGGGTGCTGCGTCCGCCGGTCCGCGAGCCGTGGGGGCTGGTGGAAATGTGGCTCGCCGCCCCGGACGAGGTCCGGATCTGCGTCGTGGAGATCCCCGCCGACCACCCGATGCGCTACCGCCCGGCCCTCTGATCCCGCACGCTCCCGTCCGTGCACCGGTGCGCTCCCCGCCCAGGTGGTGCGCCGGCCCGGCGACCGGGCAGCCTTCCCGTCGGTCCGAATGGGGAGGTGCGCGATGCACGGTCAACCGCTGGTCGGCTGGTTGCTGGCCGCGGTGTGCGCGTCGGCAGCTGCGGTCTGCCTGCTGCGGATGCGCGGTGCGGCGCCCGCTCAGCGCAGCACCTCGGCCGTCGAGGCGCTGATGGGCGGGGCGATGGCCGCGATGGCGCTGCCGCTCGACACCTCCGCGCTGCTGCCGCCCGCCGCACGGGCGGGCGCGTTCGCCGCGCTCTTCGCCGCGACGGCGCTCCGCTGCCTGGTGCTGCTGCTCCGCCGGGCACCGCACCAGCTTCACCACCTGGTGGAGGCGCTGGCGATGGTCCACATGTCGCTCGCCATGGCCGCGGCCTCCGGCGGGCAGCACGCCGGGCACGCCCCGTCCCCGAACGCCGCGGCGTCCCTGGCCACCGGGGCCCTCCTGCTCTACTTCGGCCTCTACGCGCTCCGCGCGGGGGCCGCACTGGTACCGGCGGCCGCACCCGCCGGACACGGTGTCCTGCGGCCCGCCGGCGGGACCTCCTGCGGCCCGTCGTCAGACGGCTCCGCCCGCGGGCCGCTCGCGCCGCCCGAGGTCGCGACCGCGTGCCGACTGACGCTGGCGCTGGGGATGTTCGCGATGCTCGCCGGGGCGTGAGCGGGCGCTCGGCGCAGACCCGAGAGGGCTCTCCGGGGCGCGGGGGCGTGACGTGAGGCGTGCGTCACTTCGGTGGTGGTGACGTACCCCGGGTCAGCGGGCCGCTCTAACCTGGCAGGCATGATGGTCGCGCTCGCGCTTCTGGTTCTGGGCGGTCTGACCGCGGCGACGGCGCCGCGCGTACTGGCCCGTGCCTCCTGGCCGGACCGGGAACCGGTGCTGGCCTTGTGGGTGTGGCAGTGCGTGGTGGCGGCGGTCCTGCTGTGCTGCGTGCTGGCGATGGCGCTCAGCGCCGCTGAGGCCTGGCACGCCATCCGCGGCCCGGTGTTCGGACCGGCCCCCCAGCAGGTGCTGGAGGCGTACGCGCTCTCCGCGGACGGGCAGACGTGGGCGGCGGTGCTCGCCGTCGCGCTGTTCGGCGGTGGCGCCTGGACGGCGGCCATGCTCGGCCGCGAGATCCTCGGCGCGCGGACGCGCCGCCGGCGGCGCCGCACCGAGCTGCAGACCCGATCCCCTCTGCTGCCCGGCGAGGAGAAGGACTCCGACGAGCGGCTGATCGTCCTGGAGGACGAGCGCGCCGAGGCGCGCTGGCGCCCTGGGAGCACCCCCCGACTGGTGATCACCACTGCCGCGCTGCGCCGTCTGCGGGGCCGTCAGCTGGACGCGGTGCTCGCGCACGAGGAGGGCCACGTCCGGGCCCGGCACGACTGGCTGCTGCACTGCTCGGCCGCACTCGCCGCGGGCTTCCCGCGGATGCTGGTCTTCCGCGCCTTCCGGCATCAGATGCACCGGCTGGTGGAGCTGGCCGCCGACGACGTCGCCTCGCGCAGGTACGGGCGGCTCACCACCGCACTGGCGCTCGTCGGCCTCAACGAGGACCGCGGCGTGTTCGGCCCCTGCCCGTCGCAGGGCACCCAGGTGCCGCAGCGGGTGAACCGGCTGCTGGCGCCCGCCGACCGCCTCTCGGTCGCCCGGCGGCTGCGGGTGACGGCACTCGCCTCGTGCGTCCCGGTCCTGCCGCTGCTGGTGGCCTTCCTGCCCGGTCTCCGGGCCCTGGGGTAGTTTCGGGCGCATGACCACTTCGCGGATCGACGGCGTGCTGTTCGACTTCTCCGGAACCCTCCTGCGGGTCGTTCCCACGGACACCTGGCTCCGGTCGGCGCTCGACGAGGCCGGGCTGCGGCTGCCCGAGGACGAGCAGCGGAATCTGGCGGAGGAGCTGGTGCACTTCGGGGCACTGCCCGGCGGCCCCGCCCCCCGCGCCCTTCCTGCGGAGCTGGAGCCGCTGTGGCGGGAGCGGGACACCACGGCGGAGAACCACCGCGCCGCGTACACGGCCCTCATCCGGCGGGCGGGACTGCCGGATCCCGCACTGGCGGACCTCCTCTACGACCGGCACCTGCTGCCGGAGTCGTGGCGGCCGTACCCGGACGCGCGGGAGGTGCTCGACGCGCTGCGGGAAGCCGGCGTGCCGGTGGCCGTGGTGAGCAACGTGGGCTGGGACGTCCGGCCCGTCTTCCGGGCGCACGGGCTCGACGCGGGGGTGGGGACCTACGTGCTGTCCTTCGAGCACGAGCTCCAGAAGCCGGCGGCGGGGCTGTTCGGGGTGGCCTGTCGGGCGCTGGACCGTGCGCCGGAGCGGGTGCTGATGGTGGGCGACGACAGGGTCGCGGACGGCGGGGCGACGGCGCTCGGCTGCGCGCTGCACCTGGTCGACCACCTCCCGGTGGACGAACGCCCCCACGGACTTCGTCCGGTGCTGGACCTGGTGGGCTGAAGCGGCCGGCTCCGCGCGTCGGAGCACACGACCAGGGCAGGCGAAGGCATCTTTCCTACCCGCTGCCACGGGCGGGAACCGTGCAGCGGGGGTGTTCCCGGAGGGATCTGCGTCACACCGGCGCACGCCCACCAGTGGGGGCATCTGCGGCCCGACCTGCGGCAATGCGCCAGATCGGGCGAATCGGGCGCATCGGCACTGTCGGTGGCTCCGTCTACTGTGGGACACATGACCACCTCACCGGACAACTCCCCCGCGCCCACGGCCCACGAGGCGAACCGTGACATGCGTGCGTTCGCGGCGGTGCCCCGGTCCTGGACGCCCGAGGAGCTGGCCGAGTTCGCCAAGCTCAGGGAGAACTGGCTCGACGCCGCGCTGCGGGAGATGGCCAAGGCCGCCTGAGCGCGCCTCTCCACTTCAGCGCGTCCCGCCGCCGAGCCGCGCGGCCGAGCGCGCGCCGCACTCGGCTGCGGGCGCCCCGAAACCGGTCTGCCGACCGACCACCCTGCCGCGCACAGCCCCGGTACGGGCGATCCCCCGCGTCGCCCGTACCGGAGTCGGATTGCGGAAACGACCGACCCACGGCCCTCCGCAAGACCTCGCTGAGTATATTGGCTCGTAGCCAGTCAACGCAGGAGTACAGGATGTCCCCTCGGAGCGCATCGGTCAATGAAGAGTTGCGCCGGCGCTCGCGCGAGCGATTGCTCCAGGCGACGATCGAGCTCGTCCGCGACCGCGGCTTCGAGGCGACCACGCTCGGCGACATCGCGGACCGGGCCGGCGCGGCCCGGGGGCTGGTCTCCTACTACTTCCCCGGCAAGCGGCAGCTCCTCCAGTCCGCCGTCCACCGGCTGATGCGCCTGACCCTCACGGCAGGCCTCGACAGGGAGCCGCCGCCCACGGGCCCCGACGCCGGCCGGGAGACCCTGGCCCGTGCCATCGACGCGATCCTGAGCCTCGCGCGAGACGAACCGAAGCTGATGCGCACCCACATGGCGGGCATCCTCCAGCAGGAGGGCTTCGTCCAGTGCGACGAGCAGCAGCGGCTGGCCGCCCTGCTGCACGGGGCGATGGTGCGCTACGGGAGCGCGCAACCGGACGTGGAGTACCCGTTGCTGCGCGCCCTGCTGATGGGCGCCGTCGTCGCGGTGCTGCTGCCCGGGGCGCCGATGCCGCTGCCGCGGCTGAGGGCCGAGCTGTTCGGCCGGTACGGACTGCGCTGGGACATGGGGGACCCCCCGGACAGCGGTCCGCCCGAGGGGTCTTCGTTCGCGGCTCCGGCGGAGCTCAGTGATAGCGCGGCTGGCTCTGCACGTTGAGCTCGTTCAGCCGTACCCGCTTCGCCGGGTCGGTCCTCCGGTCGTCGAGGCGCAGGACGTCGAGGCCCCGCTGGTCGTTGGAGTAGATCCGTCCGTTGTAGTAGTAGGCCGACCACGAGCCGCCGAAGGAGAGCACGTCGGTGCTCTCCGGGCCGCGCTCGAAGTAGGCGATCTCCCGGGGCCGCTCGGAGTCGGTGAACTCCCAGACGGAGACCCCGCCCTGGTACCAGGCCTGCACCATGATGTCGCGGCCCCTGACCGGGATGAGCGAGCCGTTGTGCGCCACGCAGTTCTCGGTGTCGGCCTGGTGGCGGGGGATCTTGTAGTAGCCCCGGAAGGAGAGCTGCGACTTCTTCCCCTTGCCGCGGACGTGGTAGATCCCGTTCGCGCCCTTCTCCTCGCCCACCTCGGCGTTGCAGGTGGCGCTGCCACCGCCGCCCAGCTCGTCGGTGAAGACCACTTTGCGGCCGTCGCTGCTGAACGTGGCCGAGTGCCAGAAGGCGAAGTTCTCCCGGTCCTGGACCCGGTCGACGACCGTGGGCCGCTCGGGCCTGCTGATGTCGAGCAGCACCCCGTCGCCCATGCAGGCTCCGGCGGCCAGCTTCAGCGCGGGAAAGGCCGTGATGTCGTGGCAGCCGGAGGTCTCGCGCTTCTCCGGCCGGTCCGGGTCCCCGGGGAAGCCCCCGTCGGGGAAGAGCCCGGCGAACCCGGTGAGCGAGGCCTTCTGCGGCGACTCCCGCGGCACCTTGACCACCGAGATGCCGTCGTGCGGTGGTTGGCAGTCGGGGAAGGAGGCGCTGGGGAAGTAGGAGGAGACGTAGACGTAAACGTTCTTCCTGGTGGGCACCACGGTGTGGGTGTGCGAGCCGCAGGGCGTCTCGACGGCCGCTTCGTAGCGGGGGTTCGCCTTGTCGCTGATGTCGAAGACCCGGACGCCCTCCCAGGACTCCTCCTCGGTGGCCGGCTGCGAGGTGCTGCGGCAGCTGTCGTCGCTCCGCGAGGAGTCGACCGAGAGGAACAGCAGGTCACCGGAGACGGAGACGTCGTTCTGCGCGCCGGGGCAGAGCACCTCGCTCACGGTCCTCGGCGACTCGGGACGGCTGATGTCGTAGACGGTGAAGCCGTCGTAGTTGCCCGCGAAGGCGTAGCGGCCCTGGAAGGCCAGGTCGGAATTGGTCCCCTGGAGGGCGCCCTTGGGCACGTTGGCCAGGTGGGTGATGTTGCGGCTGTGGTCGATCTCGCCCGAACCGGGGACGTCCCCGTCGCGGATCGCGGCCTCGGCCCTCGCACGGTCGCTCCCGTCGACCTTCCCGGTGGCCGGCGGGCCGTCCCCCGGATCGGGGGTGGCCGCGGCCGGTCCGGCCGTCAGCAGGGCGGCGAGCATGCCGAGTGCGGCTGCCGCGACGCCCCAACGTCTGCGCCGCACGGGGGGTGTGTGCAACGGCGTCACTGCTTCCTCCTCTGATCCGCAACCTGCCGCCCGGACCCTCCCGGGTGGTTCACGGACCCCGGAAGTATGGCGTAGGCATGTACACACCAACAGTGGGAATCGCCCCTGTGACCGACACCCGCCACCCGACCGGTCCGGCTCCCCGGTGGGAACAGGGACACACCGCACCGGCCCCCACGGAGGATCACGTGACCGCACGCCCCCGCACCGCGTACACCGCCGCGCTGGCCTCCGCACTGGCCTCCGCGGCGCTTCTCACGAGCTGCACCGGCGCATCGAGGCAGGCAGCGCAGCCGGACGACGGCGCGCGGGTCATCGCCCCCGGAGAACCCGGCCGGACGTCCGGCACCGTCTCGGTCGAGGAGGCGCGCGAGGCGGGCGACAAGCAGAGGCGGCCGAACGGGGCGGACTTCCGGTTCATGACGATGATGGTCGAGCACCACCGGCAGGCACTCACCATGACGGATCTGGCCGAAAGGCACACCTCCGACGGAACGGTCGGGAAGCTCGCGGAACGGATCGAGACGGCCCAGCGCCCCGAGATCGCCACCATGCGGGCCTGGTTGAAGCGCAACGACGCCGAAGGGCGCGCCCAGGGCGCCGAAGGGCACGACCACGCCGCCATGCCCGGCATGGCGACCGAGGAGCAACTGGGCGAGCTGCGGGCGGCCCGCGGCGCGGACTTCGACGAGCTCTTCCTGACCCTGATGGCCACCCACCACCGGGGGGCCGTGACCATGGCCGAGGACGTACTGGCCGACGGGAACGACGTGACGGTCGAGGAGATGGCCACCGAGATGGCCGCCCAGCAGAGCGCGGAAGTGGCCAGAATGCGCACGCTGGACTGAGTCCGGGCCCTCGCCGTCCCGCGGGTCGCGGGGCCGCGGCGGGGCGGGTCCGGCCACGGCCCCGCCCCGCCCGTGAGCGCCGTCCTCCTGCCGGCCCGGCGACCGGGCGCACCCCGCCGACCTGCGGCGACGGCGTCGGGGCGCGAGTGTCGGTGGTCGGGTGCAGACTTGCTGCCATCCCGGTCAACAGCAGCCTCCGGAGGTCACCGCCATGACGGACGTACTGCTCGCAGTGGGCACCCGCAAAGGTCTCTTCCTGTTCCGGCGCAGAAACGGCGCCTCGTGGGAGGTGGACGGACCGCATTACAAGGAGCAGGCCGTCTACGCGGCGGCCGTGGACACCCGCCGCGCCGCCCCCCGCATCCTCGTCGGCGGGGACAGCAGCCACTGGGGCCCCTCGGTCTTCCACTCGGACGACCTCGGCCGCACCTGGCACGAACCGTCGCAGCCGGCCGTCCGCTTCCCCGGGGACACCGGCGCGTCGCTGGAGCGGCTGTGGCAGCTCACGCCGGGCGGCGCCGACGAACCCGAGGTGGTCTACGCCGGCACCGAGCCCGCGGCCCTCTACCGCTCCACCGACGGCGGCAGCTCCTTCACCCTGACGCGTGCCCTGTGGGACCACCCGACCCGCGAGCAGTGGCAGCCGGGCGGCGGAGGGCTCGGTCTGCACACCGTCCTGGTGGACCCCCGCGACTCCCGGTCCGTCACGGTGGCGGTATCCACCGGGGGCGTCTACCGCACCGGGGACGGCGGGGAGAGCTGGGAACCGGCCAACCGCGGCGTCTCGGCCGTCTTCATGCCGGAGCCGGAGCCGGAGTTCGGCCAGTGCGTGCACAAGGTGGCCCGCGACAGCGTGGACCCTGACCGCCTCTACCTCCAGAACCACTGGGGCGTCTTCCGCAGCGACGACGCCGGGGGCAGGTGGTCGGCGATCGAGGCCGGACTGCCGTCCACCTTCGGCTTCCCCGTGGCCGCCCACCCGCACCGGGCGGACACCGCGTACCTCTTCCCGCTCAACGCCGACTCCGACCGCGTACCGGCCGAGCGCCGCTGCCGGGTCTACCGGACGCAGGACGCCGGCACGAACTGGACGGAACTCACCGTCGGCCTGCCGGAGGGACCGCACCATGGCGTGGTGCTCCGCGACGCGCTGTGCACCGACAACGCCGATCCGGCGGGCGTCTACTTCGGCAACCGCAACGGCGAGGTCCACGCCAGCGCCGACGACGGCGACTCCTGGACGCAGCTCGCCTCCCACCTTCCGGACGTCCTGTGCGTCCGGGCCACCCTCCTCTGAAGGGCCCTCCCCCGGCGACCACCCGCGTGCCCCGGCCCTCCCGGCAGAGCCGGGGACGGTGCGGGCCCCGCTGCGGCACCACCACCGACGCCACCGCGCCGCAGCGCGAACCCGCACAGGAGACCCCGTGCCCACACCAGGATTCACCCCTCACACGCTCGACGACGCGGCCGCGCCGCCGCCGCGGCCGCCGAGCTGATCAACACCGGACCCGGCCTGTCCTACGCCGTCGACGGGGTGCAACTCGCCGACATCGAGAGCGACTGCCTCGACCTCGCCACGGATCCCGACGGGATGCCCGACGAGCTGCACGCCGCGTTCACCACCACTGGCACGCTCGCGTACGACTGGCTCGGGCCCGGCGAGACCGACGGCGACGCCGGCATGCGGGCGCTCTGCGCTCTCGCGGGCCTGCGGTTCACCCTGGAGGACCTGCGCCGGATACCGCTGCTGGTGGCGCCCTTCGGCTGAGCGCGCCGCACGGCCCCGCCGGTACGCACCGCAGTCGCCCCCGAGCAGCAGATCAGGGAAGGCGCCAGTCCACCGGCGGGGCGCCCTGGCCGAGGAGGAAGTCGTTGGTGCGGCTGAACGGTCGGGAGCCGAAGAAGCCCCGGTCCGCCGACATGGGTGAGGGGTGGGCGGATTCGACCGCCGGTACCTCGCCGAGCAGCGGGCGCAGGTTGCGCGCGTCGCGGCCCCACAGGACGGCGACCAGCGGCTTGCCGCGTGCGGCGAGGGCCCGGATGGCCTGCTCGGTGACGTCCTCCCAGCCCTTGCCCCGGTGCGCAGCCGGCTTGCCGGGGGCCGTCGTCAGCGCCCGGTTGAGCAGCAGGACACCCTGCCGGGTCCAGGGCGTCAGGTCGCCGTTGGAGGGCCGGGGCAGGCCGAGGTCCGTGTGCAGCTCGCGGAAGATGTTCTCCAGGCTGCCGGGCAGGCGCCGCACCTCGGGCGCCACCGCGAAGCTGAGGCCGATCGGCATGCCCGGCGTCGGATACGGGTCCTGACCCACGATCAGTACCCGTACCTCGTCGAAGGGCTGCTGGAACGCACGCAGGACGTGCTGCCCCGCGGGCAGGTAGGTCCGCCCCGCGGCGATCTCCGCCCGCAGGAAGTCCCCCATCTCCGCGACACGCCCGGCCACCGGCCCCAGGGCCTCGGCCCAGCCGGACTCCACAAGTTCACTCAACGGTCGTGCTGCCACGTCGCGTCACTCTACCGGCCCGGCCCCCTGACGGTCGATCACGCGGGCAGGGCCGCCCGGAGCGTGGCCTACGCTTGCCGCCGAGCGTCACTCCTTCTTCCCTCCGGAGCCGGTGCATGAGGTCCCGCACAGTTCGCCCCACGAGCCGGCCTCCGCGGGTGCCCGGTCGGGGCCTGCCGCCCACCGGCCGCCGCCCCGCCCCGGCTGCCGGGCCTCCGACGTGACCGACTGGGTGCTCGGCGTGGACTCCGGGGGCTCCGGACTGCGCGTCGCCGTCGCTCCCGCACGGGAACGCCCGCCGGCCAGCCGGATCGTCACGGCCCCGCCGGCCCCCACGGGGCCCGACGGCATCGACGCGGGCGCGGTCCTGGCCGCCGTGCTGCCCGCTGCGCGCGAGCTGCTGGCCGAAGCGGCGGGCCACGCGGGGCGCGTCGGCGCGGTCTGCCTCGGCGCCGCCGGGCTGACCGGGCTGGGTGCCGACCTCCGCGGCAAGCTCCCCGGCGCCCTGCGCGACGCGCTTGGCGTGCACCGGATCGCCGTGGCCGCCGACGCGGTCACCGCCTACGCCGGGGCGCTCGGCCAGCGACCGGGCACCGTCGTGGCCGCGGGCACCGGACTGATCGCGCTGGGCACCGACCTCGGGTCCTGGCGGCGGGCGGACGGCTGGGGCCACCTGCTCGGCGACGCGGGCGGCGGGGCCTGGATCGGACGGCTGGGCCTGGAGGCGGCGCTGCGAGCGCACGACGGCCGTGAGGGCGGCTCGGCCGCGCTGCTGGCCGCCGCCGAGGACCTCTTCGGCCCGGTCGCGGGGCTGCCTGCGCAGCTCTACTCACGCACCGACCGGGCCGCGGTGCTCGCCTCCTTCACGCCCGCCGTGGCCCGCTGCTCCGCCCGGGACGAGGTGGCGGGCGGCATCCTCTGGGCGGCGGCCCGCGAGATCGCCTGCGCGGCGGCCGCCGTGTGCCCGGAGGGCGCGGGCAGCGGGCCCGCGCTGACCGGTGGCCTGTTCCGGCTCGGCGAACCGCTGCTCGGCCCGCTGCGGTCGGCACTGGCTGAGCGGCTTCCGTCAGCCGTACCGGTTCCGGCCGAGGGGGACCCGCTGGCCGGGGCCCTGCTGATCGCCTCCCGGCTGACCACCGGTTCGCTGCGCCTCCCGCGGGAGAGCGGCCTGCTCGAGGTCTTCTGACTCGCCCGGTGCCCGCCGGCCCGAGCGCCGCAGGGCACATCGCCCGGGGGAACACCGCACGGCCGCAGGCGGGCCGGCCAGCCGGTCGCGACGTGGTGGAACGCGGTTCCGGCCCCGACAGCCGTTGGCGGAAGCAACCAAGACAGCCGTCGTTCCGATCCGGCGACTCGCGGGAGGAATCGTGACATAGCAGTAGTCCTCGACCCCGCCCGAACAACCAAGCCCATCAAGGCATTAGCATGCGGCGCCATGAGCTCCTCCATTGGGCCCGAAGGTGGCCTGCCCGTACGAATGCCGCGTCCCCGCCAGCCCGGACGGCACCGCCGGCCGGAGCCCGTCGTCGCGCCCGAGGGCGCCCCTGCCCTGGTCCTGGCCCTGCCCGGCACCCCGAGCGCGGAGCACCGCGGACTGGCCGAGGAGATCGTGAGCATAGCCCGCTCCGAGCTGCCCGGGCTGAACGCGCGCATCGGCTACCTGGAGGGCGACGACGAGGAGTTCCCGAAGCTGGAGACCGTCCTCGCGAAGGCCGGCTCCGAGCACGGGAGCCCCCAGGGGGACGGCCTCGACGACAGCGCCGCCGAACAGGCCGCCGAACAGGCACCGGCGATCGTGGTGCCCCTGCTGGCCGGGCCGGACGCCGCGCTGATGCGAAGGATCCGCCAGGCCGTCCTGAACAGCGGATCCGGCGCGCAGCTCACCGATGTGCTGGGGCCGCACCCACTGCTGGCCGAGGCCGTGCACGTGCGGCTGTCCGAGGCAGGTCTGGCGCGTGCCGACCGGGCCAGGCTGTTCACCGTGGCGACCGCCGCGGACGGGATCGTCCTGGTCACCCTCGGCGGCGAGGAGGCGGTGCAGGTGGCCGGCATCACCGGGATGCTGCTCGCCGCGCGGCTCGCGGTGCCGGTGCTGGCGGCGGCGCTGGACGACGAGGGCGCGGTGGCCCGTGCGGCGGAACAGCTGCGGACGTCCGGTTCGCAGCAGCTCGCCCTGGCACCCTGCCTGATCGGCCCCGAGGTCCCGGAGGGCCTGCTCTCCGCAGCGGCCAAGGAGGCCGACTGCCAGTCCGCGGAGCCGCTCGGCGCCTATCCGGGACTGGGCAAGCTGGTCGCCTCGGCGTTCGGTGTCCAGGCGGGCATCGGCAAGGAGCAGCCCACCCAGGGGGCCTCGGCGCACTGAACGGCGAGCGGCGGACGACCGGCGGACGGTCGAAACGCGGGAGCGGGCCCCGGGAGGCGGCGGGGCCCGCTCCGCCGTTTCCGGGCCCCGACCGGAGCCGTTCCGCCTTCCCGGGACGGCTCCGGTCGGTGGCGGCCCCTCAGCCGAGGACCACGCAGCTCGCCGCCGGCACCCGGACGCTGCCGGCGGCCCGGGGGACGCCCGTGACGGGGTCGACGTCGAACCAGGCCACGTCGCCGGAGCGCTCGTTGGCCGCGTAGAGGTGCCGGCCGGCCGGGTCGACGGCCAGGTCCCGCGGCCAGTGGCCCCCACAGGGGACCGTCTCCGTGAGGGTCACGGCGTCCCCGTCCAGGGCCAGGACCGCGATGTTGTCGTCCCCCCGGTTGGCCGCCCAGGCGAACCGCCCGTCGGCCGAGACGACGAGGGCGGAGGGGTAGTTGTCGCCCTGCGCACCGGCGGTCCTGGTGCTGTACCGGCCGAGCGGCTCCAGCGTGCCCTCGACTCCGTGCCATCGGCAGACCCCGAGCGTGGAGTCCAGCTCGTTGATCACGTAGAGGTACTCGTCCGCGGGGTGGAAGGCCAGGTGGCGGGGCCCGCTGCCGGACCACAGCGGGAACTCGCGGTGCGGGAGGGGTTCGGCCGCCGCATGATCCAGCCGGTAGACCCATACGGAGTCGGTGCCGAGGTCCGCGGAGAGGAGCCAGCGCCAGTCGGCGTCGGCGACCACGGAGTGGGCGTGCGGCCCCTGCTGCCGTTCGGCGTCGGGGCCGGAGCCCCGGTGGGGCAGGACCGCGGGCGGGTGGCCGTTGAGGGTCCCGTCCGCCTCCACAGGCAGGGCGCTGACGCTGCCGGAGGCGTAGTTCGCCGTGAAGAGCTTCCCGGCCGCGACCGTGAGGTGGGTCGGGGCGTCGCCGCCGACCGCGACCGCGGGCCCGGACAGCGCAGGACGGTCCGGATCGGCCAGCGAGAAGGCCGCGACCGCTCCCGGGCCGGTCTCGCTCACCGCGTAGAGGGTCCCGGAACCAGGCGCGAGCGCCAGGTACGACGGGTCGGCGACCGCGTCGGTGTGGTCGAGCAGGTGGAGCCCTCCGCCGTCGGGGTCGACCTCGGCCGTGCTGATGCCGAGTCCACCCGCGGAGGTGAAGGAACCGATGTACGCCCTTTGCCCGTAGCCCCTGGCACCCACTGAACCGCCTCTTTCCCGCCCGTTCACCGGGCAGAGATCACACCCCCGGTAGTTGTCCAGCCGACGGTAACAGTTGGTCTGGACCAGACTCGCGGCGAAGGCCGGGCCGCCTCGCGGTTTTACCGTCTGTTGGTCGAACAGGCCCCACGCCGTCACATACCGCCCACGCGCCGTACTCCACTCCCGCACCGGCGCGGTACGGATTGGAGCGCGGTTCCTCCGCACGGGCGGGGTCAAGGCGGACGGGCGCCGCCCGGCCGACACGGTTGTGCGGCGAGCCGGCCACTTGAGCAGGGACTCGCTCAGCGGGCGGAAGGAGACGCCGCCAGCGGGGCTCGCGGCGGGCTGTGCAGGGGGCCGGCCAGCTCGGTGAGCAGGCTCTCCAGACCGTGCAGGTGCCCCAGGGCCGCCTCGGCGGCCGCGGGGCGGTGCCGGTCCCGGAGCATGTGTGCCGGTGGCGGCGGCGCGATCGCCACCGGGCGCGGCGGGTGGTGCCCGGTGGACGCCGGTACGCGCGGCACCACCGCGCGGACGGCGTACTCGACCCGCCGGGCGGCCTCCGTCAGCCGGTCGTCGTGCGAGGCCTGCGGATCGGCGGCGACGGCGGCGAGCCCGCGCACCTGGTACGCGCAGTCGTCCAGCAGCGCGATCACCTGGCGGGCGCGCGCCTTGCGCGCGCGCAGCGGGCTCAGGGGGTGCAGGAGAGGAGCCAGGGAGACCCGTGCCCGGCCGAGCACCGCCTCCAGTTCCGCGACCAGCGGAGCCGGATCGGCGTCCCGGTCCCCCGCCAGGCGGCGCCCGGCGGCCGCGGTGCAGCCGTGCACCAGATGCACCGCGCGCTCGACCCAGGCATGGGTAGCGGCGTGCGTCGTGACGGGCAGCACCAGCAGCACCGCGGCCACGGCGCCGAGCGCCCCCGCGCCGGTCTCCGCCAGGCGCAGCGCCAGCAGAGCCGGGTCGAGTACACCGAGCAGTCCGTACAGCAGCGCGACCATCAGGGTCACCGCGAGCATCATCCAGCTGTAGGAGACCGGAGCCGTGTAGAAGATCGCGAAGACGCAGAGGCCGACCAGCGCGGCGGTGGGCGCGAGGGCCCCCTGGACCGGGACAGCGATCAGCAGCCCCGCGGCGATCCCGCAGACGGTCCCGAACACCCGCCGGAAGCCGCGCACCAGCGTCTCGCCGCGCGAGGAGGTGTTCACGAAGATCCACCACGCGGCCCCGACCGCCCAGTACCAGCGCTCCTGCGAGAGAAGCTGCCCGGCGGCCAGGGCGAAGGCGCCGGCGGCGGCCACCTGGACCGCCTGCCGGGTGGTGGTGCGCCCCAGGCCCGAGCCCGGCAGCACCGCGGGAGCAGCCGGGGGCGGCTGCCGGCGTTCGTAGCACCACAGCCCGAAGCGGACCGTCGAGGAGGCGAGCAGCGCGAGGGCGACCGCCGTGTACAGCTCGACGAGCTGGCCGGGGAGGGTGTGCAGGAACTGCGCCACGAAGAAGGTCATGAACCCGAAGACGCCCAGCGCGTGGCCGCGCGGACCCCAGCGGCGGACGTAGACGCCCGCCGCGGCCACGGCGAGGAACGACGCGTCGCGCAGCAGGGGGTGGTCGTGCAGACCGGCCGCGAGGGCCAGCACCGGGAACCCGACAGCGGGAAGCAGCACGGTGGTGCGGACCTGGCCGCGCACCGTCGGGTCGGTGACCGTGAAGAGGGCCAGCAGTGCGGCGAGCCCGCCGGTGATGACGGCGGGAAGCGTGTGCCCGGCAGCCGCACACGCGGTCACAGCGGCCCCGATGCCGAGGACGGACCGGATGGCGCTGCGCAGCCGCAGCCGTCCCGGGTCCGGAACCACGAACACCCTCTTGAGCACCGGCTGCGTCCTCTCCTCGTCCCGGCATGGCAAAGGCGCCGCGGAAGCAGCAGCGCCTTCCGTCAGCGTAGCGCAGTCGGGCCCGACCGCCCGCCGGCACCCGGCCGCCTGCCGCCCGGGGCCGGACAGGCACGGACGGGCCGGAGTGCCGGGGCCGCATCGGCGGCGGCGAGCGGGGATGATCCGGGTATGGACGAAGCTGCCCGACCCTCCCCCGACGCCGACCGAGGTCCAGCGGCCGAACGGGTCCGGATGGGCTCACCACGCGGCCGGTGGGTGCTGCTCACCACCGTGCTCGGCTCGGGCATGGCGATGCTGGACGGCACCGTCGTCAATATCGCGCTCCCCCGCATCGGCGCGGACCTGGACGCGGGGCTGTCGGTGCTCCAGTGGACGGTGAACGCCTACCTGCTCACCCTCGCCGGGCTCATCCTGCTCGGCGGAGCGCTGGGCGACCGCTTCGGCCGGCGGCGGGTGTTCGTGGTGGGAGTGGTCTGGTTCGCCCTGGCCTCGCTGCTCTGCGGACTGGCCTGGAACTCCGGTGCGCTGATCGCGGCCCGGGCACTCCAGGGGGTCGGCGGAGCCCTGCTCACCCCGGGGTCGCTGGCACTGATCCAGGCCACCTTCCACCCGGACGACCGGGCACGGGCAGTCGGCGCCTGGTCCGGGCTCGGCGGGGTGGCGGCGGCCGTCGGCCCCTTCATCGGCGGCTGGCTGGTGGACGGGCCCGGCTGGCGGTGGGTCTTCCTGCTGAACCTGCCGCTCGCCGCGCTGTGCGTGCCGGTGGCGCTGCGGCACGTCCCGGAGACCCGCGATCCGTCGGCGCACGGCCGGTTCGACGCGGGCGGAGCCGCGCTGGCGGCGCTGGCGCTGGGCGGGATCACCTACGCCCTGATCGCCGCCGCCGAGCCGGATCCCGGCCCGGCCGTGGCCGTGGCGGCGGTCGCGGGGATCGTGCCGGCGGTGGCCTTCGTCGTGCGGGAACGGCGGATCGCGTCGCCCATGCTGCCGCTCGGCATCTTCCGGTCCCGGCAGTTCAGCGCGGTCAACGCGGTGACGCTCTGCGTCTACGCGGCCTTCGGCGGGTTCTTCTTCCTCTCCGTGGTGCAGTTGCAGGTGGTGCTGGGCTACTCGGCGCTCGCGGCGGGCACCGCTCTGCTGCCGACCACCGTGCTGTTGCTGCTGCTGTCGGCGCGGTCCGGCGCCCTCGGCAGGCGCATCGGTCCCCGGCTCCCCCTGACTGCCGGTCCCCTGCTGTGCGCGGCGGGCATGCTCCTGATGGTGCGGGTGGGCCCGGGTGCGTCGTACCCGACCGCGGTGCTGCCCGCCCTGCTG
Source organism: Streptomyces sp. TAA040 (assembly GCF_000424845.1). Lineage (NCBI taxonomy): Bacteria > Bacillati > Actinomycetota > Actinomycetes > Kitasatosporales > Streptomycetaceae > Streptomyces > Streptomyces sp. TAA040. Next base: position 3,588 of record NZ_AUKR01000020.1, on the reverse strand, counting down.
GTCCTGGGCTGCGGGATGGTGCTGCTCGTCGCCCCGCTCACCGCGACCGTTCTGGCCTCGGTGGACGTCTCGCGGGCCGGGCTGGCCAGCGGCATCAACAACGCGGTGGCACGGGCGGCCGGGCTGGTGGCGGTCGCGGCGCTGCCGCTGCTCTCCGGCATGGGCGAGGACGCCTACCGGGACCCGGCGGCCTTCGACGCCTCCTTCCGGCGGGCGATGGTGCTGTGCGCGGCGGTGCTGGTGGTCGGCGCGGCCCTCGCCGCGGCGACCGTACGGCGGGACGTGCTGGCGGCCGGCGGCACCACGGCCCCGGAGCCGCAGCCCGCGGCGCCCGAGTGCCGTACGCACTGCGCCCTGAGCGCACCCCCGCTCGATCCCGGAGGGGCTCCGCGGTGTCCACCGCCCGTCGACCGGTCCCTGCCCGGCTGACCGCGCCCTCCGTCCACCGCCCGCCGGGCAGCGGGCAGGGGGCTTCGGGGGTGCCGTCCCCACGGCTTCCACCCGAGCAGCTCCGAATCCCCCCGGGTGCCCTCCCGCACCGTCGGGAGGAGGGAGGCCTTAAGGGGGCGGCCTCCCCACCTGCCGCGCGGCGCCGCCGGGGCCCCGGCGGCCGGGACATCCGGCCCGTCAACGGCGGTGGACGCTGACCGCATAGCCGCCACCGTTGTAGGGATCGGCGTCCCAGGTCGCGAAGCGGTCGACGAGAGTGAGAGCGGCCGCGGCGCAGGAGTCGTCGTACTCCGGCAGCGTGAGGCCCGGGGGCACGGGCAGGTGGACCTCGTCCAGGCCGAAGCCGGCGACCAGGAGGCCTCCCGGGCGCAGGGCGGCGGACAGCCGCCGCACCACGGCGGTCTCGGTGCCGGGAGCGAGCAGGGGAAAGATGTTCCCCGCGGCGACGACCAGGTCGAAGCCCGCTGCGATGCCGAGCAGCGCAGGATCGAACTCTGCCAAGTCCTGCTGGAACCACGGCAGTCGCGGAGCCTGCTTCCGCGCCGCCGCCAGCATCGACGCGTCGAGATCCACCCCGACGCAGTCGTACCCGAGTTCCGCGAGCCGGATCATCACCCGCCCGGTACCGCATCCGGCGTCCAGCACCCGCGCTCCGGCAGGCACGAGCGCGGCGCAGAACCGCGCCTCACCGTGCACGTCCACACCGCTGCGAGCCAGGGCCCCGAACCGTGCGGCGTACTCCTCCCCGGACGTCTTCCCGGTCAACTCCGTCCAGCGGCTCATGCGAGCCAGTCTGACATCCTCTCCGCCCCGAAGGGCGGACGTTCCCGCCTGCCTGCCGGTGGTCACCGACTGGGGCTTCGGGGCTCCGGCTTCTCCGCGCTGCGCCGGGACGCGTCCCGGTCCCAGCCGCGCGCGGCAGACAGCGGCACCCTGGGTGACACATCTCACACCCCTGCACGTACCTACTGGTCGGTATGGTCGGAGGGTCATCGACGCATGGAGGCTTCATGGCTGCGACCAACCGCCAAGTCCGTTTGGCGTCCAGGCCCGTGGGCGACGTGAAACCGGAGAACTGGGAACACGTCTCCGCGGACGTTCAGGAGCCGGGACCGCACGCTTTCGCCGGGCGGACCCGGTTCCTCTCGCTCGACCCGGCGATGCGCGGCTGGCTCGACGACCGCCCCTCGTACCTGCCGCCGGTCGGCATCGGTGACGTCATGCGGGCGGCGTCGATCGTCGAGGTGACGGCCTCGCACCACCCGGAGTTCCAGCCGGGCGACCATGTGGTGGGGACCTTCGGCGTACAGGAGCAGATCGTCTCCGACGGCAAGGGCGTCCGGAAGATCGACACCTCCCTCGCACCCGCCCCGACCTATCTCGGCGCCCTCGGCATGCCGGGCATGACGGCCTATTTCGGCCTGCTCGACGTCGGCGCCCTGGAGCCGGGCGAAACCGTCGTGGTCTCGGGCGCGGCGGGCGCCGTGGGCACCATGGTCGGCCAGATCGCCAAGGTCAAGGGCTGCCGCGTCGTCGGTATCGCCGGCGGAGCGGCCAAGTGCGCCCTGCTCACCGAGGAGCTGGGGTTCGACGCCGCCATCGACCACCGGACCGGCGACGTCCGCGCCGCACTGCGCGAACAGGCACCCGACGGGATCGACGTCTACTTCGACAACGTCGGGGGCGACATCCTCGACGCCGCGCTCACCCGGCTCGCGATGCACGCCCGGGTCGTCGTGTGCGGGGCGATCAGCCAGTACAACAGCGACACCGGCGTCCGCGGACCGTCCAACTACCTCTCCCTGCTGGTCCGCCGCGCCCGGATGGAGGGGTTTGTCGTCCTCGACTACTCCAAGCGCTATCCGCAGGCCGCACGGGAGGTCGCCGGCTGGATCGCCGAGGACCGCGTCAAGGTCAGGGAGCACCTCGTGCGGGGCACGGTCGACGACTTCCCCGCCACCCTCCAGATGCTCTTCCGCGGGGAGAACACCGGCAAGCTCGTCCTGGAACTGACGTGAGCGGCGACCGGCCGACGGCGGCCGGCCCCGCTACGGCTCCCGGCAGCACCGCGGCGCAGGACCCCACTCCGCTGTACGGCAAGACCGCCCTCGTCACCGGCGCAGCCGGCGGTCTGGGCCGGGCCACGGCCCTCACCCTGGCCGCCGCGGGCGCGGACGTCGTGGTCGCCGATCTCGACACGGAGGGCGGGCAGGAGGTGGCCGACCGGATCGGCGGGCACTTCCACGCCTGCGACGTGTCCGACCCGCACGCGAACCGATCCCTGGTCGAGTACGCCGTCGAGCTGTGCGGCGGTGTCGACATCGCCGTCCTCAACGCGGGTGTCTCCACCGGGTGCGGGGTCGGCGAGGACTTCGACCTGGCACGCTACCGCCGCGCGATGGGCGCCAACCTCGACGGCGTCGTCTTCGGCACCCACGCCGCCCTCCCCGCTCTCCGGGCACGCGGGGGCGGCTGCATCATCGCCACCGCCTCCCTGGCCGGGCTCGCCGCGGTGCCCCTCGACCCCCTCTACGCCGCCAACAAGCACGCCGTCGTGGGCCTCACCCGCTCCCTCGGCCCCGCCCTGGAGCCCGAAGGCATCCGCTTCAACGCCCTCTGCCCCGGATACGCGGAGACTCCGATCATCGACGAGCTGCGCGACATCCTCGCCCGGCAGGGGACCCCGATCATCCCCACGCAGACCGTGGCCGACACCGTGCTGCGCCTGGTCCTCGGGGACGGCACCGGGGAGTGCTGGGTGATCCAGGCGGGCCGGGAGCCGGAACCGTTCCGCTTCCGCGGCGTCCCCGGCCCAAGGTCATTGCGTGATCGCGATCTGTCCGGGTTGATCACGTAAGGCCCAGAGCTGTCAGAGGCCGCCGGTGGTCGCGGCCGGTGTGCCGGAGGGCGGCGGCGATGTTGGTGTCGCCGTTCTGCCGGAAGATGCTGATGGCGAGGTTGCGTAGGCCGGCCATGGTACGGGGCAGGTGTCCGGTGCGGACCTTGGAGTCGTCCTCGCGGAAGGTCCGATCACGGACGTGGTGCAGGAGGTTCTCGATGCCCCAGTGACCTCTGATCCAGGAGGCGAGTTCGGCCGGGGTGGCGTCGAAGACGTCCAAGCTCGTGATCACGTAGACC
>NZ_KE384255.1:14200-125327 GCF_000424845.1 Streptomyces sp. TAA040 | reverse complement strand
TGAAGACGACCGCACCGATCCAGAGCAAGCTCGCCGGGCACGGGGTGAAGCCCGCCGAGCACTACCCCGACTCCGGCCACCCCTCGGCCGACCTGATCACCACGGCCCTGGAACAGGGCATCCGTATGGTCACCCCGGTCCTCCTGGACCACTCCGCGCAGGCCAGGGCCGCCGAAGGCTTCGACAAGAACGCCTTCACCATCAACTGGAAGACCCGCCAGGTCCGCTGCCCCGCCGGGAGGACCAGCTCCCACTGGAACCCCGTCAAACAGCACGGCACCGACGCCATTGTGATCACTTTCAGCGTCCTGACCTGCCGCGACTGCCCCTTCCGGCAGCAGTGCACCACCTCGAAGAACCAGCGCCGCATACTCACCCTGCGACCGAAGGAACTCCACGAGAACCTCGCCCGGGCCCGCACCGAGCAGAAGACGGAGACCTGGAAGAACAAGTACGCCCTCCGGGCCGGTGTCGAGGGCACCATCAACCAGACCCTCGACATCACCGGCATCCGCCGGGCCCGCTACCGCGGCCTACCGAAAGTCCGCCTCCACCACGCTTTCTCCGCCACCGCACTCAACGTGATCCGGCTCGACGCCCACTGGACCACCGGCCCCCACGACCGCACACGCACCAGCAGACTCGAACGGCTCAGCTACCGACTCTCCGCCTGAACGAATTGCGCAGCAGAGTCGCTCAGCCCAGCAAAGATCGCCCGATCGAAGCGCCGCCGACGCATGCAGTGACGCAAAAGCCCAGGTCAGACACCGTCTGACCTGGACTTGTCGCTGAGCCTCCTGTCGGATTCGAACCGACGACCTACGCATTACAAGTGCGTTGCTCTGGCCAGCTGAGCTAAGGAGGCGTACCTGCCCCGCGCGAGGGCCTGACCACTGTACACAGCACGCCGCGCGCCGGGCCACGCACTCCCGGGGCCGGGCCACGCGGGCGAGGCGGTGTGCCGCGGCCGGCGTCAGCCCGAGGCGGTCCGCAGTGGTCACCCGCGTCGGTACCTCTGGGTGCCCGCCGCATGACCAGTGGTTCTTCCTCGACGTGAACTACTGACAAACCACAGGCTGGCGGGTTAGCGTCACCGCAATGCCCGCGGCCGCGGGCATCAGCAGGGCGTCACTTCCCTTTACTCGGATCGTCCGGCACGTTCCTGCCGGTGAAGGAGTCAAAAGAACATGGCTACGGTCACGTACGACAAGGCCAGCCGGGTCTACCCGGGCAGCACGACCCCCGCCGTCGACCAGCTCGACATCGACATCGAGGACGGCGAGTTCCTCGTGCTCGTCGGGCCCTCCGGCTGCGGCAAGTCCACCTCCCTGCGCATGCTCGCAGGCCTGGAGGACGTCAGCGGCGGCGCGATCCGGATCGGCGACCGGGACGTCACCCACCTCCCGCCGAAGGACCGGGACATCGCCATGGTGTTCCAGAACTACGCGCTCTACCCGCACATGTCGGTGGCCCAGAACATGGGCTTCGCCCTGAAGATCGCGGGTGTGCCGAAGGACCAGATCCGGTCGAAGGTGGAGGACGCGGCGAAGATCCTCGACCTCACCGACTACCTGGACCGCAAGCCGAAGGCGCTCTCCGGCGGTCAGCGCCAGCGTGTCGCGATGGGCCGGGCGATCGTCCGGGAGCCGCAGGTCTTCCTCATGGACGAGCCGCTGTCGAACCTCGACGCCAAGCTCCGCGTGCAGACCCGTACCCAGATCGCCTCGCTCCAGCGGCGCCTGGGCATCACCACCGTCTACGTCACCCACGACCAGGTCGAGGCCATGACGATGGGCGACCGGGTCGCGGTGCTCAAGGACGGCCTGCTCCAGCAGATCGACTCCCCGCGGCACATGTACGACCACCCGAAGAACCTCTTCGTGGCGGGCTTCATCGGCTCCCCCGCGATGAACCTGGTCGAGGTGCCGATCACCGACGGCGGTGTGAAGTTCGGCAACAGCGTCGTGCCGGTGGCACGGGAGGCGGTCGCCCAGGCCGCGGACGCGGGCGAGAAGTCGGTGACCGTGGGCATCCGCCCCGAGCACTTCGAGCTGGTCAACGGTGACGCCTCCGGCGCGCTCACGAAGGACCAGCCGGCGGGTCTGGCCGTCCAGGTGAACGTCGTGGAGGAGCTGGGCGCCGACGCCTTCGTCTACGGCACGGCCGACATCGGCGGGAACTCCAAGGAGCTCGTGGTGCGGGTCAACGGCCGCGCGGTGCCGGAGAAGGGCTCGCAGATCCACGTGCTGCCGCGCGGCGGCGAGGCGCACGTCTTCTCCACCGCGACCGGCCAGCGCCTGACCGACTGACGACGGGTCGGGCCGCCCGGGCGAACGGGCCGAAGGCACTCGGGCCGTGCATCCGCAGCAGCGGGTGCACGGCCCCTTCTGCGTGCTGCCCGTCTTCCACGTGCTCCCTGTCAATGCACTGATAGCCAAACCTGCCGATTAATCCCTCATCAGAGTGACTTGAGGTCGTTGGTCGGCTACTCCTCGCTACCATCGCGGGTGACCCCTTTGCGGGCCCCATCCGCCTCGGCTCTGTGGCCCCCATCCGCCTCGGCCGAGCCGGGGAAACCCTTCGCGAGGAAGACACAGTGAATCAGGCAGCGCGCCGCATCGGCAGAACACTCGCTCTCGTCCTTCCGGTTGTCCTGGTCCTGTCCGGGACACTGGCAGTCGCACGCGTCCCCTGGGCGGTCTCGCCGTCCGAGTCCCAGGTACTGGCCTCGAACGCCGAGAAGGCCGCCGAGAAGTCCGCGACCGTCGAGCCCCACGACGTGCTGCGTGACGAACTCGTGGCCGAGCTGGCCACCGAGGACCCGGGGGTGGCGCTGACGAGCCTCCAGCGCGCGGTGGAGCGCAAGCCGTCGCTGGCGTCGCACTGCACGGACATCGCCAGGGCACTCGGCAAGGCCGCGGTGCAGAAGTACGGCAGCCTCCAGGGGGCGCAGAAGTTCTCCCGTCCGGTCTGTGACACCTCGTTCGCCACCGGGGTGGCCGCGTCCCGCTGAGCACCCGGGCGCGCCGGCCCGACGGACGGCGTGCCGGGCGGCGGGGGACTCCGCGGGCGCAGCTCGCCCGCGCTCCGCACATGCGGGGCCGGCCCCGGTAGCGTTCGAGCATGACCGCTGATCCGAACGCCCTGCCCACGCAGGCGGTGATTCTGGCCGGCGGCCAGGGTTCCCGTCTGCGCCCTTACACCGACGACAAGCCGAAGCCGATGGTCGAGATCCCCGGAACGGGGACACCGATCATCGGCCATCAGCTCTCCTGGCTGGCCGAGGAGGGCGTCACGGACGTGGTGGTCTCCTGCGGACATCTGGCGCCCGTGCTCCAGGAGTGGCTCGCCGCCTCCGACCTGCCGCTGCGCATCACCACCGTGGTGGAGGACGAGCCGCTGGGGCGCGGTGGCGGCCTCCGGCACGCCGCAGCCTCCCTGCCGCGCCCCGACGAGCCCTGGTACGCCACCAACGGCGACATCTGGACGCGCTTCCCCCTGCGCGAGATGGCCGCGTTCCACACCGAGCGGGACGCGCTCGCCACCCTCGCTCTGGCCCGCCCCCGGCTGCCCTGGGGTGCGGTGCGCACCGACAACTTCGGTCACGTGGTGGATTTCATCGAGTCCCCGCCGATCTCCTACGAGATCAACGCGGGCGTGTACGTCTTCGCCGCCGCCTTCGCGGCGCTGCTCCCCCACCGCGGCGACCATGAACGGACCACCTTCCCCCGGCTCGCCCGGGAGAACCGGCTGGCCGGCTACCCGCTGCCGCAGGGCTCGTACTGGCGGGCCATCGACACCGCGAAGGACCTCACCGAGGCGGCGAAGGAGCTCGGCACCGAACCCGGCTGAGGTCTCCGCTCTCTCGTCCTCCGCGGCCCCGCGGCGCTCGGGTTTCCGGACGTCCGGGCGGCGGTGTCCCCGAACGCCGTACCCGCTTCACCCGGGGGCCGGCCCCCCGTCCGGGGTGGGGGAAGGAACCGGCCGGGGCGCAGCCGGCGCTTCCGGCACCTGCGGTCGCCGTGCCCCGGGTGCGGCGGTTGGCGGCGGAGCTGAGCGGCGCAGCCACAGCAGGGCACCTGTGAGCAGAGCGACGGCGCCGAGCAGCCACGGCAGCGGTCCGCCGGCCAGTGCGCCCACCGTGAGCCCTGCCGCGGCGCCCACCAGTTGCAGCGACAACGACTGGACGGAGAGCGCGGTGGTGCGGCCGGAGGTGGCGACCCGCCGGTGCAGCAGTTCGTTCTCGCTCGGACCGCTCGCCCCGAGCCCGAGGTACACCAGTACGTAGCCCAGCGCAGCGAGCACCAGCGGCAGCGGGCCGGTGAACGGCACAGTGGCGGCGAGGAGCAGCATCCCGCAGGCGCCGACGGCGAGGCTCAGCAGGACCGCGCGCTCGCCGGTGCCCGCCAGCCGTGCGACCAGGGGCGCGAGATGGCTGCCGAGGGCCGCGGAGGCGAAACCGGCGCAGGCGAGCGAGGCGAAGAGCACCGCGCCCGATTCCGGCGCTCCGGTGAGCAGTGCGGCGCGGCCGGGGGTGAGCAGTTCGAGTGTCGCCAGGGCCACCCCCGCAGCGCCCGCGGTGAGCAGCACTCGGCGGACGAGGACGTCGCTTCCCCCGAGCCGCAGCCCGTCCAGGACGGTGGCGGGGACCCCGCTCAGCACGACGCGCAGACCGACCGCGGGTCGTGGCGGCTCGGGAAGCGCGGTCAGCGCGTACAGCACGAACAGTGCCTCCACGGCCGCTCCCAGCAGCAGCGGGACGGAGAGTGGCAGAACCAGGCCCGAGGTGGCCCCGGTCAGCCGGGCGGCGAGGTCCGGGCCGAGACCGAGCAGCCAGGGGAGGCCGCCGCCGAGCAGGGTGCCCGCGGCGAGCGCGGCCGAGGTGGCCGTACCGCCGCGAGCAAGGCCGGTGCGCAGGTCCGCTTCCGGCCCGGAATGTGCCTGGACGGCGTCCACGTACCAGGCCTCGGCGGGGCCGCTGGACAGTGCGCGGCCCGCGCCCATGAGCGCCATTCCGAGGGTGAGCGCCCACGCGGTGGTGCCGAGCGCCTGGAAGGTGAGGGCGACGAGGTTCAGCAACCCGGCCGCGGCCAGCACGGTGCGGCGGCCGATCACGTCCGACAGCCCACCGGTGGGGAGTTCGAGCGCGGCGGCGGTGAGGGAGTGCGCGGCGAAGAACCCGGCGATGGTGACGAGGGACATGCCGCGCTCGGTGAACAGCAGCAGGCCCGGCGCGAGGGCGAGCCCGATCGGCAGCCAGAAGAGGACGCAGACGACGACGTAGCGGCGTCGGGCGGTTTCGGGGGTGAGGGGGGACGGAATAATCACGGCCGCTCCACTGCGCCGGGCCCGGGCGCAGGGCTCGCCTGCGCGCCATGCTCCGGGGCGTCGGGGGTCGGGGGCGGGACCAGCGGCAGCAGGGCAGTGAGGACGACGACCCGGGCCGCCCGGGGGTCGTGGGCGTCGCGCTCGCCCAGTTCTTCGAGCTTGTTCTCCACTGTGCGGTTCAGCTCGACGAGGGAGTCGGGGGTGAGGGACGGGAGGACGTCGTTGATGCCGGCGGTCTCCCGCCACTCCGGGCCGAGGCGCCCGTCGGCGGCCGCGTTCTCGTACGCGTCGAGCGAGGAGGCAAGGTGCTCGATCTGGCGCCGGCGCATCAGGCCCAGCAGCTCACCTCCGCCGGGTACGGCTTCCAGCGCCTCGTTGCTGAACGAGGTCACGGCGTGCACCGCGGCCCAGCGCCGCTCCCGGCCGTCGCGACCTTCGGCCTCGACGATGAAGGCGTGCTTCGCCAGGACCCGCAGGTGGTAGCTCGTGGAGGCCGAGGACTCCTCGGTACGGAGCGCCAGTTCGGTGGCGGTGGCGGGGCCGTCCACGCGGAGCAGGCCGAGCAGCCGGATCCGCAGGGGGTGGGTCAACGCCTTGATCGCGGCGAGGTCGCGATCCGGGTCGAGTACGCGGCGGCTGGATGTCATGGCGGGAGCCTAGGACCGCGCACCCGTTCTACAAAATAGTTTTTGCAAAAAAGATTTGATGAATCGCAGCGACCACGGCAACGGGTGCCGGTACCACCGAGGTGGCACCGGCACCCGAGTGGTGCGCGTGCGGCGGAGGACGTCCGCGTCGGAGGAGACGCGGCCCGGTGGCAGGAACGCCTGGACCCGGGAGGTCCTGGTCCCTGCTCAGCCGAGCAGGCCGCCGAGCGCGCCGCGGTCGCCGGAGCTGCCGCCGTCGTCGTCGGAGTTGCTGCCGCCGTCGTCGGCGCTGTTGCCGTCCGGGCCGCCGGTCGCTGCCGGGGCGCCGCCCGAGCCGCCCGTCGTGGGCGCCGCGGGAGCCTCCGGCTGCGGGGGCGGCGGAGCGGCGGGTTCCTGCGGGGGTGCCTGGACGGTCTGGTCCTGGCTCGGACCACCGGTGGCGCTGGAGCCCACGTCGGCACCGCTGTTGTCCTGGGGCGGGGCCGAGGAGGGCGCACTCGTCGGCGGGGCGGAGGACTGGCCTGCGGTCGGCCCGGCGGTCGGTCCCTGGCTCGCCCGGCCGGTCCGCTCCCCGGGCGGGGTGGGCAGTGGGGAGCCCGGCAGATGGTTGCGGGGCGGCTCGCCGGGCTCCGGCACGGTGGCGATCTCCGCCGAGCGCACCGCGCTGCCCATCATCGAGCCGATCAGCAGCGCCAGTCCGGCGATCAGGGTCACCATCACGGCGCCCCTGCGCAGCACCCGGCGCCGCAGGTCCCACAGCCCGGCGCGGGGGCCGAGCGTGCGCCAGGCCTCACCCGCGAGGCGGGAGTCCAGCGAGTACACCGGGGCTCCCGCGATGATCAGCGGGGACCACGCGGCCAGGTAGATGATGTCGGGGGTGTCGTAGGCGGCCACCATGCGCCAGCTGACCGTCAGGAGCAGGGCCGCGGAGAGCAGCGCCCCGAAGGAGGCGGCGAGCCGCTGCCAGAGGCCGAAGACCGTCAGCACGCCGACGAGGACCTGGAGGAAGGCGACGGTGAGGCCCGCGCCGACCGGGTGGGAGACGGCGAAGGCGTGCAACGGGGAGGCGATGCCCCAGGGCTCCAGGGAGGTCAGCCAGTTGACCATGGAGCCGCGTTCGCCGCCGTCGAAGTAGACCGGGTCGGTGAGCTTGCCCATCCCGGCGTAGATCGAGATGAAGCCGAGGAAGATCCGCAGCGGCAGCAGCACGACGCCGAGGTTCATCCGGCGGCCTGGGTAGTACGCCTGCCGGACGGCCTCGGGGGGACGCGGCCTCGGGTCCTGCCGCTCCAACCGGTCGATTCGTACAGTGTCCTGGCCCGCGTCGGCCGCGGACGTCCCGCCGTACGGGACGGGGCCGTCGTACGTGCTCCCGGTGGGGCGCACGCCGCTGGGGCGGGAGCGCCCCGGCTCCGCCTCGCGCGGGGCGACGACCGTCGGCGGCCCGGTGCGGACCGGCGCGGCCCTGGGCAGGACCTGGGTGGTCACTCCGGCGACCCCGGCCGAGGGCTCCGCGACGGCGCTGCCCGGCGGACCGGCGGCACCCGCGCTCAACGCCTGGAGCAGCCTGCCCGCACCCGTGTCACCGGGGCCGGATCTGCCGGCGTAGACCAGCGGGGTGCGGCGCTTGACGGCGCCGGTGCCCGCTGCGGGCATCGGGGCGGTGTCGGCGAACGCACGGCCGGCGGGCGACGGCGTGGCGAGCTTTACCCGGAAGCTGGCGTTGCTGACAATGACCTGAGCAGGGTCGCTCGGCACCTTGACCGAGCTCAGCACCGGCTCATCGTCGAAGAAACCGCCCGGGCTTCCCCCGGTGGGTGTGCGGGGTGTTCTGGTGTCCACACTCATCTAACCGAGTGACGGACCTTAAGGACACTGCCTTGACCACGTGGATGTGTCCGCGACCCGTCAAACCCCGGTAAACGCCCCGCGGGCGGCGGTCCGGCGGCTCCCGGCGTCCCCGTCCGCACGGCAGGGGCGGGCCCGGTCTCAGGCGCGGCGGCGGGCGGCCTCGTAGAGCACCACTCCGGCTGCCACGCCCGCGTTCAGCGACTCCGCTCCACCGGGCATCGGAATGCGCACCCGCGCGTCGCAGGTCTCGCTCACCAGCCGGGAGAGGCCCTTGCCCTCGCTGCCGACGACCAGCGCGACGGGGCCGTCGAGTGCCTGGAGGTCGCCGAGTTCCAGTTCGCCGTCCGCCGCGAGTCCGACGACCGTCAGTCCGGCCTTCTGGTAGCTCTCCAGCGTGCGGGTGAGGTTGGTTGCCCGGGCGACGGGGATACGCGCGGCCGCGCCGGCCGAGGTCTTCCAGGCGCCTGCGGTCATCCCGGCCGCCCGGCGCTCCGGCACGACGACGCCGTGCCCGCCGAAGGCGGCGACCGAACGCACCACCGCGCCGAGGTTGCGCGGGTCGGTGACGCCGTCGAGGGCCACCACGAGCGTGTCCTCGCCTGCGTCCTGCGCCCGGGTGACCAGGTCGTCGGGGTGCGCGTAGGCGTAGGGCGGGACCTGGAGGACGAGGCCCTGGTGGTTGAGCCCGTTGGTCATCCGGTCCAGCTCGGGCCGGGGCGCCTCCATGAGGTTGATGCCGCCGCGGTCGGCGGTGTACCGCAGCGCCTCGCGGACCCGCTCGTCACTGTCGATGAACTGCTGGACGTAGAGCGTGGTGGCGGGCACGCCCTCGCGCAGCGCCTCCACCACCGGGTTACGGCCGACGACCAGCTCGGCCGTGCCCTTGGGTCCGCCGCGGCGCGGGGCCGGACGGCCGGTCGCGCGGCGGGCCTTGGCCTGGGCGATCCGCTGCTTGGGGTGGCCCTTGCGCGCTTCGGCGGGGGGCGTCGGACCCTTGCCCTCCAGCGCCCGGCGTCGCACGCCGCCGCTGCCGACCTGCGCGCCCTTCTTGTTGGACGTGCGACGGTTGCGCCGCTGGCTGTTGCCGGCCATGGGGGATTCCTATCTCTGACTGCTGCGGAGTACTGCTTGAAGTGTGCCGGTTGTGCTGCTGCTGTGCGCCGCCGGTGCCACCCCCGGTCCGTCCGTCCCCGGTGCACGGCGGGGGACGGCGACGGCTGCGGACCGCGGCGCCTCGCCGGGGCTCCGGCCGGGGCCGGTCCCGCGCGCGGACCCGCTGCGCGCGGGACCGGGCGGCGGCGGGGCGCCGTTGCGCCGGATGCCGGGGCCCGGGCCGTGCCGTCAGCCGTCGAGTTCCCAGCGCGGGCCGTCGGGGGTGTCCTCGATGGCCAGCCCGGCGTGCTTGAGTTCGTCGCGGAGGGCGTCCGCGGTCGCGTAGTCCTTGCGTCCGCGGGCCGCCTGGCGCTGCTCCAGCACCAGCCGGACCAGCGAGTCCACCACCTCGTGCAGGTCACCGCCGCGGTCCGCCGTGTTCACGGCCCAGTGCTCGTCCAGCGGGTCGAGGCCCAGCACCCGAAGCATGGCACGGACCTCGCCGAGCGCGGTCGCGACCGCGTCCTTGTCGTCCCCGCCGAGTGCGGCGTTGCCCTGCCGGACGGTGGTGTGCACGACGGCCAGGGCCTGCGGGACGGCGAAGTCCTCGTCCATCGCGGCGGCGAAGTCCGCGGGGACCTCCTCGGCGGGCTCGACGGTGCCGGCCTTCTCGACCGCGCGGTGCAGGAAGCCCTCGATCCGGCCGAAGGCGGTCTCGGCCTCCCGGAGCGCCTCCTCGCTGTACTCGATCATCGAGCGGTAGTGCGGGGTGCCGAGGTAGTAGCGCAGCACGATGGGCCGCCAGCGGCGGACCATCTCGGAGACGAGCACCGAGTTGCCGAGCGACTTGGACATCTTCTCGCCACTCATGGTGACCCAGGCGTTGTGCAGCCAGTACGTGGCGAAGTCGTCGCCGTAGGCACGGGACTGGGCGATCTCGTTCTCGTGGTGCGGGAAGACGAGGTCGACGCCGCCGCCGTGGATGTCGAAGGCGCTGCCGAGGTACTTGTGCGCCATCGCCGAGCACTCCAGGTGCCACCCGGGACGGCCGCGGCCCCAGGGCGTGTCCCACGCGGGTTCGCCGGGCTTGGCCGCCTTCCACATGGCGAAGTCACGCGGGTCCCGCTTGCCCGTCTCGCCCTCGCCGGCCGGCTGGAGCAGGTGGTCCAGTTCCTGGTTGGACAGGCCCAGATAGCCGTCCCAGGAGCGGACGTCGAAGTACACGTTGCCGTCGGCGGCGTAGGCGTGGCCGCGGTCGATGAGGGCGGCCATCATCGCGACCATCTCGGGGACGTGTCCGGTGGCGCGGGGCTCGCCGGTCGGCGGCAGGCAGCCGAGGGCCCGGTAGCCGTCGTTGAAGGCCCGCTCGTTCTCGTAGCCGACGGCCCACCAGGGGCGGCCCTGCTCGGCGGCCTTTGTGATGATCTTGTCGTCGATGTCGGTGACGTTGCGGACGAAGGTCACGTCGTAGCCCCGGTGCCTGAACCAGCGGCGCATGATGTCGAAGTTGAGCCCGGAGCGGATGTGCCCGATGTGCGGCGCGGCCTGCACGGTGGCACCGCAGAGGTAGATCGAGACGGCTCCCGGGACGATCGGGGCGAACTCGCGGATCTGCCGGGCGTTGGTGTCGTACAGGCGAATGGTCACCCGTCAAGGGTAGTAGAAGCACGGGCCGCCCCGTGCCGCTGCTCCCGGAGCGGTCCCCGGGTCCCGCCCGCCCAGGACGGTCCCGTGCCGGGCGGCGGACCGGCGACCGGGCGCCGGTGGTCGGGCGGGCTCAGTCGATGCCCTGCCCCACGACCTTGCGCGCGGAGACCCGGACGACCACCCGCGGACCGTCCTGGCCGGAGGCGGGGTTGAACTCGGCGTAGCTCTTGCCCGTGTACTTCCGGGACAGTTCGTCGATGAGTTCCTGGCCTCCCTCCCCGGTCAGGGAGGCGGTGCCGCGGATCTCCGCGTAGGCGTAGGGCCGGTCGGCCGGCTGCACCACCACCGTCACCCGCGGGTCGCGCCGCAGGTTCCGCTCCTTGCGGCGGCCCTCGGTGGTGGAGATCAGGAGATCGTCGCCGTCCCGCGCGACCCACACCGGGGAGACCTGCGGGCTGCCGTCCGGCTGGACGGTGGCGACCATGACGAAGACCTTGGTGTCGAGAAGCTGCTTGAGCTTGTCGGACAGAGCGACTGCCACGATGTGCCCCTTCGGCTCAGGGAGGTCGGTCGGGGACCGGCACGGACCCCGGAACGAACCTACCGAATGCTCCCCGATCCTGCGCCTTCCGGACAGCACCGGCACGTCGCGGCCCGGTGAGGAACCGCCGATCGGTGACGCGCCCCGGGGCGCGGGGGCGGTCAGCCGGCGGGGACGACGAGTGCGGTGGCGAGCGCGGCCAGACCCTCCCCGCGCCCGGTGAGGCCGAGTCCGTCGGTCGTGGTGCCCGACACCGCGACGGGCGCGCCGACGGCCGAGGAGAGCGCACGCTGGGCCTCGGCCCGTCGCTTGCCGATCTTGGGGCGGACCCCGATGACCTGGATCGAGACGTTGCCGATCAGGAAGCCAGTCTTCCGGACGATCCGGGCCGCCTCGGCCAGGAGAGCCACCCCGGACGCCCCGTCCCACTCCGGCCTGCCGGTTCCGAAGTGCGCGCCGAGGTCACCCACGCCCGCGGCCGAGAACAGCGCGTCGCAGGCGGCGTGGGCGGCCACGTCGCCGTCCGAGTGCCCGGCGAGGCCGAAACCCCCGCTCTCGGCTTCGGACCACAGCAGACCCGCGCACCACAGGGGCCGGTCCGAGGCGAAGGCGTGCACGTCCGTGCCGATCCCCACGAGCGGCAGGACGACCGGCGCACCACCCCGCGTGGCGGCGGGCTCCGGTGCCGCAGCGGAGCGGTCGGCCGGGGCGGCCGTAGGGCCGCTCGGGCCGGCGGCGACCGGACGGTCTGCGGGATCAGAAGCCATCCTGGGCCCTCCTGCGGGCGAGCAGTGCCTCGGCGAGGACGAGGTCCAGAGGGCGGGTGACCTTGAATGCCTCCTCGTGGCCGGGGACGAGCACCACCGGGCGGCCGAGTCGCTCGACGAGTCCGGCGTCGTCGGTGGCGCCCTCCTCCTCGGAGGTGAACCGCTCGTGGGCCTCGGCGAGTACCGCGCGGTCGAAGCCCTGCGGGGTCTGCACGGCGCGCAGCCGCGCCCGCTCCGGCGTGCCGAGCACCTGCTCGGGCCCGCCGTCCTGGCGGGGCTCGACCTCCTTGACCGTGTCCGGGACCGGGAGGGCGGGCACCACGGCGGGAGAGCCTGCCCGCAGTGCCCCGACGACGGCGTCCACCACGTCCACGGGCACCAGCGGCCGGGCGGCGTCGTGCACCAGCACGGTGCGGACGTCCTCGGGCAGGGCCGCCAGACCCTGCCGCACTGACTGCTGGCGCGTCTCACCGCCGGTGACGAGCAGGACCTCGGCGGCGTCCGCGGCGGGCAGCGGGTGCTCGTCGAGCAGCCGCCGGACCTCCGCGGCGCCGTCCGGCGGAGCGACGACCACGACCAGCGTGACGGCACGGGCGCGGGCCATCGCCCGCACTGCGTGCACCAGCATCGGGAGCCCGCCGAGCGCCCGCAATGCCTTGGGCGTACCGGGGCCCAGGCGCACGCCCTTGCCGGCGGCGGGGATGACGGCGGCCGTCCGGCACCCCGAGGGCACGACCGGGTCCGGCTCGGCGGACGTGGGCACGTCGGCCGGGGCGGCGGGGTCGTCGGACATCGGTTGAGCGTTCAGGTTTGTGTCCTTGGCTGAGATGGGTATGGCCACAGCGAGCCGGACAGCGCAACCAGGCGACCCCTTCCGTGACAGTCGCCCAGCGCGCTCTCCCGGGTCGGAACCGTAGTCTGCCTGATCTTCGCACCCGGGCACGACCCCGGCACGAGGCCGAATCGGCTCGGACTGCGGGAGCGGTTCCGCGTGGCAGGAGCGTGTTCCGTTCTTGACACACGAGAGCGCCCGGAGTGAAACCTCCGGTCGGCTTTCTCACCGGTGCGACCCACTCGGGGGCGTCTCGTGACCGTTCTCGCATGGACCGTTCTTCGAACGGTCCTTCGAAACCTTCCCCGGCACCCGGCGACGCCAGTCCGCACGGACCCGGACGGAGATCCGGTACGGCGGGACGGACCACCGGCGCGGTGGACGCCTCAGAGGGTCGGATAGGGCCGCGGGCCGTCGGGTTGCCGTGCTCCGGTCGAGCACGAACGGGGCTCCGACCGCCGCATCCGGATCGGCCGACTGCTGCCGACCCCGGATCACGGACGGGTCGTTCAGGAGGCGAGGACCTCGTCGAGCAGAGCTTCGGCCTTGTCCTCGTTGGTGTTCTCGGCGAGCGCGAGTTCACTCACCAGGATTTGGCGCGCCTTGGCGAGCATCCGCTTCTCACCTGCGGAGAGGCCGCGCTCACGCTCACGTCGCCACAGGTCGCGCACGACCTCGGCGACCTTGATGACATCCCCGGAAGCGAGCTTCTCCAGGTTTGCCTTGTACCGGCGGGACCAGTTGGTGGGCTCCTCGGCGTACGGTGCGCGGAGCACCTCGAAGACCCGCTCCAGCCCGTCCTGGCCTACCACGTCGCGGACGCCGACGAGCTCGGCGTTTTCCGCCGGCACACGAACCTCCAGGTCGCCCTGGGCGACCTTCAGAACCAAGTAGGTCTTGTCCACGCCTTTGATCTGACGAGTTTCGATAGCCTCGATCAGCGCGGCCCCGTGATGGGGATAGACCACGGTGTCGCCAACCTTGAACGTCATGTGACAGGTACCCCTTCCGTGGCTATCCAGGATAGCACGGGAATGACATCTCCTGAATGGTGTTTCCGCAGGTCAGGGCATATCTCGGGGCTTGACAACAGTGACAGTGTCGTGCTGCGGGCGATGAGCGCGGAACGGAACGCGCAGGTCGGAGAGGGTGCCGCGACATCCGGAAACACGGCCGCCACCTCGCGGATTCGAGTCATCCGGTGCGACGCCGAGTCCGTTTTGCCCGTTATTTGCGGAGTCGCGCCGACACTCCGCGGACAATTGATCAACAGCGGGCCGAACACCCCGCCACGGCAATGGTGATCAATTATTCGGGACCCCGCATTACCGCGTCAGGACCGACGGGGAATCCGCCGTTCGGACGCACCCGGAGATTTTCGGCCCCGCTGCGGACGGGGGTCCGCAACGGCCGGGAGCGGTCTCCCCTGCACCCCGGCGCCGCCATCCCGCGGTTGCAACTGCATCGGCTCCCCTTTCGCTCCGCCGGGCCGTCGCGGGGACCGCGTGCCGAGCGGCGCGACCGGCCGTCCGCAGGTGTGCGCGGGTGTGCGCGGGTCGCGTGCAGGGTGGCACGGCCGGGTCGGTACCCTGGGCGTTTGACAGCCCCTTTACTCAGCCACTCAGCGCTTAGGAGATGCCGCCGCCGTGCGCAGCAGCCTTCGTCGCGGCGTCGTCGCCGCCACCGCCATCGCGCTCTCGACCGTGTCACTGACCGCGTGCGGAGCCGGTTTCAACGCCCAGACCAGCGGCGTGAACCCCGACAACGCCTCGACCCGCGTCGGTGACCTCAAGATCCAGAACGTCAACATCGTCACCGGCGAGGACGGTGAGGGCCCGGCAGCCGTGTCGGCCCGCATCTTCAACGACGGTGACACCCAGGAGACGCTGCGCGGTCTGACCGTCAGCGGCGCCGGCGGGTCCGTGGAGCTGGCTCCGGCCGAGGGCGAGGACCTCAAGGTCCCGGCGGGCGGCTCACTGATGCTGGGCGGCGAGGACAACGCCTCGGCGACGCTCACCGACCTGGGCGAGGTGCAGGCCGGGAACGCCCAGCCGATCACCTTCGACTTCAGCTCGACCGGCAAGGTCGAGCTGCGGGCGACCGTGGTGCCCGCGCGCGGCGCCTACGCGGAGTACGCCGCCACCGAGGAGCCCGCCGGGGGCGGGGACGACGCCGCGAACCCGGACGAGGACGGCAGCGCCGAGGGCGAGGGCGGCACCGGGGAGATCGGCGCGGACCAGGGCGGCACCGCCGGAGAGGGCACCGCCGAGGAGGACGGGGCGGGCGCTGCCGGCGCCGAGCCCGGCACCGAGACGCCAGAGTCCGGCGACGCCGGGACCGCCGGCTGACACACGCACATCGCCGACGGGCGGTGGTCCGCGACCGGTACCCGGTCGCGGACCACCGCCCGCGGTGCGTTCTCCGCCCTACCGGTCAGAGGGCGGGAGGACCGCTCAGGGCTCGAACTTGTAGCCGAGTCCTCGGACCGTCACCAGGTACCGCGGTGCTCCGGGGTCGGGCTCGATCTTGGCCCGCAGCCGCTTCACATGAACGTCCAGCGTCTTGGTGTCACCGACGTAGTCGGCGCCCCAGACCCGGTCGATGAGCTGCATCCGGGTCAGCACCCGCCCCGCGTTGCGCAGCAGCATCTCCAGCAGGTCGAACTCCTTGAGCGGCAGGTCGACCTTGCCGCCGGAGACCGTCACCACGTGCCGGTCCACGTCCATCCGGACCGGTCCGGCCTCCAGCGCTGCCAGCGCGACCTCCTCCGGCTCCCCGCGTCGGCGCAGCACCGCCCGGATGCGGGCGACCAGCTCCCGCGAGGAGAACGGCTTCGTCACGTAGTCGTCGGCTCCTATTTCCAGGCCGACCACCTTGTCGATCTCGCTGTCCTTGGCGGTGACCATGATCACCGGGACGTTGCTCTGATTGCGGAGCTGCCGGCAGACCTCGGTACCGGGCAGTCCCGGCAGCATCAGGTCGAGCAGCACCAGATCGGCACCGTTGCGCTCGAACTCGTCCAGCCCCTCGGGACCGGTCGGTGCGACCGCGACCTCGAAGCCTTCCTTGCGGAGCATGTACGACAGGGCGTCGCTGAACGATTCCTCGTCCTCGACGACAAGTACTCGGGTCACGGAAGGACCTCCGGGGCAGAAAGTGGTTCACGGGTGAAGGTCTCGTAGGAAGGGCCCCGGGCACTGCTTCCGGGGCGGTGCCACCCGTCGGTGGCACTGCCGTCGGTGGCACCTGGGGGGACGCCGGCGGCACGGCCGGAGTAGGGGGTGATGCCCGGGAAGCCGGGGAAGCCGGGGTAACCGGCCATGCGGTTCGGACCGGAGGCCGCGGCCCGGCCTGAGAGACCCGGCCGGAGCGGGCCGGAGGCGGACGCGGTCCGCGGGACGGGCCCGCCGCGCGCCTCCGTGCGGAGGCCGTGCGGGGAGCCGCCGGACAGCGCCGCCGTCCGTTCGGCACGGCCTGCCGGGTTCGCGGGGCGGTCGGGGCCGGACCGGCCGGGCCCGTCGGCGTCGCCGACGTCACCGACGTCTCCGGCTTCGCCGATCCCGCCGAACGGAGGGCCGTCCTCGGCGTGCGCCGCGTCGTAGTCGGCCGGTTCCTGGAGGGCGCCGCTGAGCTGCTCGCGCTTGCGCCGGCCCTCCTCGGCCCGCCGCTTCGCACTGCCGGCCTCGGGCAGCCGCAGGGTGAAGGTGGAGCCCTGGCCCTCCGCGCTCCACACCGTGACCTCCCCACCGTGCGAGGCCGCCACGTGCTTCACGATGGCCAGGCCCAGGCCCGTCCCCCCGGTCTGCCGGGAGCGGGCCTGGTCGACCCGGTAGAAGCGCTCGAAGATGCGGTCCTTGTCCCGGTCGGAGATGCCGATGCCCTGGTCGGTGACGGCTATCTCGATCAGGTCCCCGCCCTGCGCCGGGATACGGCGGGTGGCGATGCCCACCCGAGTGCGCGGCGGGGAGTAGTTCACGGCGTTCTCGACGAGGTTGCCCAGCGCCGCCGCGAGCTGGCCCCGATTGCCCCATACCCGCAGTTCGGGGTCGCCCCCGGTGCCCATCGTGATCTGCTTGGCGTCGGCGGCCTGACCGCAGCGGTCGATGGCCTCGTCGACAAGGGTGTCGACCTTCACCGGCTCCGAGTCCTCCAGCAGGTTGTCGTTCTGCACCCGGGAGAGGTCGATCAGCTCCTGCACCAGGTTGGTCAGCCGGGTCGCCTCGTGCTGCATCCGGCCGGCGAACCGCTCTACCGCCTCGGGGTCGTCCGCGGCGTCCAGCACCGCTTCGGAGAGCAGCGACAGCGCACCGACGGGCGTCTTCAGCTCGTGGCTGACGTTCGCCACGAAGTCCCGGCGCACTGCTTCGATCCGGCGGGCCTCCGTGAGGTCCTCGACGAGCAGCAGCACCAGGCGGGAGCCGAGCGGGGCGACCCGGGCGGACACGGCGAGGGCGTCGCCCCGTCCGGTGCCGCGGCGCGGCAGGTCGAGTTCGACCTGCCGTATCTCGCCGTCCCTGCGGGTGTCCCTGGCCATGGCGAGCATCGGTTCGACGGCGAGCCGGCCGCCGCGGACGAGCCCCAGCGCGTACGCTGCGGAACTCGCCTTGACGACCGCGTCCTCCTCGTCGAGCACCACCGCGGAGGAGCGCAGCACGGAGAGCACGGTGTCGACTCCCGGCGGGAGGCCGACGTCGGTGTGCAGGGAGCTCCGGCTGGGGCGGGCCTGTTCCCGCTCGCTCCAGCGGAACGCCAGTACAGCGAAGGCGCCGGTGCACACACCGGCTATCGCTGCCACTGCGGCGAGCGCCGCGTTCACGTCCATGTCCTCAGATTAAGCGGCTCGGTGGACCGCACCCCAGACCGATCGGGTCGGACGCCCGCAGTCGTCCCCCAGAGTTCACCGCCAGGTCGGCAGTGGTTCACTACGAAGGTCGCACATCGCCCAGTAGATTGCATGACAGACATTTCAGCCAGCGGTTCGGCCGAACGGCTGGCGTCGCCCAGAGTTCACCCGGGGGTCGGGGGTGATTCACTTGACATGTCGGCGCCGGACGCATTGCGGCCCGAACGTGGCAGCCCGGGGACACCGGCCCCACACTGGCCGCGCAGATGCCATGCGAGGGAAGGAAACTCATGCGGGACGCGTACCACGAGGAGCTCGACTCGATCAGCGAAAGCCTGGTCGAGATGGCTCGGCTCGTCGGCTCGGCCATCGGCCGCGCCACCACCTCGATGCTGGACGCGGACCTCAATCTCGCCGAGAGCGTCATCGCCAGCGACGAGAAGGTGGACGACCTCCAGCGCGACCTGGAGACCAGGGCGATCCAGTTGCTGGCCCGCCAGCAGCCGGTCGCGACGGACCTGCGGATCGTGGTGACCTCGTTGCGGATGAGCGCCGACCTGGAGCGCTCCGGCGACCTGGCCCAGCACGTGGCCAAGGTGGCCCGGCTGCGGTTCCCGCAGTCCGCGGTGCCGCGGGACCTCCAGGCCACCATTCTGGAGATGGGCCAGCTCGCCCAGCGGCTGATGGCGAAGGCCGCCGAGGTGATCATCACGAAGGACGTCGACCTGGCGCTCCAGCTGGAGCAGGACGACGACAAGATGGACGACCTGCACCGCACGCTCTTCCAGCACCTGATGGACGACCGCTGGAAGCACGGCATCGAGACCGCGGTGGACGTGACCCTGCTGGGCCGCTACTACGAGCGGTTCGCCGACCACGCCGTGTCGGTCGCCCGCCGCGTCGTCTACCTCGTCACCGGCGACTACGCCGACGAGCTCGACCCGGCCGCGGCCGCCCAGGCGCCGACCGAGGCCTGAGCCCCCGGCCCCTGCCGGGGCGGCCCCGAGCGGGCCGCGCCGGCCGGGGCCGCGTGCTCCTCGGCCGGGGCCGCGTGCTCCTCAGGGGGAGGCCCCGCCGCCCAGCCCGGCGTCCCGGGCAACCAGGGCGGCCTGCACCCGGTTGGTGCACTCCAGTTTCGTCAGCAACCGGCTGACGTACGTCTTCACGTCGCCTCGCTCATGTGGAGCCGGCGCCCCGCATCCGCGTTGGAGAGCCCCTCGCCGAGCAGGGCGAGCACCTCCACCTCCCGGGCACTGAGCCGGGCCAGCAGCTCCCTGGCCCGGACGCCGCGTGCGTCGGGACGGTCGGCGAGCGAGGCGACCGCGTGACGGGTGGCGCCCGGCGAGAGGTAGGCGTCGCCGGCGGCCGTGGCACGGACGGCCCTGATCAGCTCGCCGGGCGCCGATTCCTTGAGCAGGAACCCGGCGCCGCCGCTGCGGAACGCGGATGCACCGGCCGGGCTGCGTACGGCAATCGGCTCCGCGTCGTCCCACGCCGGCGGCTCCGCCTGCCGCGCGGGAGGCACCGGGGAGGCGCCGAGGGCCCCTGCCACTGTCTCCGCCGCCGGTACCGCCGCGCGGGGCGCCCCGGGAGACCCGGATGCGGAGGCCCTCACCCCCGGGACGCCCTCCGACGGGGCGGCTGCCCCCTCCGCCGGAGGGGCGTCCCCCGGACTCCCCACCCGTGCGGCAGGAGTCTCCGGTGCCCCCCTCAGCAGGCCCGCCACCTCGCGCAACTCGCGCACGGCCGTGACGGAGGCGTCCCGGAGCACCCCGACCGCCTACCGGTGGCGGCCGGTCAGCTCGGGGTCCACCTGGAGCGCTCCGGTGTGCACCGCGATCGGGGTGAGCTGGTGCCCCAGGCTGTCGTGCACGTCCTGCGCGGTCCGCTGGCGCTCCCGGAGCTGGATCTCCCGGGCGATGATCGTGTTCTCCCTGAGCAGTTGGCGGTGCTGGTTCCTGAGCGCGGCCGGCAGGGTCCTGCGCTGCGAGAGGTAACGGGCCACGAGCCCCGGGACGATCACCAGCGCGCTGAACCACAGCCCGTTCAGGAAGGTCATGGAGACCCACCGGTTCGACCCCGCGGTGGTGCGGACGGTGACCAGCCCGGCCAGCAGGTCCAGTACCAGGGCGACCACGAAGACCCCGGCCGCCCGCCACGCCTGGGGGATGCGGCGGCCGGCCGGCCAGCTCGCGAGCGGCAGCAGTGCGGACACCCCGCCGAGGGCCGGGCCCTGCCGGCCAGCAGCAGCACGGTGGCCGGCAGGGCCCGGCGCAGGCAGGCCCTCACCAGGCAGAGCAGCGCGACCAGGCCGGCGGCGCGCCCTCCTCCCGGCCCGGTGGACAGCCGGTGCACGCCGAAGGCGATCAGGGTGATCGTCGAGAGGAGCAGCACCTCATCGACGATCCGCCGGACCGGCCAGGGAGCGGGTCCGATGAGCCGCTTGCAGGCGGGCCGGACCCTTGCGGTGAGGTTCACGACACCACGGTGGAGAACAGCCGGTACGGCGGCACCCTCCGTTGGTAGTTCCCGCCCGCCACTTTGGTCGCCGCCGGTGGGCCCGGGCCGGACGGCCGTCCACCGAGCGCGGCGGGACCGGCGCACCAGGCGGCGCGGTGCGCGCCCCACCGCGCCGCGGTGGCGTCCCGGAGCCGGCCGGACACGGCCGTGTGCTTCCGTGCGCCGTTGATGCGGGTGGCCCACCGGGGTCGAATGGAGGCGCAATGCACCGATCCGCCTGCCCCGAGGAGCGATGCCATGGCTGACACCCGGAGCTCCACCCCCGCCCCGCGACCCGTCACGGACCGCCCGCCGCTGCCGCTGCTCGGCGCGTGCGGCTGCGGATCCGGTTGTTCCTGCGGCTGCCAGTCCGGCGGGGCCTGCCAGTGCGGCGGCGCCTGCGGCTGACCGCCGCCCCCGACTTCCCGCGGGAGGACGAGCCGGCCTGCGCTCCGGCACCCCCTCCCGCGGGAGGCCGACGCACGGAGGACGGCGCCCCACCCCGACGCGAGGAGGGACAGCGTCGCCTCCCCGAGCGCGCGGGGTCCGGACGTGCGGAGGGCCCGCACCCGGCGGCACAGTCGCAGGCACGGACCCCTCCGAGAGATCGCTACTACTTCTTGCCCTGGTTCTTGACCGCTTCGACGGCGGCCTTGGCCGCCTCGGGATCAAGGTAGGTGCCGCCGGGGTTGAGCGGGCGGAAGGCGCCGTCCAGCTCGTAGGAGAGCGGGATGCCGGTCGGGATGTTCAGCCCGGCGATGTCGGCGTCCGAGACGCCGTCGAGGTGCTTGACCAGCGCGCGGAGGCTGTTGCCGTGCGCGGCGACCAGGACGGTGCGGCCGGTCAGCAGGTCCGGGACGATGCCGTCGTACCAGTACGGCAGCATCCGGGTCACCACGTCCTTGAGGCACTCTGTGCGCGGGCGCAGCTCGGGCGGGATGGTGGCGTAGCGGGCGTCCTCGCTCTGCGACCACTCGGCGCCGTCGGCCAGTTCCGGCGGCGGGGTGTCGAAGGAGCGGCGCCAGAGCATGAACTGCTCCTCGCCGAACTCGGCGAGCGTCTGCGCCTTGTCCTTGCCCTGGAGGGCGCCGTAGTGCCGCTCGTTCAGCCGCCAGGAGCGGTGGACGGGAATCCAGTGCCGGTCGGCGGACTCCAGCGCGAGGTTCGCGGTGCGGATGGCCCGCTTCTGGAACGAGGTGTGCACGACGTCGGGCAGGAGACCGGCGTCCTTGAGCAGCTCCCCGCCGCGGACCGCCTCCTTCTCGCCCTTGTCGGTCAGGTCCACGTCCACCCAACCGGTGAACAGGTTTTTGGCGTTCCACTCGCTCTCGCCGTGGCGGAGGAGGATCAGCTTGTACGGTGCGTCGGCCATGGGAGCCAGCCTAATGGGTGCCCCGCGACCGGGTGGGGACGAGCCCGGGAGCGGGCGGTGACGGGCGGGTGCGGCCGGACGGGACGGGCCGGAGCACCGCCGTTCCCGGAGCGGGAGCGCCTGCTCCGGGAACGGCGGCCGGACCGCGTGCGTCGGCTACGGGGCCAGCTGGCACGGGAGCGAGCAGCGCCGGAGCGTCGGGGCCCCGGTTCGGACGGCTGCGGGGACGGCCGCATCGGGCGGCGCGGGGAAGTCGGTCAGCGGCAGGGCGAGACCGGCAGTGCAGGTACGGCGGCCGCATTCGCAGGCGAGCGTGAGCACGGAGCGTCGGGGGCGCCCGTCGACCAGGGGCGGGCGTGGAAGGCGCGGCGACAGCGCGGTTGGCCTCCCGCAGCAGTGCCGCACGCTCCCCGGGAGAGCGGCGCGAGGGCCCGCGGCCAGTTCCGGGCGAACATCCGCTCCACGGCAGCCAGGACCTCCGCCGGCACGGTGCTCCCGTCGACGCGCAGGGTGCGGGCGCCCGTCTCGGTCATCTCGGCGGTGATCTCGCGGAGCAGCAGGCGGTAGAGCCGGGCCACTCCGGGGGCACAGCCCCCGACCCTCCAGGCCGGTCTCCTGGAAGTCGGCGGAGGGCAGTAGCCACACCGCGTGCCGTGCCCGGTCGCCGAGTGCCTTCGGGGTAACGGGCGCCCCCTCCGCCACGACCAGCGGCGCGGGCGGGAGGGCGCGGATGTCGTCAACGACCATCGGGCCGCGCTCGGTGTGCAGCGACATCGCCAGCAGGTCCGGGCCGGGGGCGGACCAGCGGGCGTCCGGCGGCAGGTCCTCCCAGCGGTGCGCGGCCGGGTTCCCCGAGGCGAGGGCCGGGTCGCGGTGGGCCCGGGTACCGGTGTCGCTGCTGCAGCGGCGCAGTCCGTGCCGGTGGGCGAGCAGCGCGGCCACGGTGGTCTTGCCGGCGCCGGGCGGGCCACCGATCCACACCACAGGGGCGCTCACGCGTGTCCCTCCCCCGCACCGGCACCACCGGATGCGCGGCAGCGCGGACCGCGGGCAGGGGGCGCGGGGCGGCCGGGCATCGGGGCCTCTCGCCGGGAAAAGTTCTCGGCTCTGTTGAACGCCTCTGCACCGTACGGCGTATGGGAGGGCACACGGAGTCGCGTCTCCCCTGCACGGAAGGCTCTGCGCCCGCCGGCGCGTGGGCCTTCTCCCGGACCGATCCAGAGGGAATCCATGAAACAGAAGACTCACAGGCGTGTCGGTCTGTTCAACAGAACCACCGCCGCAGCGGCAGCACTGCTCCTGGCGGGCGGTGGCCTCGTCGCCGTCAACGTCTACGCGAGCGCCGGCACGTCCTCGGACCGCGGCGGTTCACAGGAGCCCCAGGTCGAGCAGCCGACGGTGTCGACGATCGCCTGCCCCGAAGTGTCGGACGGACTCCCGGAGGTGCCGGACGACGCCCGCGGCGAGGTGGACCGCAACCTCGCGGCGCTCGACGACCAGGTGGCCGAGGCCTACAAGCGGTTGCGGGCCTCCGGCCAAGCCACCGCGGGCGACCGGAATTTCGTGGACAACGCGATCCTCGGGCCGCTGCGGGACAAGCGCAACGCGACCATCGAGCGGATTGCGATCGCCATCGGCCGTTCGGCGGAGAAGCCGCAGAACCTCGGCGGCATGGCGGATTGCTCGGTGAAGGACGACGTTCCGCCGCCGGGGGACGACGGCAGCGGCCAGGACGATCCGGGCCAGGACCCCGGGGAGGACCAGGGCGCGGACCAGGGCCAGGGAGACGGTGCCGATCAGGGCCAGGGCGAAGGCGGCGGTGACGGTGACGGTGACAACGATGGTGATGGCGCGGGTCAGCCTGCTGGTCCGGCGCCTGAGGACTTCGTCGACATCACGACCGTCGAGCCCAACGTGTCAGAGCCGCGGAACCGGAGCGGCGCGTCCACCGGCACGTTCACGACCGAGTGCGGCAAGAACGAGAACGGCAACTTCAACTCGGACAACGTGATCGTCGCGCCGGGCGTGAGCAACGGCGCCCACCACGTGCACGACTACGTGGGCAACCAGAACAACACCGGCTTCTCCAGCGACGAGGACCTGGCCGCCGCCGAGACCTCCTGCGAGAACCCCGAGGACCAGTCCTCCTACTTCTGGCCCGTGCTGCGGCTCCAGAACGGTCAGGACGGCCAGGACGCGAACGAGCCCGGCGGCGGCCTCGACGGGAACATCGGCCAGATCCAGCAGCCCGCGACGGTGACGCTCTCTTTCGAGGGCAATCCGCGCGGCAAGGTGACCGCGATGCCGCGGCTGCTGCGCATCATCACCGGGGACGCCAAGGCGTTCACCAACGGCACCGACAACGCCAACGCCTCGTGGAGCTGCACCGGCTTCGAGGACCGGCAGTTGACGGACAAGTACCCGCTCTGCCCGGAGGGCAGCCAGGTGGTCCGCACCTTCAACTTCCAGAGCTGCTGGGACGGCCGGAACACCGACAGCGCCAACCACCGGACACACGTCGCCTTCGCCGACGAGGACGGTTCCTGCGGCAACGGCTTCCGCGCCATCCCCCAGATGGTGCAGCGGGTCACGTACGACCTGCCGCAGGGTGAGGTGTTCGCCGTCGACTCCTTCCCGGAGCAGTTGCACAAGCCGGTCACCGACCACGGCGACTTCATCAACGTCATGTCGGAGAGCCTGATGGACCAGGCCGTCAAGTGCATCAACCGCGGCAAGGACTGCCGGGCCTGACCCCTGACCCGCTCCGACCGGGAGGTCGATCCATGCGTCCCCTCCGCCGTCCGCCACGCCCCGTGCCCGACTCCACGCTGCCCGCCCTGGCACTGCCGGCCGCCGCGCTGCTGGTCGCCGCGCTGCTGACGGCGGGGTGCGTCACGGTGGAGCGCAGCGACTCCGCCGCCGAGCGGAAGCCGTCGGCGGGCAGCGGCGGCCCGCCGACCGCCACCGGCAGTCTGGAGCAGCTCGCTGACAGGTCCGACTGCGACCTGCACGTGGAGATCGAGGCCGACGAGCTGCGGCGCGGCATCTGCGGCACGGGCGGAGAGCGCTACGTGCTGGCCACCTTCTCCACCAGTGAGGGCCAGCGGCTGTGGCTGGAGGAGGCGAAACCCTACGGCGGCACCTATCTCGTCGGCACGCGGTGGGTCGCCGTGGGCGAGCCGGAGGTACTCGGCTCGCTGCGAGGACAGCTCGGAGGGGAGGTGGAAGAGGGCGACTCGCACACCGGCGGCGCCGGGTCCCACTCGGAGTCCCACGCCGACGGCGGCTCCGGCGGTGGTCCGGACGACGGCGCCGATGGCGAGGAGCACCACGATCACGGGAACTGATCGCACGCGGGGCCCGGACCGCCTTCGAAGTTGACCAACAGCGTCCGCCTTCCTCGGGGCCCCGCGTCCCCGGGACGCGGGGCCCCGACCGGGCGGTCTCCCCGCCGTCCGGAGGGCCCGTCCCCTCGGGCACCCGGTCACCGCCGCACGGTGACCGGCACGCACTCGCTGTACCCCGCTCACATCGGCAGGCGGGGTGCAGCGGCATGTTCGGACGTGCGCACCCCCGGGCCGGCGGCGGGGGACTACCTCTCGAACGAGATCGCCTACCGGGCCACCTGCTGCAGGACCGGACCGGGCTGGACGCTCCCGGCGGCCACCTGCACACGCCGGTGCGGCCGTTCGCGGCGGACAACGCCGAACCGGCCACCGGCGCACTGACCGACCCGGTGCTCCTCCGTGCCCGCGCCGACATCACCCCGCAGGTCCGCCGGGTGCTCGCCCCGGTGGTCGGCACCCTCGGACGCTGAGCCCGCAGCCCGCCCGGTCGCGTCCGGGGAGGGCACGGCGGGCTGACGCCGGGCGGTACCGCCCGGCGTCAGCCCGAGGCGGCGGTGATCAGCGCGTGCAGCCGGTCGGCGGCCGTCCGGCCGAACGCCGGGTCGTTGAGGTCGGTGTCCAGTTCCACGATCTCGACCTGACTGCCGTCGAGGCCCTCCCGCAGGGCGGTGACGAGCACCGCGTCGAGCTCCGGGTCGTGGTACGGGCCGCCAGGGGCTCCCAGAGTGGACAGGCCGCGCAGCGGCACCAGCACACTGGTGGGCCCGGTCGCGGCCCACAGTTTGGCGGCGACCCGGCGGCCCAGTTCGGCACTCTCGGCGGCGGTGGTGCGGATGACGGTGATCGAGGGGTTGTGCACCCGGACGTGGCGGTCGGCGAACCGTGCGGGCAGGGTGCCGGACGGGCCGAACTTGACCATGTCGAGCGCGCCGAGCCCGACCACCTGCGGTATCCCGGCGGCGCCCGCCGCGGTGAGCCGGTCGGGGCCCGCGGTGAGGATGCCGCCGACCAGGTCGTCGGCCAGTTCGCTGAGGGTCAGGTCGAGCACTCCGGCGAACGCCCCCTCCCCGGCGAGTGCCTCCAGGGAGCGTCCGCCCGGGCCGGAGGCGTGGAAGACCAGTACCTCGTAGCCGAGTTCGGTCAGACGTCCGCGGGCGGCGTCCACGCCAGGGGTGGTGACCCCGGCCATCGAGGCAGCCACCAGCGGACGCTCCGGCCCCGCGCCGCGACCGGTGCCGGTCGGACTGCTGCCGTGCGCGCTGGCGGTCTCGTGGTGCGCGGCCATCGCGGCGATCGCCTCGACGGCGTTCGCGAGGATCGGGGCGGAGATCCGGTTGATCCCGGCGATGTCGACCACGCTGTACATCAGCGTCAGGTCGCTCGACCCGACGTACGGCGAGACGTCGCCGGCCGCCATCGAGGAGACCATCAGCTTGGGCACCCCCAGCGGGAGCTCCCGCATCGCGCGGGTGGCGATCGAGGTCCCGCCGCTTCCGCCGAGGGCGAGCACCCCGTGCAGCCGTCCGTCCCGGTGCAGGTCGCGCACCACGGCGGCAGCACCGGCGGCCATCGCGGTGACCGCCGTGCCGCGGTCGCCCGCAGCCCGGAGCGCGGCGAGGTCCTCGCCCGCCGCCCGCGCCACCGCCTCCCGCGGCACCTCGGCCGGGAGCCGCGGTGCACCCGCGACCCCGGCGTCGACCACCAGGACCTCGGCGCCGCGCGCCTCCAACCGCTCGCGCAGCCAGCCGTACTCCTCGCCCTTGGTATCGAGCGTCCCCACCAACACGATCGTCGCCATGCCACGAATCTGGCCGCGGACGCGTCTGGCGGCAAGACCGCCTCGCGGACGCACGGAAGAGAGCGGTCCTCCCGGTCAGCCGCCGGTGAGGTGGGTGAAGGCCGCCAGGTTCCGGGTGGACTCGCCGCGGGAGGTGCGCCAGGCGTGCTCGCGGCGGATGGCGGTCGCGAAGCCCATCTCCAGCAGCGTGTTGAACGAGCCGTCGGCCTGTTCCAGCACCGAGCCCAGCAGCCGGTCCACCTCGGCCTCGGTGACCGCCGCGAGCGGCAGCCGGCCGACGAGGTAGATGTCCCCGAGCCGGTCGATCGCGTAACCCACTCCGTAGAGGCGGGTGTTGTGCTCCAGCAGCCAGCGGTGCACGGCAGCGTGGTTCTCGTCCGGGCAGCGGACCACGAAGGCGTTGATGGACAGCGAGTGGTTGCCGACGACCAGGGAGCAGGTCGTGGACAGCTTCTTCGTCCCCGGCAGGGTCACCACGAAGGTGCCCTCGGCCGGCGACTCCCACTCCAGCTCGGCGTCAACGAGCGTCCGCTCGATGACGGTCGCCGGGGCGGACCGGTCGTCCTGCACGTCAGACATGCACCGATCGTAGGCGCCCGGGCATCGCGGCGAGCGCCTCGCCGTAGACCCGGGTCGTACTGCGGGCGGCGGCGTCCCAGCCGAAGCTCTGGGCGTGCCGGGCGGCGGCCGCCCCCATCCGGGTGCCGAGGTCCGGGTTCGCGGCGAACCGGCCGAGCACCTCGGCGTACGCCGCGGGCTCGTGGCCGGGGACGAGGAAGCCGCTGCTCCCGTCCCGCACCGCAACCGGCAGCCCGCCGACGGAGGCGGCTACCACTGGTGTGCCGCAGGCCTGTGCCTCGATGGCGACCAGGCCGAACGACTCGCTGTAGGAGGGCATCACCAGCACGCTGGCGGCCCGGTACCAGTCGGCGAGGGCCTGCTGGTCGACGGGCGGCCGGAAGCACACCACGTCCGCGATGCCCAGTTTGGCAGCGAGCTTCTGGAGGCCCTCCGGCCTGGCCATGCCGGAGCCGCTGGGGCCGCCGACCACCGGGACGACGAGCCGTTCCCGCAACCGGGGCTGCGCGTCGAGCAGCAGCCGCACGGCGTGCAGCAGGATGTCGGGGGCCTTGAGCGGCTGTATACGGCCGGCGAAGAGGGGTATCAGCGCGTCGGCGGGCAGCCCGAGCCGGGCCCGCGCCGCGGCACGGCCGTCCGCCGGGCGGAAGGTGTCCAGGTTGACGCCGGGGTGGACGACCGCGGTGCGCTGCGGGTCCGCGTCGTAGTGCCGGACCAGCTGGTCCGCCTCCTCGGCGGTGTTGGCCACCAGCCGGTCGGCGGCCCGGACGATCTGCGTCTCGCCGATCACCCGCGCGGGCGGTTCGGGCGTGTCGCCCGTGGCGAGTGCGGCGTTCTTGACCTTCGCCATGGTGTGCATGGCGTGCACCAGCGGGACGCCCCAGCGCTGGGCCGCGAGCCAGCCGACGTGGCCGGAGAGCCAGTAGTGCGAGTGGACCAGGTCGTAGTACCCAGGCCGATGGCCGGCCCAGGCCTGCATCACCCCGTGAGTGAAGGCGCACAGCTGGGCGGGCAGGTCCTCCTTGGCGAGACCCTCGTACGGGCCCGCGTCCACGTGCCGCACCAGCACGCCGGGGGCCAGTTCGGCCCGCGGGGCGAGGGCACCGGTGGTCGCGCGGGTGAAGATCTCCACCTCGGTGCCCAGCTCGGCGAGCTGCCTGGCCAGCTCCACGATGTAGACGTTCATCCCGCCCGCGTCCCCGGTGCCGGGTTGGTGGAGCGGCGAGGTGTGCACGCTGAGCATCGCCACGCGGCGCGGTGCACGCGCAGGAAGACCGAGCCGGCGGCCCAGCCGCGTCGCATACGAGCCCACCGGGCTGCCTCCTTCACCGTGGTCCGCTCTCCACCACGGTCGTTGGTCGCGGTGCCTTCTCGGTGCGGGTAACAACGATCTGGTTGCTCCCTCTTCCCACTTTGCCGAACTGTTATCCGATCGGCGTCCCGGGCCCCGGGAGGACCGCGACCGTACGCCCCGAACGTTCCCGGGCACCTGGCGTACCCTGCCGTGCATGCCCGTCCGTCCCCGCCCCCGTCCCGAAGGCGCAGCCACCCGCGGCACCACCCACCCCAACCGGTTGCGCCGGATGGACCGGTGGATCGCGGCGGCCCACGCAGTCGCCCTGCGCCGGGCGGACGCCCCGCCGGTCGCGGTGGACCTCGGCTACGGCGCCGCGCCCTGGACGGCGGTGGAGCTGCTGGGTCAGCTGCGCCGGGTGCGGTCGGACGCCGAGGTGGTGGGGGTGGAGATCGACGCGGAGCGGGTGGCAGCCGCGCTGGGCCAGGTCCGTCCCGGACTGACCTTCGTCCGGGGCGGTTTCGAGGTGCCGCTGCCGGGCGAGATGCTGCTGATCCGGGCGGCGAACGTACTGCGGCAGTACCCGGAGGACGAGGTTCCGACTGTCTGGGCCCGGCTGTGCGGCCGACTGGCCCCGGAGGGCCTCCTGGTGGAGGGCACCTGCGACGAGATCGGCCGTCGGCACGTCTGGGTGGCCCTGGGCCCCGAGGGGCCGCGCACCGTCACCTTCGCCACCCGGATCGGCTCGCTGGGCCGCCCCTCCGACCTGGCCGAGCGCCTGCCCAAGGCGCTCATCCACCGCAACGTGCCCGGCGAGCCGGTGCACGCCTTCCTACGGGACTTCGACCGCGCCTGGGCGGCGGCGGCCCCCTACGCCGGGCTCGGGGCCCGGCAGCGCTGGCTGCGCACGGTGCACGACCTGCGTGCGGACTGGCCGGTGACCGGGGGGCCCGGCCACTGGCGCCAGGGCGAGGTGACGGTGCGCTGGCCCGCCCTGGCCCCGCGCGGCTGAGTGCTCCGCCCGGACGGACGGAAGAGGCCCCGGACCCGTCCCGCCCCCGGACCCGGAGTCCGGGGGCGGGACGGGTCCGGGGCCGGCCGGGGGACGCTCAGGCCGTGAGTCGGCGCTGCTCGCCGCTGCTGCTGATCTGGATGCGTCGCGGCTTGGCCGTCTCCGCGACCGGGACGCGCAGGGTCAGCACACCCGAGTCGTACTCGGCGGCGATCCGGTCGACGTCCAGGGTGTCGCCGAGGAAGAGCTGACGGCTGAACCGGCCGGTCGGCCGTTCCGCGGCGATCCGCTCGGCATTCTCGGGGCCGGAGCGCACCCGCTCGGCCTGGATGGTCAGGACGTTGCGCTCGACGTCGAGGTCGATGGAGTCGGGATCGATGCCCGGCAGGTCGAGGTGGACCACGAAGGTGTCGCCGGCGCGGTACGCGTCCATCGGCATGGCCACCGGGCGGGACGCGGTGCCGAGCATCTGCTGGGCGAGCCGGTCGAAGTCACGGAACGGGTCGGTGCGCATGAGCATCACGGGTCATCTCCTTCACTCGAAACCGGGGCTGTGACGCCTCACAGCTCTTGTATACACCGAAGCCAGGAAAGTTGACAAGCCTCCACTCAACCCAGGGAACGAAGCAGCTCAGCGCCCTCGCGGCAGCATGACGGCAGCCGGAACCGCGGCCCGGCGAGCGGTCAGCGGCGAGCGGTCAGCGGGCAGCGGTCAGCGGTCAGCGGGCAGCGGGCAGCGGGCAGCGGGCAGCGGGCAGCGGTCAGCGGGCAGCGGTCAGCGGTCAGCGGGCAGCGAGAGTGGCCAGGGCGGCGTCGACGAGCGGGCGGTCCCGGACCTGGGTGAGACGTCGGCGCGCCTCCCCGGGGGCCAGCCAGAGCAAGCGGTCCACCTCGTCGTTGGCCAGGAACGCGCCGCCGAGTACCTCCGCAGCCCAGTAGTGGACCCGCTTGGGACGGCCGTGGGCCAGGTAGTCCGCGGTCGGCAGCGCGGCACCGAGCGCGCACCGGAAGCCGGTCTCCTCCGCCACCTCGCGCAGCGCGGCCGCCTCCGGGGTCTCGCCGGACTTGAGCTTGCCCTTCGGGTGCGACCAGTCGTCGTACCTGGGCCGGTGCACCAGGGCGAACTCGACACCGCCGGAGGCGTGCCGGCGCCACAGCACGCAGCCCGCCGCACGGACCGGAGGCGCCTGCGCGCCGGCCCCCTCCGCCGTCCGCCGTCCGCCGTTCCTCTCGCTCAACCGCGTGACCTCTCCTCCGGTACCGCCAGGTGCCAGCTCCGGCAGAACGCGAGCCGGGCCGACTGCACCGCGTGCCGCTGGTCGGCGTGCAGCACCCCGAGTGCGTAGGCGGTGGCCGGTGCGATGCGCGGGGTGGTCCCGGCGGTGGCCGCCGCTTCCGCAGCGTCCGCAGCGTCACGGTACCGGGTGAGGTGGCGGCCCGCCGTGGCGAGGGCGGCCTGCGGCTCGCCCAGCACCTCGTGGGCGTAGCGGACCAGCCGCAACAGCCCGCGCAGTTCACGCCAGGCCGCGTCCTGGCGGTCGTCGGCGCCGGTCAGCGCCTGGTCGAGCGCGCCACGCCCGAGCGGCATCTCGTCCACGGCCTCGTCGAGCCGACGGCGCGCCTCCTCCAGCGGCGGGAGCAGCAGGGTCCGGGCGGGACGGTCGGCCGCAGCCGGGTCGATCGGCGCCTCGGAGGCGAGGACAGCCACACCGTCGGCGACGGCATGGAACCGGGCGGAGCCGAGCGCCTGGAGTGCGGCGGAGTGGGCCCGGGTACGGGAGAGGGTGAGCCGGCGCTCCAGCAGCGCCCCGGCGCGGGCGGCGCCGACGCCCGGGCTGCCGGCCGGGCTGCCGCCGCGGCTTCCGGACGTCCCCCCGCAGGAGGTGCCCGCCTCCGGCGCGGCGAGCGGTCCGGAGGCGGGGACGGCAAGGCGGTGCAGCGCGCCCAGCAGCCGGTCGAGCCGTGCGGCGCAGGCGTACTCCCGGGCGAGGACGCCGGAAAGCCAGCCGAGTTCGGTGCCGAGGTGGTCCGCCCAGTCGCCGTCCAGCAGCGACCGGTAGGTGTGCAGGGCGCCGCTGATCCGGCGGGCGGCGCGGCGGAGCCGGCGTACCGCCTCCGCGGCCTCGGCCGCCGTCTCGGCGCTGCCGGAGGTCTCGGCGTGCACCCGCAGGCTGCGCAGCAGTTCGGCGGCCTGCTGGTGCAGGTGGTCGCCGAGCACCGCCCCGGCCGAGCGGCCGGCCGGCGGGGGCCGGTCGTCTCCCCGTGCGGAGGGCACCGGGCCGCCTGGGGCGGTGGCGCCGCGGGCCGGGCCGCCGCGGACGGGCGCGCCCGGGGCCGACGGCGTGCCAGGCGGGGGGTGCGGGGGCCGGGAGCGGCCCGCGGGGAGTTCGGCGGAGGTCGCCGTCAGATCAGGTTTGGGGACCACGTCGGCGTCTCCGGGCGTCGATCTGCATTTCCTGGACGTTCCGCAGCGGGCGGCCCTCCGCGTCGTGGGCGTGCCGGGTCCAGTCCCCGTCGGGGCCGAGGTGCCAGGACGCCGTGGTGTCGGACACGCCGGTCTCCAGCAGCCGGCTGAGGGAGGTGCGGTGGGACGGGTCGACGACGCGGACGAGCGCCTCGATCCGGCGGTCGAGGTTGCGGTGCATGAGGTCGGCGCTGCCGATCCACACCTCCGGATCGCCGCCGCCCCCGAAGGCGAAGACCCGCGAGTGCTCCAGAAACCTCCCCAGGACGCTGCGGACCCGGACGTTGTCGCTGAGCCCCGGCACCTGCGGGCGCACCGCGCAGATGCCGCGCACCCACACGTCGACCGGCACGCCGGCCTGCGACGCCCGGTAGAGGGCGTCGACGACGGCCTCGTCGACGATCGAGTTCACCTTGATCCGGACGTACGCCGGGTGCCCGGCCCGCAGGTGGGTGGCCTCCTTGTTGATCCGGGTCACCAGCCCGTCCCGCAGTGAGCGCGGCGCGACGAGCAGCCGGCGGTAGGACTCCCGCCGGGAGTAGCCGGACAGCCGGTTGAACAGGTCCGACAGGTCGGCCCCGACCTGAGGGTCCGCGGTGAGCAGGCCGAAGTCCTCGTACAGCCGGGCCGTCTTCGGGTGGTAGTTGCCGGTGCCGACGTGGGCGTACCGGCGCAGTTGCTCGCCCTCCTGGCGCACCACCAGCGAAAGCTTGCAGTGGGTCTTGAGCCCGACCAGGCCGTAGACGACGTGGCAGCCGGACTCCTCCAGCTTCCGGGCCCACTTGATGTTGGCCTGCTCGTCGAACCTGGCCTTGATCTCGACCAGGACGAGCACCTGCTTGCCGGACTCGGCGGCGTCTATGAGCGCGTCCACGATCGGCGAGTCGCCGGAGGTCCGGTAGAGAGTCTGTTTGATCGCCAGCACCTCGGGGTCGGCGGCAGCCTGCTCCAGGAACGCCTGCACGGAGGTGGAGAACGAGTCGTAGGGGTGGTGCAGCAGGACGTCGCGCTCCCGCAGCGCGGCGAAGATGTCCGGCGCGGAGGCGGACTCGACCTCGGCGAGGTCGCGGTGGGTGCCGGCGATGAACTTCGGGTACTTCAGCTCGGGCCGGTCCATCGTCGCGACGATCCCGGAGAGCCCGCTGAGGTCGAGCGGCCCGGGCAGTGGGTAGACCTCCGCGTCGGAGACCTTCAGCTCGCGGACGAGCAGGTCGAGCACGTACGGGTCGATGCTCTCCTCGACCTCCAGCCGCACCGGCGGGCCGAAGCGGCGCCGCATGAGCTCCTTCTCCAGCGCCTGGAGAAGGTTCTCCGCGTCGTCCTCCTCCACTTCCAGGTCCTCGTTGCGGGTGACCCGGAACATGTGGTGGCCCAGCACCTCCATGCCGGGGAACAGCTCCTCCAGGTGGGCCGCGATCACGTCCTCCAGCGGGACGTACCGCTGCGGCGAGGCCTCCAGGAAGCGGGAGAGCAGCGGCGGCACCTTCACCCGGGCGAAGTGGTGGTGGCCGCTCACCGGGTTCCGCACGACCACCGCGAGGTTCAGCGACAGCCCGGAGATGTACGGGAAGGGGTGGGCCGGGTCCACGGCCAGCGGGGTCAGCACCGGGTAGATCTGGTGCCGGAACAGGGTGAAGAGCCGGGCCTGCTCCTTGTCCGTGAGGTCGATCCAGCGGATCAGGTGGATGCCCTCGTCACCGAGCGTGGGCGAGACGTCCTGCTGGTAGCAGGCGGCGTGCCGGGCCATCAGCTCCCG
The DNA here is from genome assembly GCF_000424845.1 of Streptomyces sp. TAA040. Classification (NCBI taxonomy): domain Bacteria; kingdom Bacillati; phylum Actinomycetota; class Actinomycetes; order Kitasatosporales; family Streptomycetaceae; genus Streptomyces; species Streptomyces sp. TAA040. Next base: position 91,658 of record NZ_KE384255.1, on the reverse strand, counting down.
GGAGCGGTTCCAGATCAGGTCCAGCACCTCGCGGGGCTGGAGGCCCGAGGCCGAGCGGGTGGCCACTCCGGTGGCTATCCGGCGCTTGAGCCCGGCGACCCTGACCATGAAGAACTCGTCCAGGTTGCTGGCGAAGATCGCCAGGAAGTTGGCGCGCTCCAGCAGTGGGGTGGCCGGGTCCTCGGCCAGCTCCAGCACCCGCTCGTTGAAGGCGAGCCAACTGCGCTCGCGGTCCAGGAAGCGCCCCTGGGGGAGGTCGTCGGCCTCGCCCTCGTAGGAGTCCGGGTCGGCGTCCAGGTCCGGGTCCAGGCCGTCCACCGGGACGGTGACCGAGTACGGCCGGGACGCGGCGATCGAGCCCACCGACGGCTGCTCGGCCTGGGAGGGCTCGGTGGGCACGGCGGACGGCGGGGGATGCGCTGACTGGCTCATCCCCCCATTCTTCCGCGACGGGCGCGGGCGGGGCCTGCCGGCGGCCGCCCCCGCCGGGCCGGTGCGCCGGTCCCCGGTGGGCGCTGCGGCGTCCGCCGGGGCGCCCGCGGGCCCGGTGGACGCGGACGTCCCGGAGCCGGGCGGGAGGCCACCGGAGGCCAGGTGGAGCCTGCGGTTCGGGCCGACTGGCTGCATTCCGTGATGTTCGCAACCGAGTCTGAATCAACGGTTACACCGACATGGCCGGGAGGGTATCCGCCGCCCTCACCCGTATGGACGGGCCGGCCAGGCCGCCGCGCCATCCGCCGCGTTCAGCCCTCGGTGCGGTACATCAGGTCGACCTCGTGGACGCGGAATCCGAGCCGCTCGTAGACGGAGACGGCCGGGCCGTTGTCGGCGTCGACGTAGAGCATCCCGGTCGAGAGCCCGCGGTCCTCGGCGAGGTGGCGCAGTCCGGCCACGGTCAGCGCCTTGCCCAGGCCGCCGCCCTGCGCGCCCGGCACCACCCCGACGACGTAGACCTCGCCGAGCCCCTCGGCGCTGTGCACCTTCGTCCAGTGGAAGCCCAGGATCGGGCCGCCCGGGGCCCCGGCGGCAGCATCGCCCCCCGGCCCGTCGCCAGCGCCGGGCGCCTCCCCCGCGCCGGGCTCTCCGGCGGGGACGGCCAGCAGGAAGCCCCGGGGGTCGAACCAGGGCTCCGCCATCCGGGCGTCCAGGTCGCGACGGGTGAGCGCGCCCTGCTCGGGGTGGTGGGCGAAAGCGGCGGCGTTGGCGGCCAGCCAGTGCTCCTCGTCCCGCCCCGGCCGGAACGCCCGCAGCTCCACACCCGGCGGCAGTACCGGCTGCGGCAGCGCGTCGGCGTCCAGCGGCGCCCGCATCTGGCGCAGTTCTCGGAAGAGGGTCATGCCCAGGGTCTGCGCGAGGTGCCGGGCGGCGGCGTGGCCGCCGTGCGCCCAGACGCGCATCCGGCGGCCCGAGGCATCGAGCAGGGCCCGGCCGAGTGCCCGGCCGTAGCCGTTGCCGCGGTGACCGGGGTGCACGACGAACTCGGCGGCGGGAGCCTCCACGGGGTCGGCGTCCTCCAGCTGGCCGTACCCGACCAGAGCACCGCCGGACCGCACGAGGAAGTGGGTCACGCCGGCGCGCCGACCACCGCGCAGGTGCAGCCTGCCCTGCTCGGACACCGCCGCCTGGCCGTCCTGGCCTGCCGCATGCTCGATGAGCGCGGAGACCTCCCCGGCCACCGGCTCGGACACCTGCTCCACCATCGCCACGTCGCTCATGGCCCCGAGCCTACGTTCAACCTGCCGGAAACCCTTTGGTTACCCGCGGAGTCCTGACACGCTACGCGCGTTGACCCTAGGCTGCCTTCTGCTCCACCACACGCCTGAACACTGGCAACTCACGGCTCCCATAAGGGGACAGACATGCCCACTCCTCCGGCTCGTCCAGGTCGACGACGGAACGGCAGGCTGCTGACCGCCGCCACCGCCGGCCTGGTGGCGGCGGCCGCTCTCAGCGTCGCCGCCGTACCGAGCGCCCAGGCCGCACCCGAGCAGTCGCCCGCGGCGGCGCGGGGCGGCGACGACGGCAAGCACGGCGGACCCGACGACCGTGACGAGCACGGCCCGACCACGGACCTGCAGGTCCTGGCCGTCAACGACTTCCACGGCGCGCTGGAGCCGCCGTCGGGTTCGGGCGGCCGGGTGACGCACGAGCACCACGACGGCAGCACCCAGGAGATCGACGCCGGCGGGGTGGAGTACCTGGCCACCGCGCTGCGGCAGGCCCGCCGGGGCGAGTCGCGGTCCGTCACCGTCGCCGCGGGCGACATGGTCGGCGCGAGCCCGATGCTCTCCGGACTCTTCCGCGACGAGCCGGCCATTGAGGCCCTGAACAAGCTGAAGATGGACGTGGTGGGCGTCGGCAATCACGAGTTCGACCTGGGCGCCGAGGAGTTGCTGCGCAAGCAGAACGGCGGCTGCCACCCGGTCGACGGCTGCTACGACGAATCGCGCACCTTCGAGGGCGCCGACTTCCCCTTCCTGGCCGCCAACGTGGTGGACGAGGACACCCGCGAGCCGCTGCTCGACCCCTACACGATCAAGAAGATCAAGGACGTCGAGGTCGGCTTCATCGGCGTGACGCTCCAGGGCACCAAGGACGTCGTCACCCCGGCGGGCATCGAGGGCCTGGAGTTCCTGGACGAGGCGGAGACCCTCGACAAGTACACCGCGCAGCTGAAGCGCAAGGGCGTCAACGCGGTGGTGGCCCTGATCCACGAGGGCGGCTACCCGTCCTCACCGGCGTACAACCACGCCTGCGAGTCCGGCAGCGACGGGCTCTCCGGCCCGGTGGTGGACATCGCCGAGCGGACTGATGCGGGCGTGGACGCCCTGGTGACCGGGCACACCCACGAGGCGTACGTGTGCAGCATCCCGGACCCGGAGGGCAACGAGCGGCTGGTCACCTCGGCGGCCTCCAACGGCCGGCTGTTCACCGAGCTGAACATGTCCTACGACCGGCGCACCAAGGACATCGTCCGCACCTCGGTCGAGGGCACCAACCAGGTGGTCCACCGCGAGCACCCCAAGGCCCGCGACCTCTCCCGGCTGCTGGGCTTCTGGAACACGCTGGCCGGTCCGGTCGCACAGCAGCCGATCGGCTGGATCAGCGAGGACATCACCGCGGACCGCAACATCCCCGAGTCCCCGCTCGGCGACCTGATCGCGGATGCCCAACTCGCCCACGGCAGGAGCCTGGACGAGTCGGTGGAGCTGGCGATGATGAACCCGGGCGGCATCCGCACCGACCTGACGTACGCGGCCTCGGGCAGCGAGGGTGACGGCGTGGTGACCTACGAGGAGGGCTACTCCGTGCAGCCTTTCTCCAACACCGTCAACCTCGCGGACCTCACGGGCGCCCAACTGCTGGAAATCCTGCGGCAGCAGGTCAGCGGAGTGAACGAGGAGACCCCGCGCGTCCTCCAGGTCTCGGAGGGCTTCACCTACATCCTGGACCGGACCCGCAGCGGCGCGGACCGTGTCGTGGCGGACTCGGTCCGGCTCAACGGTGAGTCGCTGGAGGCCGACCGGACCTACCGGGTCGCGATGAACTCCTTCCTGGCCTCCGGCGGGGACGGCTTCACCACCTTCGCCGAGGGCACCGACCCCTACGTCGGCGGCGTCGACCGCGACGCCCTGGAGGAGTACCTCACGTCCACCACCTCGGCGGACGACCCGCTGAGCGCCCCGGCCGCGGACCGCATCACCGTGCTCGGCTGAACAGCCGCCCCGCACCGCCCGGTCCGGGCGGTGCGGGGCCCGGCGGCCCGCCCGGTGTCGCCCGCGGGCCCGGGCGCGGCGGGTGTCAGGCATAGGCGCGGCCGACCCGCAGCGTCTCCGCCCACCAGGCGAGCTGCCCGAGCATCGCCCCGACCGCCACCACCCCGCGGCCGGGTCCCTGGGCCGCCCCTCCGCGTCGAAGGCGTCACCCGCACCGGCCAAGCCCAGGGCGTCGCGCACCGTCACCGCGTGCAGTTCGGGGAAGACCTGCCGCAGCTGCTCGGCGGCCCGGATGCCGCCGCTCCTGCCACCGTAGGAGACCAGCGCGACGGCCTTGGTCGCCCACTCCTCGCGGAACCGGTCGATCGCGTTCTTCAGCGCGGCGGGGAAGCTGTGGTTGTACTCCGGGGTGACGACCACCACCGCGTCCGCCGCGTCCAGCCGCCGCGCGACCTCCTTCTCGTTGCGCACGGTCTCCGCGTCCCCGGTGGCGCCCCAGCCGGGCATCACCAGCGGCAGCGGGAACTCGGCGAGGTCGATCCGGTCGACCTCGAATCGGCCGGCCACCTCCGCCCGACGGCTGCTCCAGTGGGCCACGGTCGGGCCGACCCGGACCTCGCGGACGCTGCCGGTCAGGACGACGAGACGCAAGGAGGCTTCGGACATGGCTGACTCCTGTGTGATCGTGGCCCCGCAACCGGGCCGGTCGCCCCAAGCGCCATAAGTGAACCTTTATTCAAGTCAAGCGGTGTCCCTCCGCGCGTCTCGTCCTCCACGGCGCGCCGGGGGGCCTCCGCCGGACCGGGACCGAGCCCGACTTCGACCATGGGTGAACGACGGCCGGGACATCCCCTACCGTGACGGGCATGACGCCTCGCACCACGCCGGTCTCCTGGAAGACCGCGGAGCTCACCGTCGGGCAACTCGCCGAACGCAGTGGGGTGAGCACCTCGGCGCTGCGCTTCTACGAGCGGCACGGCCTGATCCACAGCCGCCGCACCACCGGCAACCAGCGCCGCTACACCCGCGACATGCTGCGACGGGTCGCGTTCATCCGCGCCTCGCAGCGGGTCGGCATCTCGCTGGAACAGATCCACGCGGTGATGGAGCTGCTCCCGGACAACCGCACCCCCAACCGGGAGGACTGGGCCCGGGTGTCGGAGTGCTGGCGTTCCGAACTCAACGCGCGCATCACCCAGTTGCAGGAGCTGCGGGACGACCTGAGCGACTGCATCGGCTGCGGCTGCCTCTCCCTCGACCGCTGCGGGCTGGCCAACCCCAAGGACGCCGCCGCCGCCCAGGGCCCGGGACCACGCAGGCTGAGCAACCTCTGATCGTCGGGCGCTGGCAGCGCGGCGGGGTCCTCAGGACGGACCGCGCGGCGCTACGGCGGCAGATCCGGCGGCGGCCCGGCGGCACCCGGCAGCCGCAGCGCCGCCTCGGTGCCGCCGCCCTCGGCGGCCCGCAGCTCCACCCGGCCCCCGGCACGGGCGACCGTGCGTGCCACGATGGACAGCCCCAGGCCGGAGCCGGGCAGGCCGCGTGCGGAAGGAGCGCGCCAGAAGCGGTCGAACACCTTGGGCAGCTCCTCCGCCGCGATGCCGGGCCCGTGGTCGCGCACCCGGAGCACGCCGCCGACCAGCTCCACCTCGACCCTGCCTCCCGGCCGGCTGAACTTCACCGCGTTGTCGAGCAGGTTCACCACCGCCCTCTCCAGCGCGGCGGGTTCGGAACGGACGAACCAGGGCGCCAGCTCCGCCGCCACCTCGATCCCGGACGCCCGCAGCCGGACGCGCTGCACCGCCCGGTCGGCGGCCTCGTGCAGTCCGACGACCTCCAGCGGTCCGCCGCCGGGGGCCGACTCGGGCCGCGACAGCTCCTGGAGGTCGCCGATCAGCGCGGCCAGTTCGGCCATCTGGGAGCGTACCGAGGCGAGCAGCGAGGCCCGGTCCTCCTCCGGCAGCGCCCGCCCGCTCTGCTCGCTGCGGACCAGCAGGTCGATGTTTGTCCGCAGCGAGGTCAGCGGGGTGCGCAGCTCGTGCCCGGCGTCCGCGATGAGCTGCTGCTGGAGGTCGCGGGAGGCGGCCAGCGCCCGGGTCATGGCGTTGAACGAGCGGGACAGCCGGGCGATCTCGTCGTCCCCGTCGGCGGGGATGCGGACGGTGAGGTCCTCCGTCCTGGCGATGTGTTCCACCGCTTCGGCCAACCGGTCCACGGGGCGCAGCCCGGCCCGGGCCAGCGCCACTCCGGCCGCCGACGCGCCGAACACCCCGGCAGTCGCGACCAGGCCCAGCACCAGGGCGAGGGAGTCCAGCGAGTCGTCGACCTCGGCCATCGGCCGGGCGACGGTCACCGCCACCCCGTTGGGCCGCAGCGGCTCCGTCAGCACCCGGTACATGCTGCCGTCGGCCGCGCGGACGTTGTGCAGGGCCTCCTCGGACGTCCCCTCGGCGACGGCGGTGTCCTCCGGCTGCACGTCGAGCGGCTGCTGGCCGAAGATGATGCAGCTGCTGCCGTTGCGGTCGACGATCTGGACGGTGGAGTCGAACGGGTTGGCGACCGCCTCCCGCTCCTCCGGCGACACGGCGACGCAGCGGCCGGCGCTGATCTGCTCCAGCACGAGGCCGGGCTGCACCCTGCTGCGGCGCAGCGCGTCGTCCAGCGAGTCGATCAACTGGCCTCGGACCACCAGCCAGGCCACGACGGCGCAGACGGCCACCGCGACGGCGACAGCGGTGGCCGTCAGCAGCGCGAGCCGGGACCGCAGCGGGAGCCGCGCCGACCGCGCCGCGACCCGGGCCCGCAGGCTCCGGGCGGCTTCCGTCACGGCTCCTCCCGCAGTACGTAGCCGACGCCCCGCACCGTCCGGACGAGCCTCGGCTCCCCGCCCGCCTCGGTCTTCCGGCGCAGGTACATCACGTAGACGTCCAGGGAGTTGGACGACGGCTCGAAGTCGAACCCCCAGACCGCGAGCAGGATCTGCTCCCGGGTGAGCACCTGGCGGGGGTGGGCCAGCAGCAGCTCCAGCAGGGTGAACTCGGTGCGCGTCAGGTCCACCCGCCGGCCTCCTCGCGTCACCTCGCGGGTGACCGGGTCCATCCGCAGATCGGCGAAGGCCAGCACCCGGGCCTCCTCGTCGTCCTCCGCGTCCTCGTGACGCGCGTAGGAGCTGCGGCGCAGCAGGGCCCGGACCCGGGCCAGCAGCTCGTCCAGGTCGAAGGGCTTGACGAGGTAGTCGTCGGCCCCCGCGTCCAGCCCGGTGACGCGGTCGCCGACGGTGTCCCGGGCGGTGAGCATGAGGATCGGGAGGGTGACGCCCTGCGCGCGCAGCCGCCGGGCGACCGTCAGCCCGTCCATCCGCGGCATCTGGATGTCGAGCACGATCAGCTCCGGCGGCCGCGCGGCGGCCCGGGCCAGCGCGTCCACTCCGTCGACGGCCTCCTCGGTCTCGTACCCCTCGAACCGGAGGCTGCGGCTCAGCGCGTCGCGCACCGCGGGTTCGTCGTCGACGATCAGCACACTCATGGGGGCGAGTGTGCCACCGGTGTCCGGGGCCGGCTCAGTTTCCGGTGCGCAGGTCATCCAGGAGCTGCTTCACGTCGTCGATCGGGATGGCGAACCCGAGTCCGATGCTGCCCGCCTCCGTCTGGCTCTGGCCCGCGCTGTACATCGCGGAGTTGATACCGACCACCTCGCCGTCCATGTTCAGCAGCGCGCCACCGGAGTTGCCGGGGTTGAGCGAGGCGTCGGTCTGGAGCGCCCGGTAGGTGGTGGTCTCCGAGCCGACCTCGCCGTTGTACTGACCGCCGCCGAACTCGAACGGCCAGTCCCCGCCCTGGCTCCGCTGCCCTTTCTGCCCCTGGTCCTGCTCCTCGCGGACCGTCACGTCGCGGTCCTTGGCGGAGACGATGCCGCTGGTGACGGATCCGGTGAGGCCCTCGGGTGAGCCGATGGCAACCACTCCGTCGCCGACCCGGACGGCGTCGGAGTCGCCCAGGGCCGCCGGTTCGAGGCCGTCGACCCCGTCCACGTCGAGCAGGGCGATGTCCAGGTCCGCCTCGGTGCCGACGACCTCCGCGGTCGCCGTGGTGCCGTCGCTGAAGACGACCTCCACTCGGTCGGCGCCGGAGACCACGTGGTTGTTGGTGAGGATCTCGCCGTCGTCCGAGATCACCACGCCGGATCCGGTGGAGTTGCCGGTGCTGATCTCCACCACGCTCGGCCCGACGGTCTCGGCCACCGCGGCGACGGTGCCGCCGGTGCTGATATTGGTGCCGTTCGCCGCCACGGCGGAGCCGCCCGTGTCCTCACCACCGAAAGTCGAGCCGACCAGCGCACCGGCCCCGCCGCCCACCGCGCCGGCCGCGAGGGCCACCGCCGCCAGCAGGGCCACCGGGCCCCCCGCCCGGCGCCGCCGCCCGTGCCCGGGGGGCTCCGGGCCGGCGTACGGACCTGCGGGGGCGGCCGACGTGCCGGCACCGGACGGGTCGGTCGGCCGGCCGTCGTGCGGGCCGGGCGCAGGAGGGAAGGCGGGCGGTGGGGTGGAGCCGGTGCCGGGGAGGGGCTGCCGGCCGTCCGGGCCGGGCCGGTGGCCGGGCCGCCGGCCGGGCCGGGGTGGGTGTCCGTTGCCGTCGCTGTAGTCGCTCATGCCACGACTGTCGGACGGGCGGATGAGAGGAAGCTGAGCGGCGGCTGAAAGGCACGCCCCAATTCCGCCGCCTCCGCGCATCCGGACGTGCGGACGCCCGGCCGGGGCGGCGGCGGGAGGGGTCAGGCGCAGCCGCAGGAGCGCCGGACCACCAGCGCGGAGGGGAACTGCCGCACCCGTTCGCGCCGGGAGCCGACCTGGCGCAGCGTGTCGTCGAGCACCAGGTCCACGGCAGCCCGGGCCATCGCGGGCCGGTCGGAGGCGACGGTGGTGAGCGGCGGGTCGGTGAGCGCCGCCTCCTTGACGTCGTCGAAGCCCGCCACCGCGAGCTCCCCCGGCACGTCCACGCGCAGCTCGCGGGCGGCGCGCAGGACGCCGATCGCCTGGTCGTCGGTGGCGCAGATGATGGCCGGCGGCCGGTCCGGGCCGGCCAGCAGGTCGAGCGCGACCCGGTAGGCGTCGTAGCGGTTGTAGGGCGCCTGGAAGAGCCTGCCCTCGGTCGGGCGTCCGGCCTCCCGCATCGCACGCTGCCAGCCGCGCACGTGGTCGGTCACCGGGTCGCCGACGACCGGGGTGGACTCCACTCCGCCCAGGCAGGCGACGTAGGGGTGCCCGTGCTCCAGCAGGTGGCGGGTGGCGAGCTGGGCGCCCCCGACGTCGTCGATGACCACGGCGACGTCGTCGATGGCGTCGGGGCGGCGGTGCAGCAGGACCACCCGCGCGTCCCAGGCGTCGATCTCGGCGGCGGCGTGCTCGCTCGGTCCCTGGCTGACCAGGATCAGCCCGGAGACCCGCATGCCGAGGAACGCGCGCAGGTAGTGCACCTCGCGCTCGTCGAGGTAGTCGGAGTTGCCGACCAGGACCATCTTCCCGCGGGCCGCCGCGGCCTGCTCCACGGCGTGCGCCATCTCCCCGAAGAAGGGCTGCCGGGCGTCGGGGACGATCATGCCTATCAGGTCGGTGCGCCGGGAGGCCATCGCCTGGGCGACCCGGTCCGGGCGGTAGCCCAGCTCCCTGATCGCGGCGAGCACCCGCTCCCGGGTGGCGGGCGCCACCGGGCGGGGACCGTTGTTGATCACATAGCTGACCACCGCGGTCGACGTACCCGCCACTCTTGCCACATCGTCCCGCGTCACCTTGGCCACGGCGGGCAGTCTACGCGGGGTGACCGGGGACCCGCCGGGCCGCACTCGCTGATCCGGTCCGCGACCGGACCGGCGACTGCGCCCCGGCGGGGACGCGCGGTGCCGCCGGGATCACCCCAGCCGCTCCCGCTCCTCGGCCGCCTCCCGGGCGACCCGCGCCGCCGCGTCGGTCACGGCCCTGGCCTCGTCACCACTCTTCTTCTCCGCGGCCGACTTCTCCGGCTTCTCCGGGGAGACGAAGCGGTACCCGACGTTCCGGACGGTGCCGATCAGCGACTCGTACTCGGGCCCGAGCTTCGCCCGCAGCCGGCGGACGTGCACGTCGACGGTACGGGTGCCGCCGAAGTAGTCGTAGCCCCAGACCTCCTGGAGAAGCTGGGCGCGGGTGAACACCCGGCCGGGGTGCTGCGCCAGGTACTTGAGCAGCTCGAACTCCTTGAAGGTCAGGTCGAGCACCCGGCCCTTGAGCTTGGCGCTGTACGTCGCCTCGTCGACCGAGAGGTCGCCGTTGCGGATCTCCATCGGGCTGTCGTCCACCGAGAGCTGCTGCCGGCCGGAGGCGAGCCGCAACCTGGCCTCGACCTCGGCGGGCCCGGCGGTGTCGAGCAGCACGTCGTCGACGCCCCACTCGGCGGTGACCGCGGCCAGGCCGCCCTCGGTCACGATGAGCATCAGCGGGCAGCCGGGCCCGGTGGAGCGCAGCAGTTGGCACAGCGACCGGACCTGCGGCAGGTCGCGGCGGCCGTCGATCATGATGACGTCGGCCCCCGGAGTGTTGACGAGGGCGGGGCCTTCCGCGGGTGCGACCCTGACGTTGTGGAGCAGGAGTCCGAGAGCGGGCAGCACTTCGGTGGAGGGCTGGAGGGCGTTGGTCAGGAGGAGTAGCGAGCTCATGACGGCGATTTCCTTCCTCGGTCCCATCGAGGACGAATAGCGGCACTGCTTCTGACGCACTTGCGGCTGCGGTCATCGGCCGGAGCCCACGGGCGGACTGCACCCCGGTTCACGGCCGATTCGCGGTACGCCTTCGTACTGCGGCCTCCAAGCACAAAAGGACCCGGGGGCGACGCTGCCCGGATCCTCGTTCGGAAGAGAATAGCCCACCAGCGCGTGCACGTCAGGGTGCCTTCGGTCACCGAGGGCCACCGGCGCGGTGGTTTCCCCTTGCCGCACCCCCGCTGACCTGCTGCTCCCGCAGCAGGGGCGCACAGGCGCACATCTCGGCATACAGACGGGCCATGATGGGGGCGGCACACCACACGGCTGGGAGACATCAATGCCCGTACACGGGACCATCCGCTACTGGGCCGCGGCGAAAGCCGCCGCGGGCATGGCGGAGGAGACCTACGAAGCCGACACCCTCGCCGAGGCGCTGGCGGGTGCGCGGACCCGGCACGCCGGGCGCCCGGAGTTCCCCCGGGTGCTGGGGCGCTGCTCTTTCCTGGTGGACAGCGCTCCGGTGGGCACGCGACCCCACGACGCGGTGGCGCTCACCCAGGGCGGCACGGTCGAGGTGCTCCCGCCGTTCGCCGGAGGTGCCCGATGAGCCCCTCCACCGGCGACTACGACCCGTACAGCTCGGGCGGTCCGCAACGCGCGTACGGCCCGCCGCCCACCGGGGCCCCCGGAGCGCACCCGCAGGCCGGTACGGGAGCGGGCACGTACCCGCCCGGGCCCTACCCGCAGCACGACCCGTACGGCCGCCGGATGCCGCAGCCGCAGCACGGGGGCCCTGCGGGCCCCGTGCCGCAGAAGGGCCCGTCGGTTCCCGCACAGGACGCGCCCGATCCGGGGGCCGGCACCGGCAGGCGCCGCAGGCCCCCGGCCGGCGGCCTCCCCACCGGGGCGCCCCCCGGCGCGGCTCCGGACGCCGGCCCGGGCCCCACGACGCGGGGAGACGACGCACCCCCGGCCCGCCGCACCGGGAACCCGATCATCGCCCCGGGTCTCCAGCCGGCCGCCGTCACGGCGGTGCTGGCCCTGCTGCTCGCCGCCGCGGCGCCGCTGGGCCGCCCGGCCCTCGCCATCGCCGTCGTGCTGCTCCAGGCGGTCACCGCCGCCGGCTGGTACCGGCTGAACGGGATGTGGCCCGCCCGGCAGGGCATCCTGCTGGCCTTCGCCGCGGGCGTCACCGCGGACCTCGCGTTGCTCGCGGCCCCGCAGGAGCACGCCGCGACCGCCGTCGTCGGTGCGCTGGGCAGCTGGATCGTGCTGCTCCTCGTCCTCCACCTGCGCAACCGCAGCTCGCCGGACGAACGGCTCTACGCGCTCACAGCCGGCGCCGGGGCGACCGTACTGGCCGTACTGGCCGCCGGGCACCTGGCCGCGGGGGGCCGCGCCCACGAGGTGGTGACGGCCGGGACGGTCACCGTGGGCGTCGCCGTCCTCGCCCGGGCGCTGCCGCTGCCCGCGCTGCTCTCGCCGGCGGTCGCGCTGGCCGCGGCGGCCGGCGCCGGGGTCGCGCTGGGTCAGGTCGTCGACCTGGGTTCGGCCGACGCGCTGATCGGCCTGGTCGCCGGCGGGTGCGCGCTGATCGGCCTGCGGGTGGCGAGCTACGACTTCCCGTCCCGGTTCGTCCACATGACCGCGGGAGTGGCGCTGCCGCTGACCGTCGCCGCACCCGCCCTCTACCTGCTCGCCCGCGTGGTGGGCTGATCCCGGGCCGCCGAGCCCCGGAAGGCCCGGGGCTCGGCGGCAGGGTACGGGCCGACGGTCCGGCGCCCGGGGAAGGCGGGCCGAGAGGGTCACGTACGATCACAACCGTTCGAGACCGGGGGGCACCGGGGGGATTGGGAGACCATGCGCAGACTGCGGACCGTACTCATCGTCGTGCTCGTCCTGGGCGGACTGCTGGTCGGCGCGGACCGGCTGGCCCTCAAGCTTGTCGAGGACCGGATGACCGAGGAGCTGGCCTCGGCCCAGAACGCCGGCAGCGCCGAGGTGCACATCAACGGCTTCCCCTTCCTCACCCAGATCGCTTCCAAGGAGCTGGAGTCGGTCGACGCCCGGCTGACCGGGGTCACCCGGGAGACCGGTGAGGGCACCCTGCGGGTGAGCGAGTTCACCCTCTCGGCCCGGAACATCACGCTGCTCGACAACTTCTCCCGGGCGATCGCCGGGAACGCGAGCGGGACGGCCCACGTGACCTACGAGGACCTCACCGAGGTCGCGGAAGAGGGCGTCCGCGTCGAGTACGGCGGGGAGACGGACAGCGGCGAGGCCAAAGTGAAGGTCAGCGCCGGAGTGGAGCTCCTCGGGCAGCCCGTCGAACGGTCCACCGTCAGCACGGTCAGCGTGGAGGACGGCGACACGATCCGGCTCCGGGCCGACTCGGTCCCGGGCGAGGACGTCCCCGGCCTGGAGAACCTGATCCGGCAGAGGATCGATTACACCCGGCGGATCGACGGCCTGCCGCAGGGCGTTCAGCTGGAGGGGCTGGAGTCCACCCGCACCGGCCTGGACGTCGAGTTCTCCGGCACCGACGTCGACTTCTCCGGCTGAGCCGATCCGGCAGCACCTCCCCGCCCCCGTACGGCTCGTACGTCCCCGCCCCCGTACGGCTCGTACGTCCCCGCCCGGCGCCCCGCCCACGGCCCCGCTCCCCGCTTCCACCTCCCCTGTCCGCGCTTTTGCGCGGGTCCGCTATCCGAGACGGGCGCGTCCGCCCCGCGACCCCGGCCGCCCCGCGCCACGGTCGACGACGTACCCCGCCACCCCGTGAACCAGGAGTGAGTACCAATGGTCGGACGCTCTCGTCTCGCCATTCGGAACGCCGGTGACACAGCACGCGCCCGTCCTTACGATCGGACCCATGAAGCGACAGGCGGACCTCACGAAGCGACGGGCAGTCGATCTGTGCCGCGTCGCCGCCATGCTCTGTCGCCCCACCGTCTGACGGCCGTTCGCCGTCGGCGGGCCCCGGCCCGCAGCCGCGCGTCCGGCGCACCGGACAGCGAGCGGCACGCCCGCACCGGCCCGTACCGGCCCGCCCCGCCCGTCTCCCCCGCCTCCCGCCTGCCCTCTGCAGGCGCGGCGGACCGTGCGCGCACCGCCCGACCGCATCCTCGCTGAAGGAGAACCCATGAGCCGCCAAGACGTCCTGGTGGACGCCGACTGGGTCCAGGCCCACCTCGACGACCCGAAGGTGGTGCTCGTCGAGGTCGACGAGGACACCTCGGCCTACGACAAGAACCACATCCGGAACGCCGTGCGGATCGACTGGAAGAGCGACCTCCAGGACCCGGTGCGCCGCGACTTCGTCGACCAGGCCGGATTCGAGAAGCTGCTCTCCGCCAAGGGCGTCGGCAACGACCACACGGTCGTGCTGTACGGCGGCAACAACAACTGGTTCGCGTCCTACGCCTACTGGTACTTCAAGCTCTACGGCCACGAGGACGTCAAGCTGCTCGACGGCGGCCGCAAGAAGTGGGAGCTGGACTCCCGCGACCTCGTCGCCGAGGTCCCGGAGCGCCCGGCGACGGACTACCGCGCCAAGCCGCAGAACACCGCGATCCGCGCCTTCCGGGACGACGTGGTGCAGGCCATCGGCAATCAGAACCTCGTCGACGTACGCTCCCCCGACGAGTTCAGCGGCAAGCTGCTGGCCCCCGCCCACCTGCCGCAGGAGCAGTCGCAGCGCCCCGGCCACGTGCCGACCGCGCGCAACATCCCCTGGTCCAAGTCGGCCAACGACGACGGCACCTTCAAGTCCGACGAGGAGCTCAAGGAGCTCTACGAGCAGGAGGGCGTGGACCTGGGCAAGGACACCATCGCCTACTGCCGCATCGGCGAGCGCTCCGCGCACAGCTGGTTCGTGCTGCACGAGCTGCTGGGCCAGGAGAACGTCAAGAACTACGACGGCTCCTGGACGGAGTACGGCTCGCTCATCGGCGTGCCGATCGAGCTCGGCTCCGACTGACCCGCTCGGCGTGGTCGGGGCGTCCGGTGCCGGACGCCCCGACCACGCCGACACATGCGTGACCCGAGAAGCGTCCGACGCGAAGCGTCTGACCCGAAGAAGAGGGAAGAACCATGTGCGGAGCACAGGCAGGCGGCCCGGACGCCTCCACCGCCAAGCCCGGCGAGACCACCATCCAAGGCAACGTGACGCGGGACGGCGAGCCCGTCACCGGCTACGTCCGGCTCCTGGACTCCACCGGTGAGTTCACCGCGGAGGTGCCCACCTCGGCCACCGGCCAGTTCCGGTTCTACGCCGCCGAGGGCACCTGGACCGTGCGCGCCCTGGTGCCGGGCGGCACCGCGGACCGCACCGTCGTCGCCCGGAAGGGCGGGCTGGCGGAGGTCGCCATCGCCGTCTGACGCCCGTCCGCGCCCGCTCTCGGAGCACACGCGGCCCGTCCACCGGGGGCCGCACCCACCGGCTGCCCGCCGCGGGGTGCGGCCCCCGGTCGTGCGCGGGCCGGACCCCAGCCGTCCGCAGGCTCTCCGGCTCCGGCTCAGTACACCAGCGCCCGGACGCCGTCCGCCATCACCTCGCTGACGAACAGTTGCGCGCCGGCGATCCGCACGCCCTCCCGCACGTCCCGCTCCGCGATGTCCCGGCGGGCGGCGCACTGGGTGCAGAGGGTGATCCGCCCGCCGGCGAGGATCCCCTCGATGAGGTCCGGCAGCGGCGCGGCGTGCGGGAGCTCGAACTCCGCGGCCCGCCCGGGCAGCGCGAACCACGCCGACTCCCCGGTGAGCCAGAGCGAGACCTCCACACCGCTGGCGGCGGCCACCGCCGCCACTGTGAACGCCTGCGAACAGCGCTCCGGGGCGTCCGCCCCCGCCGTCACCTTGATCACGAGCTTCTTCGCCTCGGCTGCCATGCGTCCCAGCCTAACCAGTCAGGGCGACCGGCCCGGACAGCTCCGGTGGCGGACCTCGCAGCGCCGCACCCCGCCGGGCCGACTAGACTCGGCGACGGTCCGTTGCGTCCCCAGATCCGCTCAAGGAGCGACTCGTGCTTGAGGCATTCTTCATCACCCTGATGGTCCTGGTCTGCGTCGGCACCGCGGCGTTCGCGGGGCTGACCGTGAAGAAGCTCTTCCAGGGCCAGCGCTGACCGCCGCGGGCCGTCGGCACCGCGCCGGCCGGGCCCGCGAGAACCGACCGACGAAACCCACCGGCCACCCGCTACAGATCGCCTGAGCCATCATGATCGAGATCCCGTCCGACCTGCACCCCGACCTGGTCCCGCTGGCTTTCCTGCTCGGCGACTGGGCCGGTGCCGGTGTCGCCGAATTCCCCGGTTCCGAGAAGTGCAACGTCGGTCAGGAGGTCACGTTCAGCCACGACGGCCGCGACTTCCTGGAGTACGTCTCGCACAGCTGGCGGCTCGACGACGAGGGCAAGAAGGTCGCCCCGCTGGAGTCGGAGTCCGGTTACTGGCGCATCGGCAAGGACCGCAAGGTCGAGACCGTGATGGTCCGGGACCAGGGCATCGTGGAGATCTGGTACGGCGAACTGGCCGAGTCCAAGCCGCAGATCGACCTCGTCACCGACGCCATCGCCCGGCTCGCGGGCGCCGGTGAGTACAGCGGCGGCAAGCGCCTCTACGGCTACGTCAAGGGCGACCTGATGTGGGTGGGCGAGAAGTCCACCCCGGAGGTGCCGCTGCGGCCGTACATGTCGGCGCATCTCAAGAAGGTCGTCGACCCCAGCGAGTGGGCCAAGGACCTCGGCGACCTGCCCGACGACGGGATCGCCTTCTTCAAGTGAGCCCCGCTCCGCGTGAGCGGGGGCCGGCCGGGTGCGCCCGCCCGGTGGCGGAACCGGCGACGGCCGCCGCGGGACTCCCGCGGCGGCCGTCGCCGGTTCCGCGCCCGCTCCGCGCGGGGGCGGTGGGGAACGGGCCGCCCGACGCCCCGCGGAGGGCGGCGGGCGCTCCCGGTCGCCTACCGGCGTGCGCCCTCAGCCGCCGACCAGGCCCACGTCCCGCACCGCGCCCTTGTCGGCGGAGGTGGCCATCGCCGCGTAGGCGCGCAGCGCGGCGGAGACCTTGCGCTCGCGGGACTTCGGCGCGTAGTGGCCGCCCAGCGCCTCCCGGCGGACGGCGAGCACCTCGTCGTCGACCTTCAGCTCGATGGAGCGGCTGGGGATGTCGATGGCGATCCGGTCGCCGTCCTCCACCAGCGCGATGGCGCCGCCGGCCGCGGCCTCCGGGGAGGCGTGCCCGATGGAGAGCCCGGAGGTGCCGCCGGAGAACCGGCCGTCGGTGATCAGCGCGCACTTGGCTCCCATCCCGCGGCCCTTGAGGAAGGACGTCGGATAGAGCATCTCCTGCATGCCGGGGCCGCCCTTGGGGCCCTCGTACCGGATGACGACGACGTCGCCCTCCTTGACGCGCTTGGTGAGGATCGCGTCGACGGCCTCCTCCTGGGACTCGCAGACCACCGCGGGGCCCTCGAAGACCCAGATGGACTCGTCCACCCCGGCGGTCTTCACCACGCAGCCGTCGGCGGCCAGGTTGCCGTAGAGGACGGAGAGGCCGCCCTCGGTGCTGTAGGCGTGCTCGACGTCCCGGATGCAGCCGCCCGCGGCGTCGGTGTCGAGGCCGTCCCAGCGCTCGGACTGGGAGAACGCCGTCGCCGAGCGGGCGCAGCCGGGGGCCGCGTGGAACATCTCCACGGCCTCCGCGGACGGCGAGCCGCCGCGGATGTCCCACTGCTTGAGCCAGTCGGCGAGCGAGGGGCTGTGCACGGAGTGCACGTCCTCGTTGAGCAGCCCGGCGCGGTACAGCTCGCCGAGGATGGCGGGGATGCCGCCGGCCCGGTGGACGTCCTCCATGTAGTACGCGCCGTTGGGCGCGACCTTGGACAGGCAGGGCAGCCGCCGGGACAGCTCGTCGATGTCCTTCATCGCGAAGTCCAGCTCGGCCTCCTGCGCGGCGGCCAGCAGGTGCAGGATCGTGTTGGTGGAGCCGCCCATCGCGATGTCCAGTGCGACGGCGTTCTCGAAGGCCTGCCGGGAGGCGACGTTCCGCGGCAGCACGGTGGCGTCGTCCTGCCCGTAGTAGCGGTGGGTGATGTCCACCACCGCCCGGCCCGCGGCCTGGTACAGCTCCTTGCGGGCCGTGTGGGTGGCGAGCACCGAGCCGTTGCCGGGCAGCGCCAGTCCGACGGCCTCGGCGAGGCAGTTCATCGAGTTGGCCGTGAACATGCCGGAGCAGGAGCCGCAGGTCGGACAGGCGTTCTCCTCGATCAGCGCCATGTCCTGGTCGGAGACGGCCTCGTTGGCGGAGTCCGCGATCGCCGAGATCAGGTCGAGCTTGCGGACCGTGCCGTCGACCAGGGTCGCGGTGCCGGACTCCATCGGCCCGCCGGAGACGAAGACGGTGGGGATGTTCAGCCGCATGGCCGCCATCAGCATGCCCGGTGTGATCTTGTCGCAGTTGGAGATGCAGATCAGCGCGTCCGCGCAGTGCGCCTCCGTCATGTACTCGACGGAGTCCGCGATCAGGTCGCGGGAGGGCAGCGAGTACAGCATCCCGCTGTGGCCCATGGCGATGCCGTCGTCCACCGCGATCGTGTTGAACTCGCGCGGGACGCCGCCTGCGGCGGAGATCGCCTCGGAGACGATCCGGCCGACCGGCTGGAGGTGGGTGTGCCCGGGGACGAACTCGGTGAAGCTGTTCGCCACGGCCACGATCGGCTTGCCGAAGTCCTCCCGCGCTACTCCGGCGGCGCGGAGGAGGGCTCGGGCACCCGCCATGTTGCGGCCGTGGGTGACGGTGCGGGACCTCAGCTCGGGCATGGTGCTCCACTCCCTGGAAACATACCGGTACGGATGCCACGAGCGTACGCCTGCCGATCCATGATCCGGACACACCCGCCGCATTCTGAGACCCCCGGCGGCGCGCCTGCGCGTCCGCACGCCCTCTGCGGACCTCAGTAGTCCTGGGAGCTCTCGGTCGGCGCGGAGCGGGGCTCGGGCCCGCGGGCCCGGACGCTCTGCAGGTGCAGATGGCGCGTGAGCCGGATCGCGGGCCGGACGAGCAGCTCGACGCTGCCGACGAGGAAGCACCAGGTACCCGCCGTGGTCCACTCCTCGGAGAAGAACATGATGCTGCCGGCGATGAACCAGAGGGCGATGAGGACGTCGTTGGAGATGCTGGCCACCTCGTACCGGCGCCGGACGACGAGTTCCTCCCGGCCCATGTGGATGACGAGTGGCCCGCCTCCCGTTGCCTTACCCATGTCCACACCCTACGATCCACCGCCCACCGGACCAAGGCCCGCCCGGGGGCTCAGCCCCCGGTCAGGTGGCGCTGGACCACAGGGGCGAGCCGCCGGATCAGCTCTTCGGGGTCCCGGGAGGCCAGTGGCTCCACCTTGATGATGTGCCGCATCAGCGCGGTGCCGATCAACTGCGCGACGGCCAGTTCGGTGCGCAGCTCCCGGTCCGGGGCCGGCACCGAGCGGGACACCCGCGGCAGTACCTCCCGGGTCACCATCTCCCGGAAGAGACCCGCCGCCGTCTCGTTGCTGACCGCCGACCGCACCAGGGCCAGGACGGGCTCCCGGGTGGCCGCGTCCTCCCAGACGCCGAGGACGAAGCGGGTGATCTGCTCGCCCAGCTCCTCCTCCGGCACTGGCGGCAGCGAGGCCAGGCCCTGCCTCGCGGGAGCGAAGGCCGTCTCCAGCGCCGCCCCGAAGACCTGCTCCTTGCTGCCGAAGTAGTGGTGCACCAGCGCCGCGTCGACGTCCGCGCCGCGTGCGATCGCCCGGACGGACGCCCGGTCGTAGCCGTGCTCGGCGAACTGGGTACGGGCCGAGGCGAGGATGCGGGCCCGTGCGTCCGGGCCCCCGTGCTGCGGGCGGGCGCGGGGCCGGCCCCTGCGGCGGGGGGCGGCGGGCTCGCTCACGGCCCGGCCGACCGGGGGGCACGGGCCAGGTGCGACCGGGTGAACGCGAGCGCCTCTGCGAGGTCGGCCTCGCGTTCGGGTGCGGACATCGCGCGCCGGGTGTTCACCTCGATCACCACGTGGCCGTCGAACCCTCCCCGCACCAGGTGCTCCAGCACCTCCGCGCAGGGCTGTCCGCCGCGCCCGGGCACCAGGTGCTCGTCCTTGCCGGACCCACTGCCGTCCGCGAGGTGGACGTGGCCGAGCCGGTCGCCCATCCGGTCCAGCATCGCCAGGGTGTCGGTGCGGGAGGTCGCGGTGTGCGAAAGGTCGATGGTGAAGTGCCGGTAGTCCTCCTCGGTGGGGTCCCAGCCAGGGGCGTACGCCTGCATCTCGCGGTCCCGGTAGCGCCACGGGTACATGTTCTCCACGGCGAAGCGCACGTCCGTCTCATCGGCCATCCGCCAGATCCCGCGCACGAAGTCGCGCGCGTAGGAGCGCTGCCACCGGAACGGCGGGTGCACCACCACGGTGGCCGCCCCCAGCCGCTCGGCGGCGCTGCGGGCGCGCTGGAGCTTCGTCCACGGGTCCGTCGACCACACCCGCTGGGTGATCAGCAGGCAGGGGGCGTGCACCGCCAGCACCGGGACCCCGTGCTGGTCGGACAACCGTCGCAGCGCCTCGACGTCCTGGCTGACGGGATCGGTCCAGACCATGACCTCGACGCCGTCGTAGCCGAGCCGGCCCGCGATGTCGAAGGCCGTCGCCGTGGACTCCGGGTACACCGAGGCCGTGGACAGCGCGACCTGTACGTCCGGGGCGCGGTCCCTGTCCGGGCCGCGCAGCGAGTCGTGAGCCACGGACCCAACCCTACGGGCAGCCGCTATCCGGCCCTGAGCCGGTCCAGCCGGCGCAGGATGACCCCCTCGCGCAGTGCCCAGGGGCAGATCTCCAGGGTCTGCACCCCGAACAGGTCCATCGCCGCCTCGGCCACGAGAGCACCGGCGGGCAACTGCGGCGCGCGGCCCTCCGACACCCCGGGGAGCGCCGCGCGCTGCTCCGAGGACATGGTGACGAGCCTGGGCACCCACTCCTCCAGCGCCTTCCGGCCGAGCTGGCGCTGGATGTACAGCCCGTCGCCGGACCGGGCGGCGCCGGTCAGCCGCGCGAGCTGCTTGAAGGTCTTGGAGGTGGCGACCACGTGGTCCGGCGCGCCGAGCCTGCTGAACTCGCCGACGACCTTGGCGATCTCAGCCCGGACGTACCGGCGCAGGGACCGTACGCCGTCCGGGGCGGGCGGGTCGCCGGGCAGCCGGGCAGCGGTGAGCCGTCCCGCGCCCAGCGGCAGGGAGACGGCGGTGTCCGGCTCCTCGTCCAGCCCGTAGGCGATCTCCAGGGAGCCGCCGCCGATGTCGAGGAGCAGCAGCTTCCCCGCCGACCAGCCGAACCAGCGGCGGGCGGCGAGGAAGGTGAGCCGGGCCTCCTCCGCTCCGGACAGGACGCGCAGGTCGACGCCGGTGTCGGCGGCCACCCGGGTGAGTACGTGGTCGTGGTTGGTGGCCTCCCGTACGGCGGAGGTCGCGAACGGCAGGAGGTCCTCCACGCCCATGTCCTCGGCGACTTCCAGGGCCTCCTTGACGGTGCCCGCCAGCCGGTCGACCCCTTCGGCGCTGATCGCACCGCGGTCGTCCAGCAGTTCCGCCAGCCGCAGCTCCGCCTTGTGGGAGTAGGCGGGCAGTGGACGCGCACCGGAGTGCGCGTCCACCACCAACAGGTGCACCGTGTTCGATCCCACATCGAGGACACCGAGTCTCATGGGAGAGCACGCTACTGCGGGAGGCGGGTCGCAGTCGCCCCGGCCCGTACCCTGGGGCACGTGGCGAAGACGAACAACGCGAAGCAGGGCAAAAGCCGGGACATGGACGGCGCGCGGCGGCGCGCGGCGGGCGAGGAGGTCCCACTGGACCACGCGCGGGCCTGGGTGGAGTTCGCGGATCCGGCGGACGAGGAGCAGGTCTTCCGCTGCGACCTGACCTGGCTCACCTCCCGCTGGAACTGCATCTTCGGTCAGGGCTGCCAGGGGATCAGCGCCGGCCGGGAGACCGACGGCTGCTGCACGCTGGGAGCGCACTTCTCCGAGGAGGACGACGAGAAGCGGGTCGCCCTGCACGCGGCCCGGCTGACCCCGGAGAACTGGCAGTTCCACGACGTGGCGGCCCGGAGCGGCTGGGTGGGGACGGACGAGGACGGCGAGCGCAAGACCCTTCGCCACGAGGGGGCCTGCATCTTCAACAACCGCCCCGGGTTCGCCGGCGGCAGCGGCTGCGCGCTGCACCTGCTGGCCCTCCAGGAGGGACGCGAGCCGCTGGAGACCAAACCGGACGTGTGCTGGCAGTTGCCGATCCGCCGCACCTACGAGTGGGTGGAGCTGCCGGACGGCGAGCAGAAGCTCCAGGTCTCGATCGGCGAGTACGACCGGCGGGGCTGGGGCTCGGGCGGGCACGACCTGCACTGGTGGTGCACCGGTGCGACCTCGGCGCACGGCGGCGGTGAACCGGTGTACGTCTCGTACCGGCCGGAGCTGACGGAGCTGATGGGGAAGGACGGCTACGACCGACTGGCCGAGCTGTGCGAGCAGCGGCTCGCCTCGCAGTTGCCACTGCTGGCTCCGCATCCGGCCGACCCGCCCCGCTGACCGCGCGGCGCTGCGCGCACACCGGAGGCCCCGCTCCGTCCGTGCGGGGCCGTGCCTCCGGCCGTTGCGCCGCTTCGGCCGCGGGAAAGAACGGTTGTGCCGGACAGTGGCGCTCAGCCGGACGGGTCCGGATTCGGATCGGAGGGGCCCGGGTCCGGGTCGGAGGGGCCCGGGTCCGGGTGGGACGGGCCAGGGTCCGGGTCGGACGGGCCAGGGTCGGGGGAGCCGGGGTCGGAGGGGCCGGGATCGGGCGCCTGTCCGCGGCCCTGCACGGTGATGACCGCTTCCCGGTCCTGCGGGGAGGCGATGCGGATGCGCGCCGACCAGTCGCCGGACGGCTCGCGCGCCCGGTCGACGGTGACCCGGACGGTCACCGATTCGCCCGGGGCGAGGGTGCCGGAGCTGCTGCTGAGCAGAAGCCAGTCCGCCTCGCCGTACGCGGACCAGTCGACCGGCGCGCCGCCCGACGCGGAGAGCGTGAGCAGGGTGGCGTCGCCGGAGGACTGGGCGGAGACGGTCAGCCTGCCGGGGCCGGGCCGGGAGGAGCTGCCGGAGTCCCCGGAGCCGCTGCCCGGACGGGCACTGCCGGAGGCCGTGCCGTCCTCGGCGGAGGTGGGCTCCCCGGTTTCGCCGTTCCCGGCGTCCTCGCCGCCGTTCTTCCCGATGCCCGCGCCGGGGTCGGGCGTACGCCCTCCGGACTGCTCGGAACCGTCCGCGCGGCCGGCGTGACGATAGGGGTAGGTGTCGAACTCCTCGGAGTCCTGGGCCTCGGCTGCGGAGACCGTGCCGCCCCGTTCCTCCTCGGAGAGCGGCGCACCGCGGTACGCGGCCCACAGCGCGAGCACCGGTGCGGCCACCACGGTGGCGACCACGGTGGTGGTGACGGCGCGGCTGCGCAACCGCTCCCGGCGCGCCCGGCGGTCGCGGGGCTCGACCGGGAAGCCGCGGCGGTTGAAGCGCGGCAGGTGCAGCAGCCGGGCCCGCAGCGCCGCCGCCATCGCGGCGTTGACGGCGGGGCGCGGTGCCTCCAGCACCGCGAGCCGGCCGGCCCCGGCGGCGCCGGTGCCGGGCCACGGATCGCCGGAGGAGCCGAGTTCGGCCGCCCGGCGGCAGTCCCGGCACTCGTCCACGTGCCGGACGAGCTCCCTGCGCAGGGCATGGCCGAGGAGCACCTGGTGGTCGCCGGCCAGCCTCGCGACGGCCGGGCAGCCGCCGTTGTCCAGCACCGAGAGCGCGGCGCGGGTACGCTCGACCTCGCAGGCGGCGCTGGAGGACAGCGCCTCGGCGGTGTCGGTGTCCAGCGCCAGGACGGCGGCGACCTCGTGGACGGGCAGTTGGTGGCGCACCGCGAGTTCGAGCGCCTCGCGCTGCTCGGGGGTGGTGCCGGCCGCCTCCGGCCAGGCCAGTGCAGCGAGTTCCTGGCGGCGCCGGGTGGCGACCGCTCCGATGACGCCGGGCGGCTCGGGTCTCCCGGTGGCGGTCGAGAGCCGGCGCAGGCAGGACCACCGGGCCAGCGCGTACAGCCACGGCCGGTGCAGCGCGGTGTCGGCCGGCGCGCGATCCCGCTTGCGCCGGCTCTCCGCGATGGCGAGGGCCTCGCCCAGCGCGGTGACGGCCTCCCCGTGCTCGCACATGACGGAGAGGCAGTAGGTGAACAGGCCGTCGAGACAGCCGTCGTAGAAGTGTGCGGGCGGACGCTCGGCAGTCGAGAGCGCGCCACGGCGCGCCGGATGTGCGCTGGTGGTGTTCGCGGGGTTCTCACGCCTGCTGCTCATCACCCGGCGACCGTAGGGGAGCAACCGGTCGTTCTCCGGTTGCCTGCACAGGTTTAACCCTTACGGGTGACAATCTCGCTCGAAAGGGGACAGTTATCGCCTCTGATTCCCTCGTTCCGGCGACTCCTGCGGAGAAGACCGCCGCCCAGGCCGTACGAGGCGGTACAGCACCCGGCCCCGGCGGGCACTGTCCGACCCCCCGGCTACGGTGAGCCGCATGGCTACCCGCAAGTCGTCCGCCAAGGACCGTCCCACCTACCGTTGCTCGGAGTGCGGTTGGACCACCGCGAAGTGGCTCGGCCGCTGCCCGGAGTGCCACGCCTGGGGAACGGTCGAGGAGGCCGGCGGGACACCCGGCGCACGGACGACGGCCCCGGGCCGCGTCTCCGCCCCCGCGGTGCCGATCGCCGAGGTCAGCGGCGCGCAGACCGCCGCGCGCTCCACCGGCGTGCCGGAGCTGGACCGCGTGCTCGGCGGCGGCCTGGTGCCCGGCTCGGTGGTGCTGTTCGCCGGGGAGCCGGGCGTCGGCAAGTCCACCCTGCTGCTGGACGTCGCCGCCAAGGCCGCCGGCGGCGACCACCGCACGCTGTACGTCACCGGCGAGGAGTCCGCCGGGCAGGTGCGGATGCGCGCGGACCGCATCCACGCCCTGCACGACGACCTCTACCTCGCCGCCGAGACGGACCTCGCCGCCGTGCTGGGCCATCTGGACGCCGTCAAGCCGTCCCTGCTGGTGCTGGACTCCGTGCAGACGGTCGCCTCCGCCGAGGTGGACGGCGCGCCCGGCGGCGTCTCGCAGGTGCGCGAGGTCGCCGGCGCGCTGATCCGGGCCTCCAAGGAGCGCGGCATCGCGACCGTCCTGGTGGGCCACGTCACCAAGGACGGCAGCATCGCCGGCCCGCGGCTGCTGGAGCACCTGGTCGACGTGGTGCTCCAGTTCGAGGGGGACCGGCACGCCAGGCTGCGGCTGGTGCGCGGGGTGAAGAACCGCTACGGCGCCACCGACGAGGTGGGCTGCTTCGAACTGCACGACGAGGGCATCGTCGGACTGGCCGACCCCTCGGGGCTGTTCCTGACCCGCCGCGCCGAGCCGGTGCCCGGGACCTGCCTGACCGTCACCCTGGAGGGGCGGCGCCCGCTGGTCGCCGAGGTCCAGGCCCTCACCGTCGACTCGCAGATCCCCTCGCCCCGCCGGACGACCTCCGGCCTGGAGACCTCCCGGGTGTCCATGATGCTGGCGGTGCTGGAGCAGCGCGGCCGGATCAGCGCCCTGGGCAAGCGGGACATCTACTCCGCCACGGTCGGCGGCGTGAAACTCTCCGAGCCGGCCGCCGACCTGGCGGTGGCGCTCGCGCTGGCGAGCGCGGCGAGCGACACCCCGCTGCCGAAGAACCTGGTGGCGATCGGCGAGGTGGGGCTGGCCGGCGAGGTGCGCCGGGTCACCGGCGTGCAGCGCCGACTCGCCGAGGCGGCCCGGCTCGGCTTCACCCACGCACTCGTGCCCACCGACCCCGGCAGGGCGCCGGACGGCATGCGGGTGAAGGAGGTCGCGGACATCGGGGAAGCACTCGGGGTGCTTCCTGCGCGGAGCTCCGGCCCGCAGGCCCCGAGCCGCCGGTAGACTTTGCCCCGGTCTCGCCCGTACGCACGACCGAAGGAGCGCCGTGGCAGCCAATGAACGGGCAGGAGCCGCTGAAGGGCTGATGCGCGCCTCACTCAGCGCGGTCGCCCCGGGCACCGCTCTGCGGGACGGCTTGGAGCGCGTTCTGCGCGGCAACACCGGCGGACTCCTGGTTCTGGGAATGGACCGCACGGTCGAGTCGCTGTGCTCGGGCGGATTCGTCCTGGACGTGGAGTTCTCCGCGACCAGACTGCGGGAGCTGTGCAAGCTCGACGGCGCCCTGATCCTCGACAAGGACATCACCAAGATCGTCCGTGCCGGGGTGCAGCTGGTTCCGGACGCCGCGATCGACACCGAGGAGACCGGCACCCGGCACCGCACGGCGCAGCGGGTCTCCATCCAGACCCGCTACCCGGTGGTCTCGGTCAGCCAGTCGATGCACCTCATCGCGCTGTACGTGGACGGCCAGCGGCGGGTGCTGGAGGACTCCGCGGCCATCCTGTCGCGGGCCAACCAGGCGCTCGCCACCCTGGAGCGGTACAAGCTCCGGCTGGACGAGGTCGCCGGCACCCTCTCCGCCCTGGAGATCGAGGACCTGGTGACGGTCCGCGACGTCTCCGCGGTGGCCCAGCGGCTGGAGATGGTGCGCCGGATCGCCACCGAGATCGCGGAGTACGTGGTGGAGCTGGGTACCGACGGCCGGTTGCTGTCGCTCCAGCTCGACGAGCTGATCGCCGGCGTGGAGCCGGAACGTGAGCTGGTCGCCCGGGACTACGTGCCCGAACCCGTGGGCAGGCGCACCCGTACGGTCGGCCAGGCCCTCGCCGACCTGGACCGGCTCAGCCACACGGAGCTGCTCGAACTCCCCACCGTGGCGCGGGCCCTGGGGTACAGCGGCGCGCCCGAGACACTTGACTCGGCCGTCTCACCGCGCGGTTTC
Source organism: Streptomyces sp. TAA040 (assembly GCF_000424845.1). NCBI lineage: Bacteria > Bacillati > Actinomycetota > Actinomycetes > Kitasatosporales > Streptomycetaceae > Streptomyces > Streptomyces sp. TAA040. The sequence continues at coordinate 65,274 of NZ_KE384255.1, read as the reverse complement.
CGGCTGCTCGCGAAGGTGCCCCGGCTGCCGAACACCGTGATCGAGCGCCTGGTGGACCACTTCGGCGGCCTGCAGAAGCTGCTGGCGGCGAGTGTGGACGACCTCCAGGCCGTGGACGGCGTCGGCGAGGCGCGGGCCCGCTCGGTCCGCGAGGGGCTCTCCCGGCTGGCCGAGTCGTCCATCCTGGAGCGCTACGTCTGACCTGCCGGGGCGGCACGGTCGGAGGCCGGTGCGGGGCGGTCCCGCGCCGGCGGGGGTCAATCCTTCGCGAGCACGAACGAGGTCTGGGCGGTGCCCAGTCCGGGAACGACCACCTCGGCGAGGTAGGTGCCGGCCGTCGCCGTCGCGGGTGAGGGCGTCGCGCACTGCGGGGCGCTGCGGCTGCGGTCCCAGGCGACCTCGTGGGTGACCTTCTCCCGGGCGGGGATCCGCAGTCGGGTCGCGCCGCCCGGGGCGCAGTGGTCGGAGGCCCAGACGACCTCGTCCTCCGCGTCGGAGACCGTGATCACCGCGCTGCCGCCCGCCACGTCGACCCGGCAGTCGCTGCCGCCGGTGTTCTCCACTGTCAGCTCCAGCTTCGGGCGCTGCCCGGGCGCGTAGGTGTTGCGGCTGCTGACCAGTGACACCTTCGCGGCGCCCGACCGGCAGGGGGACAGCCCGGCGACCGCGGAATTGCCCGCGTCGCCGGCCCCGCCTCCGCCGTCCTCCGCGCCCCCGGCGCCGTCGTCGGCCCCGCCGTCCTCGCCGTCCGCACCGCCGTCGGAACCGTCCTCGGCGCCGCCGGAACCGGACGCTCCGCCGGAGTCCCCGGAACCTCCTCCGGAGTCCGCGCCGCTGCCCTCGCTGCCCTCCTCGCGCCCGCCGGGGCGTCGGCTGTCCACCGGCCCGGAGCTCGACGGTCCGGGCGTGATGGAACTGGCCGCGCCGTTGCCGCGGTCGTCGCCCCCGCCTGCCTGCTTGTCGCCGCCGCCCCCGCCGGCGGCGAAGAAGGCCCAGGCGAGCAGCAGCACGAGCAGGGCGACCACGGACAGCGCGACGGCCCTCCGTCGCCAGTAGATGGAGGAGGGGAGCGGCCCGATCGGATTGCGCAGAGATCCCACGCGGAAACCTTACGAGACATCAGGCGCCACGCAGGGCCGTACCCGCCGCAGATCACGACAACTTTTCGTATCAGCGGCACTGGTTCCCGCGATCGGCGCCGCCGGACGCGCCCGGTCCGCCCGGAAGGCCCGTGTACGGCGCCGGCCCGGCCGGAACGAGGGCGAGGCGCCCGTACGGCCGGTTCCGGCCCGGTGCCGGCGCGCGTCGTTTCGCCCCGGCCGCGCGCCGTGCCAGGATCGGAGCTGCCATGACTACCACTGCCGCCACTGAGGCCACTGAGGCCACTGCCGACGAGCACGGCGCGACCGCACTCCACGCCCCGGTCATCCGCTGGTTCGAAGCCCACGCCCGGGACCTGCCCTGGCGCCGCCCCGAGGCCGGCGCCTGGGGGGTGATGGTCAGTGAGTTCATGCTCCAGCAGACACCGGTGAACCGGGTGCTGCCGGTGTACGAGCAGTGGCTCGCCCGCTGGCCCCGCCCGGCCGACCTGGCCGCCGAGCCCTCCGGCGAGGCCGTCCGCGCCTGGGGGCGTCTCGGCTACCCGCGGCGCGCCCTGCGCCTGCACGGCGCCGCCACCGCCATAACGGAACGGCACGGCGGCGACGTCCCGTCCGAGCACGCGCAGTTGCTGACGCTGCCCGGCGTCGGCGAGTACACCGCGGCGGCCGTGGCCTCCTTCGCCCACGGACGCCGCCACCCGGTGCTCGACACCAACGTGCGCCGGGTCTTCGCCCGGGCCCTGAGGGGCCAGGAGTACCCGCCCAACGCCACCACCGCGGCCGAGCGCCGGGTGGCTCGGGCGGCGCTGCCGGCCGAGGACGCGGTCGCGGCCCGCTGGGCGGCGGCCACCATGGAGCTGGGCGCGCTGGTGTGCACCGCGCGCACTCCGGCGTGCGGGCGCTGCCCGATCGCCGACCGTTGCGCCTGGCGGCTCGCCGGTTCACCGCCGTACGAGGGCCCGCCGCGCCGGGCGCAGAGCTACGCCGGCACCGACCGGCAGGTCCGCGGACGCCTGCTGGCGCTGCTCCGGGAGTCACCCGAGCCGCTGCCGCAGTCGGCGCTGGACCGCGCCTGGCACGAGCCCGTCCAACGGGCCCGTGCGCTGGACGGGCTGGTCGCCGACGGGCTGGTGGAACCGGTCGGCCAGGACGTCTACCGCCTTCCGCACACCTGAGCCGGCCCGCGTACCCCGGGCCGCCGCGGTCCGCGCACCCGGCCGGCCCCGCCTCCCACACCGGGGCAAGGCGGCTGTTACACGACCGACGGGTTCCTGCCGGGTCCCCTTGCCCCTGCCATCGGGGGGCCGAGACAACACCTCCGTAGTGTCTTGTCCGTGCCGGCCGGACGGGGGCGGCACCCGCCGCACGCAGCTACGGAAGGCTCGCGATGACCGCAGAGGTGCTGGAGTTCGAGGAGTACGTACGCACCCGGCAGGACGCCCTGCTGCGCAGCGCCCGGCGTCTCGTCCCGGACCCGGTCGACGCCCAGGACCTGCTCCAGACGGCCCTCGTCCGGACCTTCGGCAAGTGGGACGGGATAGCCGACAAGTCGCTCGCCGACGCCTACCTGCGGCGGGTCATGATCAACACCCGCACCGAGTGGTGGCGCGCCCGGCGCCTCGTCGAGGTGCCCACCGACGTCCTTCCCGACGTGGCCGGGGCCGGTGACGGAGCCGATCAGCACGCCGACCGCGAACTGCTGATGGACATCCTCGGGGTGCTGGCGCCCAAGCAGCGCAGCGTGGTCGTGCTGCGCCACTGGGAGCAGATGAGCACCGAGGAGACCGCGGAGGCGCTCGGGATGTCGGTGGGTACCGTTAAGAGCACGCTGCACCGGGCGCTGGCCCGGCTGCGGGCGGAGCTGGAGAGCAGGGAGCAGCAGTGGCACCAGGAGCCGGCCCGGAAGCGGCGCGGCGGCGCGTTCGCCGCCGCCTGACCGCAGTCACCGCGGGGCTGACCGCGGTCCTGCTGGCGATGGTGCTGTCCGGCTGCGGTGGCGGCGGCGTCCGGGTGGAGGACGCCGACGCGGCCTCGGGCCGTGCCGAGTCCAAGGCGTCCCCACTGCCCGCGTCCCCGCTGCCGGAGTCGTCCGCGCCCGCGGACGAGGCTCCGCAGTCCGACCCGTCCGCCTCCGCCCCGGGTACGCCGCAGGACGGGCTGCCCGCGGAGTCCGGTGGGCGGCTGCCCACCGCCGCTGCCCCCGTCACGCCGCCCGGCTCCGGCCGGAAGGTGGACGTGGTGGCACTGCTGCGGAAGGACCCGGCGGTGGGGAGCGAGGTCAAGAGCCGCCTGCGTCCCTGCTCCGCCGAGTCCTGGCCGATCGACGTGGCGTACAGCAGGCTGACCGGGCAGAAGGCCTCGGACGTGGTCGTGAACGTCTCCGCCTGCGTCGACGGCGAGGGCATGGGCAGCTACGTCTACCGGTACACGGAGCGGGGCGGGTACGCCGGCGTCTACGCGGCCCAGTCGCCGGGCGTCTACGCCGAGATCAAGGAGGAGACCCTGCGGGTGCACATGCCGATCCGGCTGGACGGCGACCTGGCCTGCTGCCCCTCGGGCGAGGACGTCGTCACGTTCGCCTGGCGCAACGAGGGGTTCCGCGAGCTGGAGCGGTCCTACCAGGAGTTCCCGGGTGCCTCGCCCGGCGCCGCCGACAGGAACGACGGGTCCGACGGCGCCCGCAGCAAATGAAAGGACTGAGTACGGCGGTGACCGAGACCCATGTGCTCTTCGTCGAGGACGACGATGTCATCAGGGAGGCGCTCCAGCTCACTCTGGAGCGCGACGGCTTCGCGGTGACCGCCGTCGGTGACGGACTGGCCGGGCTGGCCGCCTTCCGCGCCGACCGCCCGGACGTGGCGCTGCTGGACGTCATGGTCCCCGGCCTGGACGGGGTCAGCCTGTGCCGCCGGATCCGGGACGAGTCCAACGTCCCGGTGATCATGCTCTCCGCCCGTGCGGACTCCATCGACGTGGTGCTCGGCCTGGAGGCCGGTGCGGACGACTACGTGACGAAGCCGTTCGACGGCGCCGTGCTGGTGGCGCGGATTCGGGCGGTACTGCGGCGCTTCGCGCACTCGCGCGACCCGGGCGGCAGCGAGGACCGGGACGCCGCGCCGGGCCACTCGGCGGCGTTCCGGCCGCGTCGGCTGCTGCGTTTCGGCGACCTGGAGGTGGACACCGAGGGGATGGAGGTCCGCAGGGACGGCGTCCCGGTGCCGCTGACCCCGACCGAGATGCGGCTGCTGCTGGAGTTCTCCGCGGCGCCGGGATCGGTGCTGTCCCGTGACCGGCTGCTGGAGCGGGTCTGGGACTACGGGTGGGGCGGTGACACCCGGGTGGTGGACGTGCACGTCCAGCGGCTGCGCGCCAAGATCGGGCAGAGCCGGATCGACACCGTCCGCGGCTTCGGCTACAAGCTCAGGGCCTGAGGTGCGGGTACGGCGACCGCAGGTGTCCCTCCCGCCCCGGATGGCCGGACTGCGGTGGAAGGTGAGTGTCGCGATCGCGCTGGTGAGCGCGCTGGTCGCGCTGCTGCTGAGCCTGATCGTGCACAACGCCGCCCAGGTCTCGATGATCGACAACAGCCGGGACGTGCAGGACGAGCGCATCCAGTCCGCGCTGCGGATCTACGAGTCCAACGAACGGCTGGCGCTCGGCGCGGTGCTCAACGACCCGGAGCTGCCCGAACCGCTGGCGGAGGCGGTGGCCGGCGGCGAGCGGGCCACCTACGTCACGGACAGCGGGGACGCCGCGCCGGACGTCTGGGCTGCCGTGCCGGTGCCGGATGGCGGGGTCCTCTCGCTGCACGCCCGGTTCAGCGACCGCTACTCGGTACTGGCCGCGCTGGACCGCACCCTGGTGCTCGGCTCGCTGACCGTGGTGTTCGGCGGCACCGCCCTGGGAGTGCTGATCGGCGGCCAGCTCTCCCGCCGCCTGCGCAAGGCGGCGGTCGCCGCCCGGCAGGTCGCCGACGGTGACGCCGACGTCCGGGTGCGGGACGCGCTCGGCGGACGGGCGCAGGACGAGACGGACGAACTGGCACGCGCCGTCGACGCGATGGCGGACGCCCTCCAGTCGCGCCTGGACGCGGAGCGCCGCGTCACCGCGGACATCGCGCACGAGTTGCGGACCCCGGTGACCGGGCTGCTGACCGCGGCGGAGCTGCTCCCCCCGGGGCGGCCCGCCGAGATGGTCAGGGACCGTGCGCAACTGCTGCGCACCCTCGTCGAGGACATCCTGGAGGTGGCCCGCCTGGACGGTGCGGCGGAGCGGGCGGTGCTCCAGGAACTCGCGCTCGGCGAGTTCGTCGTCCGCCGGGTGCGGGCGCTGGCCCCGGACGTCGAGGTCCGGGTGGAGGGCGACGCCGTCGTCACCACCGACCCCCGGCGGCTCGAACGGGTGCTGGGCAACCTGCTCGCCAACGCGGCCCGGCACGGCGCCGCACCGGTCGAGGTGACGGTCCACGAGCGGTTGATGCGGGTCCGCGACCACGGCCCCGGGTTCCCCCGGGAGCTGCTCAGGGACGGCCCCAGCCGGTTCCGCACCGGCAGCACCGACCGGGCAGGCCGCGGCCACGGGCTGGGTCTGACCATCGCCGTGGGCCAGGCCCGGGTCCTCGGCGCGCGGCTGACGTTCCGCAACGCCTCACCGGGGGCCGTCGCGAGTCTGCGGCTCCCGGAGACGGCGCCGACCGAGGCCACCCCGCCCGCGGGCGTCCCGGCGCTGCGCCCCCGCTGACCCGGACCGCCGCCCGGCGGTCCGGACGCGGCCGGCTCCGGCCCGCACCGCGGCCGTCTCACACGCCGGACGCCGCCGTCGAGGCCCCGAGCCGAAGGGCGGGACAACACGTCTGGGCATGGCGTTACGCCGACACCGAGCGGTACGCGAACGAGGTGATCGCGCACCTCCACGAGGAGGAGCTCTACTTCTCCGCCGAGCACAGCGGCCACCTCCGCGCCCGGCACCGACCGGCCGCCCCGCGCGCCCGCGACGGCGGCCGGAGGACGCGGCCCCCGCGCCGGCGGCACTGCCGCGCCTCTTCCCCGCACTCGACCGGCTCCAGCTGAACGCGCTGGCCCCGGGCGTCGACCCTGGCGAAGCTGCCTCTGCTGCGGAACCTGGTCCTCGTGCAGCCGGTGTCCGTACCGGAGCGCGCGGGGCCACGGAGGTACGAGGTCTCCGGCGTCCGAACGCGCCGCGGCCCCGGCACCGTGAACGGTGCCGGGGCCGCGGCGGAGCGTGCTCCCACCGGACCGGTACCCCTGGAGCAGGGGCCCGGATCAGGCCTCCCGGGTCAGGAGTCCTTGGTGAGGTTCGGGCCGCCGCCGGCGGCCTCCACCGGAGGCGCGTCGGGCAGCGCGGCCTTCTCTTCCCCGCGGAAGGTGAACTTCGCGGTCTCGCCCTCGCTCTCGGTGCCGACGACCACGATCTGACCGGGCCGCAGCTCGCCGAAGAGGATCTTCTCGGAGAGCAGGTCCTCGATCTCCCGCTGGATCGTCCGGCGCAGCGGACGGGCGCCCATGACCGGGTCGTAGCCGCGCTTGGCGAGGAGGTCCTTCGCCTCGCTGCTGAGCTCCAGACCCATGTCGCGGTCCTTCAGGCGCTCGTCCACCTGGTTGATCATCAGGTCGACGATCTGGATGATGTCTTCCCTGGTGAGCTGGTGGAAGACCACGGTGTCGTCGACACGGTTGAGGAACTCCGGCCGGAAGTGCTGCTTGAGCTCCTCGTTGACCTTCGCCTTCATCCGGTCGTAGTTCGTCTTGACGTCGCTCTGGGCGGCGAAGCCCAGGTTGAAGCCCTTCGAGATGTCGCGGGTGCCGAGGTTGGTCGTCATGATGATGACGGTGTTCTTGAAGTCCACCACCCGGCCCTGGGAGTCGGTCAGCCGACCGTCCTCCAGGATCTGCAGCAGCGAGTTGAAGATGTCCGGGTGGGCCTTCTCGACCTCGTCGAACAGCACGACCGAGAACGGCTTGCGGCGCACCTTCTCGGTGAGCTGGCCGCCCTCCTCGTAGCCGACGTAGCCGGGAGGCGAACCGAACAGCCGCGAGACAGTGTGCTTCTCGCTGAACTCCGACATGTCGAGGGAGATCAGCGCGTCCTCGTCACCGAACAGGAACTCCGCGAGCGTCTTGGACAGCTCGGTCTTACCGACGCCGGACGGACCGGCGAAGATGAACGAGCCACCGGGGCGCTTCGGGTCCTTCAGGCCCGCCCTGGTGCGGCGGATCGCCTGCGAGAGCGCCTTGATGGCGTCCTGCTGGCCGATGACGCGCTTGTGCAGCTCATCCTCCATCCGCAGCAGCCGGGAGGACTCCTCCTCCGTCAGCTTGAAGACCGGGATACCGGTGGACGCAGCGAGGACCTCGGCGATCAGCTCCTCGTCGACCTCGGCCACGACGTCCATGTCGCCGGCCTTCCACTCCTTCTCCCGCTTGGCCTTCTGCGTGAGCAGGGTCTTCTCGTCATCCCGCAGGGAGGCGGCCTTCTCGAAGTCCTGCGCGTCGATCGCGGACTCCTTCTCCCGGCGCACGTTCGCGATCTTCTCGTCGAACTCGCGCAGGTCCGGCGGTGCGGTCATCCGGCGAATGCGCATCCGGGAGCCGGCCTCGTCGATCAGGTCGATCGCCTTGTCCGGCAGGAAGCGGTCGGAGATGTACCGGTCCGCCAGGGTCGCCGCGCCCACGAGGGCGGAGTCCGTGATGGAAACCCGGTGGTGGGCCTCGTAGCGGTCCCGGAGGCCCTTGAGGATCTCGATGGTGTGCGGCAGCGACGGCTCCGCGACCTGGATGGGCTGGAAACGGCGCTCCAGCGCCGCGTCCTTCTCCAGGTGCTTGCGGTACTCGTCGAGCGTCGTGGCACCGATGGTCTGGAGCTCGCCGCGGGCCAGCATCGGCTTGAGGATGCTGGCGGCGTCGATCGCACCCTCGGCCGCGCCCGCACCCACCAGGGTGTGCAGCTCGTCGATGAACAGGATGATGTCGCCGCGGGTGCGGATCTCCTTGAGCACCTTCTTCAGGCGCTCCTCGAAGTCACCGCGGTACCGCGAACCGGCGACCAGCGCACCGAGGTCCAGGGTGTAGAGGTGCTTGTCCTTGAGGGTCTCCGGCACCTCGCCCTTGACGATCGCCTGGGCCAGGCCCTCGACGACGGCCGTCTTGCCGACGCCCGGTTCGCCGATGAGCACCGGGTTGTTCTTGGTGCGGCGGGACAGCACCTGCATGACCCGCTCGATCTCCTTCTCGCGCCCGATGACCGGGTCGAGCTTGGACTCCCGGGCCGCCTGCGTGAGGTTGCGGCCGAACTGGTCCAGCACGAGCGAGGTGGACGGCGTGCCCTCGGCGGGGCCGCCGGCCGCAGCCGTCTCCTTGCCACCGGAGTAGCCGGACAGCAGCTGGATGACCTGCTGCCGCACCCTGTTCAGGTCGGCGCCCAGCTTCACCAGGACCTGGGCCGCGACGCCTTCGCCCTCGCGGATCAGGCCGAGCAGGATGTGCTCGGTGCCGATGTAGTTGTGGCCGAGCTGGAGGGCCTCGCGGAGCGAGAGCTCCAGCACCTTCTTGGCACGGGGAGTGAAGGGGATGTGCCCGGACGGGGCCTGCTGGCCCTGGCCGATGATCTCCTCCACCTGCTGGCGGACCGCCTCGAGCGAAATCCCGAGGCTCTCCAGTGCCTTAGCGGCGACACCCTCACCCTCGTGGATCAGGCCCAGGAGGATGTGTTCAGTGCCGATGTAGTTGTGGTTGAGCATCCGGGCCTCTTCCTGAGCCAGGACGACAACCCGCCGCGCGCGGTCGGTGAACCTCTCGAACATCGTTAATCGCTCCTCAGAGCGGTCAGTCAGTTAGGGGTAGTTCCCCTCCCTGTCCTTCCGCAGCTTAGTCCCGCAACGGGGGACCGCTCATTCCTACTGGCGACACCCGCTCTTCGGCTCCTGCCCCGAACGGCCGCCAACCGTTCCAACCCGATGGTGCGAGACGATGTTCCCGCAGGCCAGCCGTATCCACCCGGATCCGGTACGCCGATGGCGAACGCCCGCCTGCCGTCACGTCCGTCCAAGGCCCCATCGCCCTGGTGCACCCCCGTTTCATCAGTCGTTTCCTACCCGTCGATCCGACCACTCCATGCCGGACACACGGAGGACATCCGCTCTCGGCGAACACGTCCGCCGGAGCGGGAGCGCACGCGGGCACCGCGCGCCCTCCGCCCACCTGCGGGTCGGGCGGTCCTCCAGTTTCCTCTCCCCGGCAGTCACGGGTCCAGACCACTCGCCGGTCGCGGCGAAACGTTCCCTGCACCACCCGTGCCCGCACAGGTGCGCACGGTCACCACCCGCGTGACCACGGAGCCGCTGAGCAGTTGCTCCCGGCATGAGCGCCTTCGTCCCACACCCCCGTCCGGCCCCGGAGAACGACCGTCCCGCGGGGCGGTGCGAGGGCGGCGACAGCGGGGCGCCCGGGGAGGGAACACCCGGGCACGACTACCTGCAACTCCCGGTGGACGCCGGGTTCGCCCTGCTGGGCCGCGGCCTCGCGCACGGACCGGTGGAGTTCGACCGGGCGGCAGGCTGTCTCCGCTTCACCGTGCCGGCGGGCAGCGCGGAGGAGCTCCCGGCGCTACTCGAATGGCTCGAATGGGACGGCGTCGCACTGGAATTGACCGCCGGGAAGGGCCCACGGCGCGGGGGGTGCGCGGCGGGCCCGTACGGCGCGGGGTCCGGCTCCCGGGGGACCGCATTCCTCGCGCGGTCCCCCGAACCGGAGGACGAGGTGAACCTCGTGCGACTGGTGAGCGCGGCGGCGACCGAGTGCCACCGGGCACGGGTGCGGCGGAATGCCGGCACCACGACCAATCAGCCGTTTTCCTTCTCGTACGCCTCGCGAATGCCGGCCGGGACCCGGCCGCGGTCGTTGACGTCGTAACCCTGGTCCTTGGCCCAGGCGCGAATCTTGGCGGTGTCCTGACTGCTCGCCGCCGAGGAGCCGCCCTTGGCCTTCCCGCGCCCGCCCGAGGTCCGGCCGGTGCGCCGGCCAGCCTTCACGAAGCCGGCCAGCGCATTGCGCAGCTTCTCCGCATTGGCAGTAGTGAGGTCGATCTCGTAGGACTTGCCGTCCAGCGCGAACGTGACCGTCTCGTCGGCTTCGCCGCCTTCGAGGTCGTCTACAAGAAGGACCTGAACCTTCTGTGCCACCGGCTACTCCCATTCACTGCCGCCGCCCCGTTCCGTGACCGGGCCGCGATAACCGATTACTGATATTGACGACGACAGCAAACCGCTTTTCCCGGGAAAACACAAACCCTCCGGGATGTTTGCCGGACGGCGCGAACGGATCGGGGCGGGACCTTTCGGACATAGCGCACGCGTCGCGGAGCTCCCGCGATACCCAATGCGCGCGGTCAAAGTGCCAGCAGCATCCGACTGTTGCCCAGGGTGTTGGGCTTCACCCGTTCGAGTCCCAGGAACTCCGCCACACCCTCGTCATAGGACCTGAGCAGCTCGCTGTAGACGTCGCCGTCGACCGGCGTCTCCCCGATCTCGACGAACCCGTGCTTGGCAAAGAAGCCGACCTCGAAGGTCAGGCAGAATATGCGCCGGACCCCCAGCCACCGGGCTGTCTGGAGCAGCTTCGCCAGCACCTGGTGCCCCACTCCGTCCCCCTTGAGGGCCGGGTCCACCGCGAGCGTGCGCACTTCCGCGAGGTCCTCCCACATCACGTGCAGCGCGCCGCAGCCGACGACCTCGCCGTCGTCGTCCCGCTCCGCCACCCAGAACTCCTGGATGTCCTCGTAAAGCGTCACCGTGGCTTTGTCGAGCAGGATCTCGTCGACCGAGTAGAAGTCGACGATGCGGCGGATCGCCGGTACATCACCCGTCCTGGCGCGGCGAACGGTGAGCGTATTGTGACTTCTCGCTTCTGGCATGCTCGCACGCTATCGCTCTCCCGGACCGGTGACCCGCACGCCATTGAGTTGCACCACCCGCAGGGCGTCCCGCAGGTCCGCCTCCTGTTCGGGGGACATCATCCCGAAGAAGGCCACGAGCGCCGCTGCCGGGTTGTCACTGGCCGACCACGCTTCGTTCATCAGCGCCGCCGCGTAGGCCGCCCGCGTCGAGACGGCCTCATATCGATAGGCCCGCCCCTGATGCTCCCGCCGGACCCAGCCCTTCTGGTGGAGGTTGTCCAATACGGTCATGACCGTGGTGTAGGCGATCTGGCGTTCTTCCCGCAGATCCTCCAGGACTTCCCGGACCGTCACCGGTCGGTTCCCCCGCCATACCCGGGTCATGACGGCGTCTTCGAGCTCTCCCAATCGTCGCGGCACAACACGAACAATAGAGGGAGATGTCGCGATTGACACGGCTGCGGCGCGACCCGGATCGTTCCGGTCCGCCCGCGCCAATTCACGAGGCAGACAAAAGGGCACGCGACACGAGAGTTGCCGGGCAATACCGTCTGCTCGGGGCCTCCCTCGGGGCGCAGCGCACCCCCGGGCGAGGTCAGGCCGGGGACGCGGGGTCAGGCACGGGAGTCGCCCTCGGCGGTCTCGGCACCGGACGCGGCGGCCTCCCGACGGGCCAGCGCGGCGTCGACCGCGGCGTCCTCCTTGGCCTTGTTGGGTCCGCCCTGGCTCTTCACGATGGTGACGATGAGCGCGGTGAAGGCCACGGCCATCACCGCGGACGGGGTGAGTGCGGCGAGATAGTCCATGCGACGGGCTCCTCGGGTACGGGACTCCAGCGTAGGACAGGCCGCCCCGGATGCCGCCGCCGGGCCCGGGTGGCAGCGTCCGGGCCCGGCGGCGGCAGGACGGGCGCACAGCGCCCCGGCGGAGGGCCTCAGCCCGCGACCCAGGACCGGCGCCCTTTCTCAGCGGGGGCGCCCCCGAGGGGCGCCCCCGCCGGCGGCACCAACCGCAGCCGGGACGGCGCGGTCGGCACGCCGGCGCCGTCGTCCGGGCGGTCGGTGCCGCGGTCCGGCGGCGTGCGCCGCCGCGGCGGGAACACCTCCCCCGGGGTGGGCACGGGACGGGACGGCGCGGGCGACGGTCCGCGCGGCGGGTCCGCACGTCCCGGCCCCGGACTCGCGGGCTCCCGGCGCCCGGGCTCCTCGCCGTCGTCCTCCCGCCCGCCGTCGGCGCTCCCGCCGGAGGCGGGCGGGAGGACGACGAGCGGGGCCCGGGCGACCGGCAGGGCAGCCCGGACCAGCAGGGCGGTGCGCCGGGCGGACTCCCGTGCCCCGGTGCTCGCCACACACAGTTCGCGCAGCGCCAGCAGATCCTCGATGGTCGGCCGGCAGCCGGCGGTGAGCGCCTCCTGGAGCCGGGAGAGGTAGCCGTCCGCCGACCCGGGCAGGGCTCGTCGGTAGCGGATCAGCTCGGCGTCCAGGAAGGCGCGGTGCCGCCGCAGCTCATCGGTCACCTCGTCCACCGCCTTCGTCAGGCGGAGGCACTCCCCGATCTCGTGATCCGGGATGGAAGCGGGCTGGAGGGCGTTGGCGAGGGCGCGTCGGAGGACTCGCAGCTCATCGGCGCTGAAGGCCATGCCGCCTCGGGAACCGTGTGGCGTGGGCATGGAAGCGACTTTAAGTGCCAATCGGACGAAAGTGGCGTCAACGCGCCCGAGGTCGTCACACCGGCGGGGGATGACGGCGCCCGGACGCGGGACCAGCGGGCCGGGGCGCCGTCGGCCCGGCCGCTCAGCTCCGGGAGATGTTCCGTTCGTAGACCAGTCGCAGGCCGATGAGGGTGAGCCACGGTTCGTGCTCGTCGATCACCGAGGCCTCCCCCAGCACCATCGGCGCCAGGCCGCCGGTGGCGATGACCGTGACGTCCTCCGGGTCCCCGTCCGGACCGGCCAGCTCCTTCGCCATCCGCTCGACGACCCCGTCGACCTGGCCGGCGAAGCCGTAGAGGATGCCGGACTGCATCGCCTCCACGGTGTTCTTGCCGATCACGCTGCGCGGCCGGGCCAACTCGATCTTGCGGAGCTGCGCCCCGCGCACGCCGAGCGCCTCCACCGAGATCTCGATGCCCGGGGCGATCACGCCGCCGGTGTACTCACCGCGCGCGGAGACCGCGTCGAAGGTGGTGGCGGTGCCGAAGTCCACCACGACGCACGGACCGCCGTAGAGCTCCACGGCGGCGACCGCGTTGATGATCCGGTCCGCACCGACCTCCTTGGGGTTGTCCATCAGGATCGGCACGCCGGTCCTCACCCCCGGCTCCACCAGGACCGCGGGGATGTCGCCGTAGTAGCGGCGGGTCACCTCGCGCAGCTCGTGCAGCACCGAGGGGACGGTGGAGCAGATCGCGATGCCGTCGATGCCCTCGCCGAGCTCCATGCCCAGCAGCGGGTGCATCCCCATCAGGCCCTGGAGCAGGACGGCCAGTTCGTCCGCGGTGCGCCGGGCGTCGGTGGAGATCCGCCAGTGCTCGACGATCTCCTCGCCGTCGAAGAGACCGAGCACCGTGTGGGTGTTGCCGACGTCGATGGTGAGCAGCACGGTCAGACCACCCCGCGGCCGGTTCCGGTGTCCTCGCGCAGGTCGAGGCCGATGTCCAGGATCGGTGCGGAGTGCGTCAGCGCACCGACCGCGAGGTAGTCGACCCCGGTGGCCGCGTAGGCCGCCGCGGTGGCGAGGCTCAACCGGCCGGACGACTCCAGCGCGGCCCGCCCCTCGACCAGCCGGACGGCCTCCGCGGTCTGCTCCGGGCTGAAGTTGTCCAGCAGGATCAGGTCGGCGCCCTCGGCGAGCACCGGCTCGATCTGGTCGAGGCGGTCCACCTCCACCTCGATCGGCACCTCGGGGAAGGCGCTCCGCACCGCCTTGAAGGCCGCGGCCACACCCCCGGCCGCGATGACGTGGTTGTCCTTGATCAGGGCCGCGTCGGAGAGCGAGAAGCGGTGGTTCGCCCCGCCGCCGCAGCGGACCGCGTACTTCTCCAGCGCCCGCAGACCGGGGGTGGTCTTGCGGGTGTCGCGCACCCGGCTCCCGGTGCCCTCCAGCACGTCCGCCCAGGCGCGGGTGGCGGTCGCGATCCCGGACAGCCTGCAGAGCAGGTTCAGCGCGCTGCGCTCCGCGGTGAGCAGGTCGCGGGTGCGGGTCCGCACCGTCAGCAGCCTGCTTCCCGCGGCGACCCGGTCGCCGTCCTCGGCGTGCCGCTCCACCTCGAACTCGTCCGTGCAGACCACCGAGAGGATGGCCTCCGCGATGCGCAGCCCGGCGACGGTGCCGGCCTCGCGGGCGGTGAAGTCGGCGGTCGCCAGCGCGTCCTCGGGCACGGTGGCGACGGTCGTGACGTCCGCGCCCCGGTCGAGGTCCTCCTCGATCGCCAGGTGCGCGATGTCCTCGACGAGCAGCGGGTCCAGACCGGCGTCGGCGAGCAGCCGGGCCAGGTCCGGGTCGAGGCCGCACTCCTCGAAGTCCCCCTCGGCCCCCGCTCCCGGGTGCTCCCCGCCCGCGTCGGAGGCGGCGCAGCCGCAGCCGCACCCCCCGGCGGGCGGGTCAGGCGGGCGGACCGGGTTCTCTGCGCGTTCCTCGGGGGGCGTCACGGTGTCTCCTCGTCAGCGGCGGGTGCGACCGGCGGGAAGCCGGTGTCCTCGGTGGTGCGGATGGTGAGCGAGCCGGCCGGCCCGTCCGGGCCCCCGGGGACGAGCCGGACGACCAGGTGGCGCCGCCACCGCGCGTCGTCCCGCTCGGGGTGGTCCTCCCGCCAGTGGCAGCCGCGGGTCTCCTCGCGGCGGGCGGCGGCGGCGACCAGCACCTCGGCCACCAGCCGGAGGTTGGTCGCCTCCCAGGACTCCACTCCCGGCTCGGCGGGCTTCCCGGCACCGGAGTGCGACCGTGCCGCCGTCCCGGAGAGCGCGGCGAGGCCCTCGGCGGCCGCGTCGAGGCTCGCCGCCGAGCGGAGCACCCCGGCGCCGCGGGTCATGATCCGCTGCACCTCGGCGCGTGCCTCGGGCGGCAGCAGCGGCATGCGCGGACGGTGCCCGAACGCCGCGGGCGCGATGCCCCCGGGGGCGGGAGCGGAGGCGGCCCCGGGGGCCGTGCCGGCCCCGGGGCCGGGGCCGGACGCCGCCGGGGCCTCGGCGGCGACGCGGGCGGCGATCCGCTCGGCGAAGACGAGTCCCTCCAGCAGCGAGTTGGACGCCAGCCGGTTGGCGCCGTGCACCCCGGTGCAGGCCACCTCCCCGCAGGCGTACAGACCGGGGACGGTGGTGGCGCCGGACAGGTCGGTGCGGACGCCTCCGGAGGCGTAGTGCGCGGCCGGCGCCACCGGTACCGGCTCTGTCAACGGGTCGATCCCGTGGCTGCGGCACGCGGCCAGGATGGTCGGGAAGCGCTCGGCCCACATCCGGGCGCCGAAGTGCCGGCCGTCGAGGTACATGTGGTCCGCGCCCCGCTCCTCGCAGCGGCGCATGATCGCCTTGGCCACGATGTCCCGCGGAGCCAGCTCGCCCAGCTCGTGCTGCCCGGCCATGAAGCGGACGCCGTCCGCGTCGATCAGCCGGGCGCCCTCGCCGCGCACCGCCTCCGAGATCAGCGGCTGCTGCCCCTCGGCGTCCGCGCCGAGGTAGAGCACCGTCGGATGGAACTGGACGAACTCCAGGTCGCTGACCTCGGCGCCCGCCCGCAGCGCCAGCGCGACCCCGTCCCCGGTGGAGACCGCGGGGTTGGTGGTGGCGGAGAAGATCTGGCCCATGCCGCCGGTGGCCAGCACCACGGCGGGCGCCCGGACCGCCCCCACGCCGTCGTGCCGGCCCTCCCCCATGACGTGCAGCGAGACACCGGCCGTCCGGCCGGACCCGTCGGTGAGCAGGTCGAGCACGAGCGCGTGGTCGACCGTCTCGATCCCCGCCTCACGGACCGCGGCCAGCAGGGCGCGGGAGATCTCCGCGCCCGTGGCGTCGCCGCCCGCGTGAGCGATCCTTCGCCGGTGGTGTCCGCCCTCCCGGGTCAGCGCGATCTCGTCCGAGCCGGCGGTGGTGTCGAACACGGCTCCGGTGGCGATCAGCCGCCGGACGGCGTCCGGCCCCTCGGTCACCAGCGCCCGCACCGCGGCCTCGTCGCACAGGTCGGCGCCCGCGACAAGGGTGTCGTCCTGGTGCTGGTCGGGGCTGTCGCCCTCGCCGAGCGCCGCGGCGATGCCGCCCTGCGCCCAGCGGGTGGAGCCGTCGTCGAGCCGCGCCTTGGTCACGATGACGGTGCGCAGACCGGACGCGGCGCAGCGCAGCGCCACCGTCAGCCCGGCGACACCGGAACCGACGACCACCACGCCGGCGTCGACGGCCCAGCTCGGCTCGGGGGCGTCCAGGCGTATACCGGGGGTGGAGCTCATCGGTCGGCCCCAAGGGTGAGTCGGATGTTGTCGATCAGGCGGGTGGTGCCGACGCGGGCGGCCAGGGCCAGCACTGCTTCCCCACGGTGGTCCTCGCGCACCGCGGTGAAGTCCGTGGGGTCGACGAGTGCCAGGTAGTCCAGCGGCGCGGACGTCGGGAGCGCGGCCAACTCCCGCCGGGCGGCGGCCAGCGCCGCCTCGGCACCACCCGGCGGGGCGGCCCGGTCCGGGCCGGAAGCCACCGCCTCGCGGGCGGCGAAGAGCGCGCGGGAGAGGGTCAGCGCCGTCCGCCGGTCCGCGGCGTCGAGGTAGCGGTTGCGGCTGGACAGCGCCAGTCCGTCGGGTTCGCGGACGGTCGGCACGCCGCGGATCTCGACGGGGAAGTCCAGGTCGGCCGCCATCCGGGTGATCAGGGCAAGCTGCTGGGCATCCTTCTCGCCGTACAGGGCGAGGTCGGGCGCGGTGAGGTGCAGCAGTTTGGCGACCACGGTGAGCATGCCGTCGAAGTGGCCGGGCCGGGAGGCGCCCTCCAGCCGCTCGCCCATCGGCCCGGCGGAGATCCGCACATGCGGCTCGCCGCCCGGGTAGACCTCCTCGGCGGCCGGGGCGAGGACCACGTCCGCCCCGGCCCGGCCGGCGACACCGAGGTCGGCGTCCAGGGTGCGCGGATAGCGGTCCAGGTCCTCGCCCGCGCCGAACTGCAGCGGGTTGACGAAGACGGTCACCACCACCTGGCCGCCGGGGCCGACGGCGGACCGGGCCGCGGCGATCAGTTCGGCGTGCCCGCGGTGCAGCGCGCCCATCGTCATCACCACCGCACGCCGTCCGGCGCGGGGCAGCTCCCGCATCGCGCGTGCGGTGTGCAGCAGCAGGGGCCCGCCCGCCGACGGCTCTCCGGCAGGGGCGGCCGGGGCGGAGCTGCCGGGCCGCTCGGGGAAGGCGGGGGTGTCGGGGTGATTCACTTCTCCGCTCCGTCCGAGAGCACACCGAGCAGGTCCTCCGCCTGCTCGGCCCTGAGCAGGCCGTGGTCCAACGCCCGGTCGGCCGTCGTCCTGGCCATCGCCACGTAGCCGGAGACGGCGGCGGGGGCGTGCCGGTGCAGCTCGTCGAGGTGGGCGGCGACCGTCCCGGCGTCGCCCCGGGCCACCGGCCCGGTCAGGGCCGCGTCCCCGGACCGCAGGGCGTTGTCCAGCGACGCGCCGAGCAGTGGGCCGAGCATCCGGTCGGGCGCCGCCACTCCGGCCGTCCGCAGCAGCTCCATGGCCTGGGCGACGAGGGTGACGAGGTGGTTGGCGCCGAGCGCGAGAGCGGCGTGGTAGAGCGGCCGGGCGGCCTCGTCGATCCACTCCGGCTCGCCGCCCATCTCGATGACCAGCGCCTCGGCGGCGAGCCTGAGCTCCTGCGGCGCCGTCACCCCGAAGGAGCAGCCCGCCAGCCGGGGCACGTCCACGGCGGTGCCGGTGAACGTCATCACCGGGTGCAGCGCCAGCGGCAGTCCGCCCGCCCGCAGCGCGGGGTCGAGCACGGCGGCGCCGTACCGGCCGGAGGTGTGCGCGAGCAGTTGGCCCGAGCGCACCGCCCCGGTGGCGGCCAGTCCGGCGACCAGCTCGGGAAGCGCGTCGTCGGGCACGCTCAGCAGGACGAGTTCGGCGCGCGCCAGTACCTCGGCCGGTTCGACGAGCGGTACCCCCGGCAGCAGCGCGGCGGCCCTGCGGCGGGACGCGTCGGAGACGCCGGAGGCGGCTACCGGCCGGTGCCCAGCCTGCCGGAGCGCGGCGGCCAGCGCCGGGCCGACCCGGCCCGCGCCGACCACGCCGACGGTCAGCCGGGCAGGGCGGTCCTCCGCGCTGCCGGGGGCAGGTGCGTTCTCGGAAACGTTCACGAAAAAGGAGAGCCTTCCGTTCCAGTCCGTTGCGATGCGGTACCGGACGATCCAGGCCATGCTACGCGGACTCGCGTCCTGTCCGGTGCCCCACCTCCCGGAGCGCGGCCGGACGGGAATCCGCTGGAGCGGGCGGGGGCCGGTGCACCAGGATGGCCGCCATGAGCGACGAGAGCACCCGAGACGCCCGCGCCCGGCGGCTGGCCGCCTGGCAGCAGGCGGAACGCAGGCTGGCCACCGGGATCGTGCAGCCGCTGGGCGACCGGCTGGACCGCCTCGCCGAGGAGGCCGGCGCGGCCTACGACCTCGGCGACTGGACGGACGTGTACGGCGACGGCCCGGTGGCCGCCGTGGAGGAGCGCACGGCCGAGCTGCTGGGGATGCCCGCCGCCGTCTGGTTCCCGACGGGGACGATGGCCCAGCAGGTGGCGCTGCGCTGCTGGGCCGGCCGTACCGGCAACCCGGCCGTGGCGCTCCACCCGCTGGCGCACCCCGAGCGGTGGGAGCGCGAGGCGCTCACCCGGGTCGCCGGACTGCACGTCCTGCACGCCGGAGCGGGCCGGGAGCCGACCGGCCCGGCCGACGTACGCGGGCTGGACGAGCCGTTCGGCACCCTGATGCTGGAGCTGCCGCTGCGGGACGCCGGCTTCGTGCTGCCCTCGTGGGAGGAACTGGAAGAGACCGTCGCGGCTGCCCGGGAGCGGGAGGCCGTGGTGCACATCGACGGCGCCCGGCTGTGGGAGTGCACCACCCACTTCGGCCGGAGCACGGCCGGGATCGCCTCGCTGGCGGACAGTGTCTACGTCTCGTTCTACAAGTCGCTGGGCGGGCTCTCCGGCGCGGCGCTGGCCGGTCCGGAGAGCCTGGTCGAGGAGGCCAGGGCATGGCGGCACCGGTACGGCGGAGAGGTCTTCCAGCAGTGGCCCGCGGCGCTGGGCGCGCTCGCCGGGCTGGATCGGCGGCTTCCCCGGCTGCCCGCGTACGTCGCGCACGCCCGGACGGTGGCGCGGGCGTTCCGGGAGGCCTTCGCCGAGGCCGGGGTGCCCTGGTTCGCGGTGCACCCGGAGGTGCCGCACACCCACCAGTTCCAGGTGTGGCTGCCCTACGGGGCGGAGGCGCTGAACAGTGCCTCGGTGCGGCAGGCCAAGGACACCGGGACCCTGCTGTTCCGCCGCTGGGAGGACGCCGGGCCGGGCGGGCTGGCGAGGACCGAGTGCACGGTGGACGAGCCGGGCCTGAACTGGACGGCGGACGACGCCCGGCGGGCGGTGGTGGAGTTCCTCGGCGCCGTCCGCTGAGCCTCCTTCCGCCGAACCCCCTTGGGGTGGACGGCCGTGGCACCGGACCGCCTCCGCAGGGCCACCGCTCGCGGGGCGCCTGAAACCGGACCGCTCCGGGAACGGGGTGTCAGCGGAGGCCGCCCGCGCGCACCAGGCCCCTCTCGTAGGCCAGCACCACCGCCTGCACCCGGTCGCGCAGCTCCAGCTTGGTGAGGATGCGCCCCACGTGGGTCTTCACCGTCGCCTCGGAGAGCACCAGCCGGGCCGCGATCTCACCGTTCGACAGGCCCTGGGCCACGAGCAGGAGCACCTCGTGCTCCCGGTCGGTGAGCCGGGCCACTTCGGTGCCGGCGGGTTCGGCAGGCCCGGAGGGCAGCATCGGCGAGAACTGGTCGATCAGCCGCTTCGTGGTGGAGGGGGCGACGACCGCGTCCCCGCTGTGCACCGCCCGGATCGCCCCGAGCAGTTCGGCGGGCGGCACGTCCTTGAGCATGAAGCCGCTGGCCCCGGCCTTCAGCGCGGCGAAAGCGTACTCGTCGAGGTCGAAGGTGGTCAGGATCAGCACCTTCGGGTCCCCGGGGCCGCCCTCACCCGCCTCGCAGATCCGCCGGGTGGCCTCGACGCCGTCCATCAGCGGCATCCGGATGTCCATCAACACGACGTCCACCTCGGTGGCCCGCAGCGCTCCCAGCGCCTCGTCGCCGTCACCCGCCTCCGCGACGACCTCCATGTCCGGCTGGGCGGCGAGCACCATCCGGAAACCGGTGCGCAGCAGCGCCTGGTCGTCGACGAGCATGACCCTGATGCCGGTGGCCGGAGACTGTGGCTGAGCATCGTCCATGGTCACAGGGTACGCAGCGGCACCGGCGCCGGACCCCGCGGTGCCCGGACGGCCGGGCCGGTCACCCGGTGCCTCGCAGCGGCAGCCGGGCCGAGACGCGGAAGCCGCCGCCGGGCCGCGGTCCGGCGTCCAGACTGCCCCCGATCATGCCGATCCGCTCCCGCATCCCGATCAGTCCGTGCCCCTGCCCGTCGGCGCCGCCCTCCTCGTACAGGTCGCGCTCGGCGCCGCGGCCGTCGTCCTCCGCCAGCAGGGCGAGGTGGTCCTCGCCGTAGGCGAGCCGCACGGCGGCACCGACGTCGGGACCGCCGTGCTTGCGTGTGTTGGTGAGGGCCTCCTGGACGATCCGGTAGGCCGTCAGCTCCACGCCGCTGGGCAGCGAGCGCGGTGTGCCCTCGATCCGGAACTCTACCGGCAGGCCGGCTCCGCGCACCTGCTCGACGAGTTCACCGATCTGCTCCACTCCGGGCTGCGGGACGTACTCGCCGCTCGTCGCGCCCTCCTCGGAGCGCAGCACCCCGAGCAGCCGGCGCATCTCGGCGAGTGCCTGGCGTCCGGTGCCGGAGATGGTCCGGAGCGCCTGTCGCGCCTGGTCCGGTGCGGTGTCCATCACATAGGCGGCACCGTCCGCCTGGACCACCATGACGGAGACGTTGTGGGCGACCACGTCGTGCAGCTCGCGGGCGATCCGGGCCCGCTCGGCGGCCACCGCGACCTTGGCCTGCGCCTCGCGCTCCTTCTCCAGTCGGGCGGCGCGCTCCTCCAGTTGGGAGTAGTAGGCCCGCCGGGTCCGCAGCGAGTCGCCCAGCACCCAGGCCAGCAGGAAGCACACGGTGAGGAAGATGTAGAGAAAGATCGCCGCCGCCGTCCCGTTCGCGTCGGGAAAGCGCAGCACCACCAGCACCGGGGCGAGGAAGGCGACGCCCAGGGCGTACCGGGACGCCCAGACCACCGTCCGGGTGGCCACCGTGAAGACGATCACCAGCAGGGCGAAGTCGGGGACCACGGCGAGCCGCCCGGTGACGAGCTGGGCCAGCCCCGCCAGGGTGGCCAGGATGAGCATGGCCTCCGGATACCGGCGGCGCAGCACGACGACCAGCGGCATCACCAGGACCACCGGCGCCGTGCCGAGCACCTGCGCCGCCCCTCCGGAAGGGCCGTAGACCGCCTCGCCGACGAGTTGCACCACGGAGAGCATCAGCAGGACGACCGCCCAGAAGGCGTCGACCCACAGGGGGTGGGTGCGGAGAAACTCGTAGAGCCGGTTCACGTCACCCAGCGTAGGCAGATGGATGAGGTGCAGGGGTCAACCGGACGATCGATACGGGGAAGGGCCACGTAGTCCGCAAGGTGGAGACGGCGTGAAGGCCGGGCACTCCCAGCCCTTACCGTGGCGGTGGCGGTCGGTCCCGGCAGCGGCGGGCCCGGGCCGGTGGGCGGGGCCGCGGGAACGACGGCCGGAGTGAAGGGGCGCGGACCATGGACGGCGCGGGCGGCGGGCGGCCGGAGCAGGAACCGGCCGACGGCCGGAAGGAGGCCGGCGAGAGGTGGACGGGGTGGCGGGAGGCCGCCGAGCGGGCCCTCTACGGGCCGGACGGCTTCTTCGTGCGGGAGGCCCCGGCAGCACACTTCCGGACCTCCGTGCACGCCTCCCCGCACTACGCGGGCGCCGTCGCGGCGCTGCTGTGCCGGGTCGACTGCGCTCTCGGCCGGCCCGCCGGGCTGGACCTCGTGGACGTCGGGGCAGGGCGCGGCGAACTGCTGGCCGACGTGCTGGACGCGCTGCCCGCCGAGGTGGCGCGGCGGGCGCGCCCGTACGCCGTGGAGCGCGCCCCTCGCCCGTCCGGGCTGGACCCGCGGATCGGCTGGGGCACGCGGATGCCCACCGGTGTGCGGGGACTGCTGTTCGCGAACGAGTGGCTGGACAACGTCCCCTGCGAGGTGGCCGAGACCGACGGTTCCGGGCGCCGGCACTACGTCCTGGTCGACCTCGGGGACGGCAGCGAACGTCTGGGCGGGCCGGTGGCCGGGGCGGACGCCCGGTGGCTCGACCGCTGGTGGCCGCTGCCGGAACGCCCGGAACCGGGGGTGCGCGCCGAGATCGGCCGCCCCCGGGACGACGCCTGGCGGCAGGCTGTGGCCGGGGTGGCGGCGGGACTGGCGGTCGCAGTGGACTACGCCCACGTACGTCGGGCCCGGCCGCCCTTCGGCACGCTCACCGGCTACCGCGACGGACGCGCCGTCCGCCCCGTGCCGGACGGATCGTGCGATCTGACGGCCCATGTGGCGCTGGACGCCTGCGCCGGGCCGGGGGCCCGGCTGCTGTCACAGCGCGGCGCCCTGCGGGCGCTGGGGGTGCACGGGCGCCGACCGGCGCCGGACGCAGCGCGCTCCGACCCCGCGGGGTATCTGCGGGCGCTGGGCCGGGCGGGCGAGGAGGCGGAGCTGATCGATCCGGCGGGCCTGGGTGCGCACACCTGGCTGGTGGAGCCCGTGGGCATCCCGGACCCGCTGCCCGGCGCCTGACCGGACGCGAGGCCGCGACGCGGGGCGCGAGCAGGGCAGGCGCGGGCGACCCGGCGCGGGGCGGGTCAGGCGGTGCCCGCGTGGGCGGGGGCGCTGGGACGGCCGCCGGGGTGCCGGTGGCGCCAGAACCAGAACACCGTGCAGGAGACCAGCGCCCAGCCGCCCAGCGCCAGGTACGGCTGGACGTGCTGGTGCTCGGGGAAGTAGACGGCGGTGTGCTGGGCGTTCACCGATCCCCCCGGCGGCAGCCAGCGGCCGATGGCGCCGAACGGGGAGGGCAGCAGGGGCCAGGAGACCGCCCCACCGGACGACGGGTTCCCCAGCAGGACCATCAGCCCCCAGGTCGGCAGCATCGCCCAGCGCCCGAAGAGGGTGTTGAACATGGTGAAGACCATCCCGGCGGTGAACATGGTGAGCGCGAGGATCATCCAGGAGGCCGCGAACGGCAGGTCGACGGCGCCCAGCAGGACGTCCACCACGACGGTGATCACCAGGCCGCCGAACAGCGCGTAGGCGGCGGTGAAGAGGATCCGCTCCAGCGGGTTCAGGCCCCGCGCGTGCACGCTGAGCTGGATCGCTCCGACGAACCCGATGATCACCGCGGCCAGCGAGATGTAGAAGATCGCCAGCCCGCGCGGATCTCCCGGGTCCAGGGGTTTCAGGTCGTCGACCTCGACCGCCACCCCCGCCGCCTCGCCGGCCCGCGGCGCGGTCTCACTCAGCAGCTGGGCCACCGAGGCACCCGAGGCGCTGGACACCTGGAGCCGGACGGGGTCCTCGTCGCCCAGCCGCAGTACGGCGAAGACCTGCTGGTCCCCCACCGCGTCCGAGGCGGCCGCCTCGGAGTCGTACCGCTCCAGCACCATCGAGGAGTCCAGCTCCCGCTCCATGGCGGCGACGAACCGGGCGGAGCGCGGTTCATCGGCGGAGCCGAGCACCGCCGTGGGGATCCGGTGCGGCGCGGGGTCGGCCATCGCGTAGGTGTACGAGCCGGCGAACAGCCCGGCCGCGGCGCCCAGGATGAGCACCAGCACGCAGGCGGGGAAGAGCTCCGAGCGGCGGAAGCGGCGCAGCCGGGCGGCGAGGCCCGGACGTCTCCCGTGCGCCCCGTGCGGGCGGTGCTCCTCGCTCATGGATGCACTCTAAAGCGGAGCAAACCTCCCCACCCGCCGCGACGCGGTACCGGAGCGCCCGGATCAGTCGGGCCGGTCGGCGGCGGGCCGGGTGAGCCACCGCGCCGGAGCGGCCGTGCGGCGGCCCGTCCGGGAGCGCTCCGCCTGCGCGCCGACGAGCCTGCGCGCCTCGTCGGCGTCCCGCAGTCTCGCCGCGGTCGAGCCGTTCGCCCCGTGGTCCACATGGACGTCGGCCAGCCCCAGACGCCGCATCCAGGGTCCCTGGGCGAGCCGGACGCTCTGCACCTTGGCGTGCGGTACGAGCGTCAGCTCCCGCCGGATCAGTCCGCGCTGGGTGACGAACACCTGGCCCGCGACCCCGTACCGGTACCCGCGCCACCAGGCGGGCACCGCCCAGCGGGCCCTCTGGGGCACTCCGGTCGTCTCCCCGGCCGACGCGGCCAGGTCGACCCCGGGAAGCACCCGGGCCAGGACGTCGGCCGCGACCCGGCGCTCGGCGACCGGCAGCAGGACGTTGCTCCCGTCGCCGCCACCGGCCACGTCGAGCTCCACCCGGACCCAGCCGCGACCTCGCCACAGCCGGGGCTCCAGGATCCGTACGGCCTGGATTCGGCCGGGCGGCACCGTGGCGTGCTCCCGGTCGAGGAGCCCGTGGTCCAGCCGTACGCCGTCCGGGGACTCGGCGACCTTCCAGTCGTACTCGTTCAGGAAGCGCCCCGCCGAGGCCATCCAGACGCCGCCCAGCATCGGCAGTACGACCACCGCGGCGGCCCCGATGCTTCCGGTGGTCCACCAGATGACCGAGGGGAGCACCACGACCGCCGCCAGCAGCCCCCAGCCGCTGCCCTGGAGCAGCAGGGCCACCAGCAGCATCCGGGGAGCGACCGTGGCGATCACCTGCTCCGGCGCCTCACCCGCCTCGGGCGCGGCGTCCGGTGCGATGCCCGCGGCACGGGCGAGCAGTTCGGCGCGCAGCGCCACCGCGTCCGCCTCGCCGAGGAAGGCCAGTTCGTCCTTGTCGTTGGTGCCGACCACGTCGAGCTTGAGCTTGGCGACCCCGGCCACCCGGGCGAGCATCGGTCGGGTGACGTCGATGGCCTGGATCCGGTCCAGCCGGATGTGCGCGACCCGGCGGAACAGCAGCCCGGTGCGGATGCGCAGCTCGGTGTCGGTGACCTGGTAGCTCGTCACCCACCAGGACAGGAAGCCGTAGAGGGCGGCCACGGGAAGCACCACCGCGAACGCCACCAGCAGCCAGCCGAGGGTGAGCTGGGTCAACCACTCGCGGGTGCGCTGGAAGTCCTGCATCGCGAAGACGGCGAGCCCGGCGATCGGCGCCCAGGCCCGGCGCCAGGGGGTGATCGGGTGCAGCCGCTTCCCCTCCCCCGGGGCCACGGCGCCGCCCGGGCGCAGCTCCCCGGGGCCGGGCGCCTCCGCGGTCGGTTGGGGCGCCTCCGCGGCGGGCTCCGGACCCGCCTCCGCGGCGGCTGCGGGCGATTTCCCCGAAGGCTCCGGCGCGGACGCGGGCTCCGTGCGCGGCTCGGCGGACGCGGGCTCCCGCGCGGGGGGAGCCGGGCGTTCCCCCTCCGGGCGGGGCGACTCGTCTCCGGGCTGCTGCGGCGCGGCGTTCACAGGCCCGCCGACCTGGCTTCGCCCAGTTCGGTGAGCCGGTCCCGCAGCCGCTCGGCCTCTTCCGGCACCAGCCCGGGGATCGCCGCGTCGGTTGCCGCCGCCGCGGTGTGCAGCTGCAGCCGGGCCAGCCCATACCGGCGCTCCAGCGGGCCCGAGGTGACCTCGACCAACTGCATCCGCCCGTACGGCACCACCGTCAGTTCCCGCCACAGCACCCCGCGGCTGATCAGCAGGTCGTCGGCCCGCTCGGAGTACCGCCAGGACCGCCAGTTGCGGCCCAGCGCGTACCATCCCCACCCGGCCGGCACCAGGCAGGCCAGACCCGGCAGCACCCACACCGGGCCGGCCAGCCAGGCCGGCAGCGCCGTACCGGCGCCGACGAGCACCAGCACGGTGCCCAGCAGCACCGCCCGGCGCATCCGCAGCAGGGCGCGCTCCACACCGCGCCACTCCTCGGATTCCACCCGGTTGTCCGGTACTTCGTCGACCTTCGGCAGCTCCATGCCTACAGCGTATGCGGACCGGCCCGCCCGGAGCCCGGTGGCGAGGAACCGGTTCCGCCGGACGACCCGGTGGTACCGGCCGTACGCGGCGGAGGCTGCTGCCAGACTGGGGGCATGACGGAGACGACTGTCGGTATCGGGGGCGCGGCCGAGAGCACGGACATGGTGCTGAACATCGGCCCGCAGCATCCCTCCACGCACGGTGTGCTGCGGCTGCGCCTCGTACTCGACGGCGAGCGGATCAGTTCCGCCGAGCCGATCGTCGGCTACATGCACCGCGGCGCGGAGAAGCTGTTCGAGGCGCGCGACTACCGCCAGATCATCGTACTGGCGAACCGGCACGACTGGCTTTCCGCGTTCTCCAACGAACTCGGCGTCGTCCTCGCCGTCGAGCGGATGCTCGGCATGGAGGTGCCGGAACGGGCGGTGTGGCTGCGCACCCTGCTGGCCGAGCTGAACCGGGTGCTGAACCACCTGATGTTCCTCGGCTCGTACCCGCTGGAGCTGGGCGGCATCACGCCGATGTTCCACGCCTTCACTGAGCGGGAGAAGCTCCAGTACGCCCTGGAGGAGGTCTCCGGCGGCCGGATGCACTACATGTTCAACCGGGTCGGCGGCCTCAAGGAGGACCTCCCCGCGGGCTGGACGGGCCGGGCGGCCGAGGCCGTCGCGGCGGTCCGCGGCCGGATGGGCATCTTCGACGACCTGGTGCTGGGCAACGAGATCTTCCGCGCCCGTACCCGCGGCGTCGGGACGCTGGACCCGCGGACGGTGCACGCCTACGGCGTGAGCGGGCCGATCGCCCGCGCCTCGGGTGTGGACTTCGACCTGCGGCGGGACGAGCCGTACCTGGCCTACCCGGAGCTCCAGGACACCCTGCGGGTGGCGTCCAGGACCGAGGGCGACTGCCTGGCCCGCTTCGAGGTGCTGCTCGACCAGGCGCGCAACGCCCTCGACCTCGCGGACGCCTGCCTGGAGCGCCTGGCCGAACTGCCGCCGGGGCCCGTGAACCAGCGGCTGCCGAAGGTCCTCAAGGCGCCGGAGGGGGCCACCTACGCCTGGACGGAGAACCCGCTCGGGCTGAACGGCTACTACCTGGTCTCCCGGGGCGAGAAGACACCGCACCGGCTGAAGCTGCGCTCGGCGTCCTTCAGCAACATCCAGGCCCTCACCGAGCTGCTCCCGGGCACCCTGGTGGCCGACATGGTGGCCATCCTGGGCTCGTTCTTCTTCGTGGTCGGCGACATCGACAAGTGAGCTGCCGGAACGCCCACCGGCTCGCGCCCGGACCCGGGAGCCGGGCAGGGCGAGCGCCCTCGTGCGGCCGCGGCTCAGGGAGTCCGGCGGTGCCGGTGCGCGGCGGTGCCCTTCTCGGACGGCCGGGTGGCGGACCTGCGCCCGCCGCCGGTCCGGCCGCCGCCCGGGGCGCGCTCCGCGGACGGCGCCTCGTTCCCGCCCTCGGGGACCTCGGCCTGCTCCGCGAGGTCGATGACCTTGCCCGCCGCCCGTGGGCCGCGCCGCACCGGCGGCCGGGGCGCCTCAGCGGCCCGGGGCGCGGGGGCCTGCGGTGACGGTCGGACCCCGGCCGCGTCGTCCCCGACGGTCGGGCCGCCGGGCGCCTGCGCCGCGGGCCCCGGAGTTCCGGACGGCGGACCGGCGGGCGTCGGGCTGCCGGAGGCGGCGGCCGGTCGGACCGCACGGGACGGCTGCGGCTCCGCCGCCCGGCTGCCCGCCGACGGGGCGCGGGACGCCAGCAGGCCGGGGCCGGCCGCGTCGTCCCGCCCCTCGGGGTGGCCGCCGAAGAAGTCGAAGTTCTCCCCCTCCGCTTCCGCCGCCTCCTGGCGCACCTGCCGCTCCGCCGCCCGGCTCGCCTCCAGCTGCCGCTCGCGGTGGCGGGAGAGGTGCCGCAGCGCCTCGTTGGCCTGGAGGTAGGTGAGCGGAGTGGGGGCGCCGGACGCCCGGCGATGGTCGGCGGCTCCGGTCGTCAGCTCCTTCGCGGAGCCGCCCGCGGCTATCGCGAGCTGGCGCCGCCCCTCCAGGGCCGTCGCCCGGCCGGTCTCCGCACCGGCGTAGCGACGCAGCAGCGCGGCGTGCTCGGAGCGCAGGCGCTCCAGCTCGGACCGCTTGCGGCGCAGCACGTCCTCCAACGTGCCGCGCAGCTCGCGGGACTCGTCCAGATCGGACTCCAGTTCGGCCTGGCGCTCGTCCGCCCGCCACTCCAGACTCGTGCGGTCCGCCCTGACCTCGGCCACCCGCTGCCCGGCGGCCCGGTCCCACAGCCGCAGCAGAACGGCACCGGCCACCGCCGCCAGTCCGGCACCCGTACCGAGGAGCGTCGCGAGGAGTGCGCCACCGCCCTCCCCCGCTCCGGCGAGCCAGGCGCCGCCCGCACAGACGATTCCGGCGGTGGCGATTGCGGCCGGCGCGAGCACCCTGTGCAAAGGCGGCGCGTGGCGGTGACGTCCTTGTGGCATGGCCCGAAACCTACCGTGTGCGACGGGTATTGCGGGAGGTCGCCGAAGAAACTGTTCTCCGCCGGTTACGCGTGGCGTTACGAATCCAGCAGATCCTTCGACCGCAGATACTCCTCGGCGACATCACGGGCCTTCTCCCGGTCGGCGTCGACCTTGCGGTTCAACTCCGTGAGGTCCTCCGTCGTCAGCGCCCGGGTGACCCGCTCCAGGGCGTCCGCGATCTCCTGGTCGCCGGCGTCCTCGCTGTTCACCACGGGCAGTACGTTGTCGGCGTTCTGGAGGTTCTTGTCGTCCTCCAGCAGCACGAGTCCGAACTGCTCCAGGGTGGCGTCCGTGGTGGTGGTGAGCACCATGTCGTTGGTGCCGTCCTTCACCGACTGCTTGGCGGGAACGGTGCCGACGCCCTTGGGGTCCAGCGCGCTGACCTCGATGTCGTAGACCTCCTCCAGCCCCGGCTGGCAGAAGGGCCGCTCCGGGCATTCGTCGCCGGCGGCGAGCCGGACGCCGAGATCGGCCTCGCCCAGGTCGGTGAGCGTCGCGAGGCCGTTCTCCTCGGCGAATTCCTCGCCGACCGCGAATGCGTTCTGGTCCACCGCCCCACCGGCGGGCAGTACCGTCAGGCCGCGCGGCTCGGCGAGTTCGGTGAGGGCGTCCACCGTCTCGTCCACATCGCTGGACGCGACCGGGTTCGCCGCGGCCTCCTCGGCGCCGTTCGCCTTGGCGTTGAGGAATTCCGCGAGTGTGGCGGCGTATTCCGGCACCACGTCGATCTCGCCCTTCTCCAGGGCGGGTTCGTACAACTCGCGGTTGGCGAGTTTCTGCACCCTGGTCTCGTAGCCGGCGTCGGCGAGGACGGTCGCGTACATCTGGGCCATGATCTCGGACTCAGTGAACCCGGCGGAGCCGACCACCACGCTGCCCTTGTCCCCGCCGCCGGTCGTCGAGGTGTCCCCGCCCTCGTCCTCCAGGCTCTGGCCGCCGCATGCGGTGAGCCCTGCCGCCAGCAGGGCGGCGGTCGTCGCGGCCAGTCTGCGGCGGGTCGTGGTGCGGATCGTGATCACTGCTGCTCCTCGGCATGAGTTCCGGCGGCCGCCGGGCGGCGGCCCCTGCTGTCGTTCCGGCTGCTTCCCCCCTGCCGGGGTCCGCACGCCTGCCACCCGCGGCGGAGCCGCGGCCACGCGGCTCACGCCGGGCTCCCCGCGGGCGCGGACACCGGGGCGCGCCGCTCCGCCCTCCGGCGGCCCCGCATCGGGTCCAGGAACCGCTGGACGAGCACCAGCACCGCTTCCACCAGCAGCGCCAGCCCCGCCACGAGCACGGCCCCCGCGACCACCTGCGGGGTGTCGTAGGTGTGGAAACCGGCGGTGATGATCCGGCCGAGACCGCCGCCACCGGGCAGTGCGGCGAGTGTGGCGGTGGCCACCACCTGGACGGCGGCCGAGCGGACGCCCGTCATGATCAGCGGGAAGGCCAGCGGCAGCTCCACCCGGAGCAGCAGCTGCCACCCCGACATCCCCATGCCGCGGGCCGCCTCGACCACGTCCCGGTCGGCCTCGCGCATGCCGACGTAGGCGTTGGTGAGCAGCGGCGGGATCGCGAAGAGCACCAGGGCGACGACGGTCGGCCAGACGCCGTGGCGTCCCAGCGGGCTGAGCGTCAGCAGAACCAGGACGGCGAAGGTCGGGACCGCACGGCCGACGTTGGAGAGGTTCACCGCCAGCGGTCCGCCACGTCCGAGGTGGCCGAGCCACAACGCGACCGGCAGCGCGACGGCGCAGGCCAGCGCCAGGCAGACGGCGGTGAGGAAGACGTGCTCCCCGAAGCGCGCGCCCGCTCCGCCCTCACCGGACCAGTTGGCTCCGGTGCCGAGCCAGCTCCAGGCGTCCACCAGGACTCCCATGCCGCTCACCCGGCCTTTCCGGACGCCGTCCGCGTCCACGGTGTCAGCACCCGCTGCACGCCGAGCAGCAGCAGGTCGGCGAGGACTGCCAGCACGACGCAGATCACCGAGGCGGTCAGCACCTCGGCCTTGAAGTAGCTCTCCATACCGCTGTAGATGAGGTTGCCCAGCCCGCCGTAGCCCACGATGGCGCCGACCGTGGTCAGCGAGACGGCCGAGACGGTGGCGATCCGCACACCGGCCATCAGCGCGGGAAGCGCCAGCGGCAGTTCGACGCCGAGGAGCAGCCGCCCGGGCCCGTAGCCCATCCCGCGGGCCGCCTCCCTGGTGTCGGCGGGGACGGCGTCCAGCCCGGCGAGGATGTTGCGGACCAGGACCGTCAGCGAGTACAGCACCAGCCCTCCGACCACCACCGCGACGGAGACACCGAAGAGCGGCATCAGCAGGGCGAACATCGCCAGCGAAGGGATGGTGTAGAGCACCGTGGTGAGGCCGAGCACCGGACCGGACGCGATCCCCCAGCGGCGGGCCACCAGCGCCAGCGGGAAGGCGAGGAGGAGGCCGAGCAGCACCGAGGCCCCCGTGATGCCGACATGCTGGACCGTCGCGTCCGCGAGTTCTGGGCCGCGCGTGCGCACGTACTCCCCGCAGATCCACTGGTTGGCGGCGAGACAACCTTTCGAAGTCACGTCCGCGACCCTAACCCGCACGGCTGACAGAATGGGACACATGATCCGATTCGAGCGTGTGACCAAGCGCTACGCCGACGGCACCACGGCCGTCGACGGGCTGTCCTTCGAGGTGGCGAAGGGCGAGCTGGTCACCCTGGTCGGCCCGTCGGGCTGCGGCAAGACCACCACGATGAAGATGGTCAACCGGCTGATCGAACCGACCTCGGGGCGGATTCTGCTGGACGGCGAGGACGTCTCCGAGGTGGACCCGGTGCAACTGCGCCGCCGGATCGGGTACGTCATCCAGCAGGTGGGTCTGTTCCCGCACAAGACCGTGCTGGACAACACCGCGACGGTGCCGCTGCTGCTCGGCGGCGGACGGTCCCGGGCCCGCAAGCGGGCGGCCGAACTGCTCGACCTGGTCGGCCTGGACCCGGCGGTCTTCGGCAGCCGCTACCCGGACCAGCTCTCCGGCGGGCAGCGGCAGCGGGTCGGCGTGGCGAGGGCACTCGCCGCCGACCCGCCGGTGCTGCTGATGGACGAGCCGTTCGGGGCGGTGGACCCGGTGGTGCGCGAACGCCTGCAGAGCGAGTTCCTGCGGCTCCAGGCCGAGGTGCGCAAGACGGTGCTGTTCGTGACCCACGACATCGAGGAGGCCGTCCGGCTCGGCGACCGCATAGCGGTGTACGGCGAGGGCCGGATCGAGCAGCTGGACCCGCCGGCGAAGGTCCTGGGCCTCCCGGCGACCCCGTACGTCGCGGACTTCGTCGGCGCCGACCGCGGGCTGAAGCGGCTCTCCGTCACCACGATGGAGCGCGGCGACCTGGTGCAGCCGCCGGTGGTGGGACTCGACGACCGCCCGGAGCGGGCCGCCGAGCGGATGCGCGCCGAGGGCGTGCGCTGGGCGGTGGTACTGGACGACTCCGGCGGCCTGCACGGATGGGTCTCCGCCGAGTCCGTGGCGGGCCCCTCGGCCACCGGGACGACCGTGCGCACGCACGCCCGGCGGATGGACGCCTGGCTGCCACTGGGCTCCTCGCTCAAGCTCGCCTTCAGCACGATGCTCCAGCACGACGCCGGCTGGATCGCGGTGCTGGACGGCGACCGCTTCGAGGGCGTCCTGACCCCCGACCGGCTGCACGCCGCTCTCCGGCGCTCGATCGACGCGGACGAGCAGGGCGTACCGCGCGAGAAGGCCGACGTGGAGACGGTCTCGGGGGTCTGACACCGGCCACCCCGGGGCCGGAGTCAGACCCCCGGAGCCGGAGTCGCAGGAACGCGCCCGCGCGGGTGGCGCCGCGCGGGCCGTCAGGCGGCGGCGCCGCGCGGACCCTGGCCGTCCTCCGGGCCATCCGGGAGCCGGCAGACCCGCTCCAGCCAGAGCGACACCCCGATCACCGCGAACGCGGCCGCCACCGAGAGGCCGGCGTAGAGCGCCTGCTCCCCGCGGGCCGGCACCGTGGTGGCCCCCGAGGTCAGCAGGAACACCGCGATCCCGCCGTAGACACCGGCCGCCAGCGCGGCCACCAGCGCGCTGGCCTGCCCGAACACCACCGCACGGGCAGCCATCATCGGTTCGACGCCCTTGGCTCCCGGACGGCGCTCGCGCTGGGCCCGCAGCCGCGAGCGCAGCGAGAGCGCAGTGGCCAGCAGCACGAACGCGATCAGCGCCAGCACGACGGGGGCGAACACCGGAACGGCCGGCAGGCTGCCGACCGAGTCCCAGAGCCGGGAACCGGACCAGGAGAGCACACCCGAGACCGCGAGTACCGCGGCGAGCGTGC
This sequence comes from Streptomyces sp. TAA040, assembly GCF_000424845.1. Classification (NCBI taxonomy): domain Bacteria; kingdom Bacillati; phylum Actinomycetota; class Actinomycetes; order Kitasatosporales; family Streptomycetaceae; genus Streptomyces; species Streptomyces sp. TAA040. Next base: position 32,203 of record NZ_KE384255.1, on the reverse strand, counting down.
CGATACGAATCTGTTTCACGTCTCTTCCACGCTGACCTTCGACTCCGCGCCGTCCCCGGACGGCTGTCCGTACGGCTGTCCGGCGGAGGGGCCTGCCGCGCCCGCCGCCCGCTTACCGGCCGGCTCCCACCGGCATGCCATCGCTGCCCGAGGGCGCCACCCGTCCGGGCGCCCACCCCGGGAACGCTCAGTCGGGCAGTGCGAGTTCCAGGTCCCAGCGGGGGGTCACGCCCTTGTGGCCGACCTCCGCGAGCAGCTCGGCGACGGTGCCGCGGCCGGCCACCTCGGCTGCCGGGTCCAGGTCGTGCCAGGGCACCAGGACGAAGGCGCGCTCGTGGGCCCGCGGGTGCGGCAGGGTGAGCCGCGGGTCCTCGGAGACGACGTCCTGGTAGGCGAGGATGTCCACGTCGATGGTGCGCGGGCCCCACTGCGCGTCCCGCACCCGCTCGAAGGCCTCCTCGATGGCCTGGCCGCGCTCCAGGAGCGAGTCCGGGGGCAGCGTGGTCTTCAGCAGCACCACCGCGTTGAAGTAGGCGGGCTGCGAGCCCGGCTCCACCCCCCACGGCTCCGTCTCGTAGACCGGCGAGACCGCTTTGATGCGGACGCCGGGGGTGTCCTCCAGCGCGTCGATGGCGCCCTGGAGCGTGTCCAGCCGGTTGCCGAGGTTGCTGCCGAGCGAGATCACAGCGCGTTTCGGATTGCTGAGGGTCAGGTCGGCCGCGTCGACCTGCTGCACCACGGAAGCCGGCACCGGCTGCACGGTCGGGTCACTGTTCGGCGTCATCGTCGGCTCCGCTTGATAGTGATGGTCACATCGTCAAAAGGCACGGTGATCGGGGCCTGGGGCTTGTGGACGACCACCTCGACCTCCTGCACCGCGTGGTGTTCCAGGCATCGGTCCGCGATCCGCTGGGCGAGGGTCTCGATCAGCTCGACCGGCTCCCCCTCGACCACCGCCACGACCTCCTCGGCCACCACCCCGTAGTGCACCGTGCGGGCGAGCTCGTCACCGGCCGCCGCCGACCGGGTGTCCACTGCCATGTCCACGTCCACGACGAAAAGTTGTCCCTCTTCTCGTTCCCGCGGAAAGACCCCGTGACGCCCCTGCGCCCGCAGGCCCCGCACCGCGACTCGGTCCATGACGCATCACCCTCCTTCGTGTCTGGAATCCGGCCCGGCGCCGGACGGGCTCCGGGCGCCCGCCGTGTCCCGTCCGCGGGGACGCGCGCGCCCCGCCCGCCGGGCGAACGGCCCCGGGACGCAGCGATCCCCGCCTCACGCACCGTGAGCCGGGGAGAGTCTCCGTCATGGAGCAGCCCGGTGTCGAAGCCGGCCAGCCGGCCCCTACCCGTCAGCCGCCCTGGCCACTCCGGTATTCCCGCCACGGGCTCTGAACGGGTGACCAACGGAACGCCCGGTGACACGAGCCGTGCCCGGACCCCGCCCCGTACCCCGGGCCGGGCGCGGACACCACCCCGTGCCCCCGGCCCCGTACCGCGCGCCGCTCGGCGCCCCGCCCGTCGTGGGGCCGGTCGGCGAGTCCCGGGTCACGCGGCTCCCCCACCGGGCGGGGCGTCCGCCGCGGGGCCCTCCGCCCCGCCCGCGGCCCGGCGCACGGCACGTACCACCCGGACGGCGTCCGCGCTGGCCCGTACCTCGTGCACCCGGACGGCCCAGGCACCCGCCTGCGCGGCCAGCGCGGAGACCGCGGCCGTCGCCGCGTCCCGCTCCCTCGCCGGCGGCGGCTCCGAGGCGTCGTCGACCAGCACGCGGCCAAGGAAGCGCTTGCGCGAGGCGGCGACCAGCATCGGACGCCGCAACTCGGCGCCGAAGCGTCCCAGAGAGGCCACCAGGGCCAGGTCGTGCTCGGCGTTCTTCGCGAAGCCCAGTCCCGGATCGACGACGATCCGGTCGGCCGCGACGCCACCGGCCACCGCCTGTTCGACGGCCCCCCGCAGCTCCGTCAGCACCTCGCCGACCACGTCCGCGTAGACGGCGCGGTCGTTCATGTCCACGGACTGCCCGCGCCAGTGCATCACCACGTACGGCACCCCGGCCTCGGCCACCACCGGGACCATCCGCGGGTCGGCCCGGCCACCGCTGACATCGTTGACCAGCCGCGCTCCCGCGGCCACCGCCTGCTCGGCCACCGCGGCCCGCATGGTGTCCACGCTGACCACGACGCCCTCACCGGCCAGACCGCGCACCACCGGGAGCACCCGGCGCAGCTCCTCCTCCTCGTCCACCCGGGTGGCGCCGGGGCGGGTGGACTCGCCACCGACGTCGACCAGGTCGGCCCCGGCGGTGGCCAGGTCAAGCCCGCGTTTGACCGCCGCGCCGGTGTCGAACCAGCGCCCGCCGTCGGAGAAGGAGTCGGGCGTGACGTTCACCACGCCCATCACCGCGCACCGGTCCAGGACCGGCAGCCCGGGCACGGCAGGAGGGACCGCACGCATCGCACACATGGCTCCCAGCGTACGGGCTGCCCCGCCTCCTCCAGCGGGCCCGGCACCGGCAGGAGGGGCGGCAGCGGGACGGCGGGGCCAGGCGGGCTCAGCGTGCCATGATCAGGCTCATCGCCTCGGAGCGGGTGGCGGCGTCGCGCAACTGGCCCCGCACGGCGGAGGTGAGCGTCTTGGCCCCCGGCTTGCGCACGCCGCGCATCGTCATGCACATGTGCTCGCACTCGATCACCACGATCACGCCGCGCGGTTCGAGGATCCGCATCATCGAGTCCGCGATCTGGGTGGTGAGCCGCTCCTGCACCTGGGGGCGGCGAGCGTAGACGTCCACCAGCCGGGCCAGCTTGGACAGCCCGGTGATCTTCCCGCTGGCGGACGGGATGTAGCCGATGTGCGCCTGGCCGACGAACGGGACCAGGTGGTGCTCGCAGCTGCTCATCACCTCGATGTCCTTCACCAGCACCATCTCGTCATGGCCGAGGTCGAAGGTGGTGGTGAGCACGTCTTCGGGCTGCTGCCACAGCCCGGCGAATATCTCGCGGTAAGCCCTGGCCACCCGGGCCGGGGTCTCCCGCAGACCCTCGCGGTCCGGGTCCTCACCGACCGCGAGCAGCAGCTCGCGGATCGCGTCCTCCGCCCGCTTCTCGTCGAAGTCGCCGACCCGGCCCTCGCCGTCCCACGTCATCGGATCGGTCATCGGCTGCCTCGCTCCTCGTACGTATGGACGGAAAAGACCGCGCCCCTGGATACGTCAATCCTGCGGGGCGCGGTCGACATTCCGGTGCGGGTGTGAGGGAGCCCCACTGCCCCGCGGACCTGGTCCGGACTCAGTTCTCCGGGCGGGCCTCCGGCTCGGCCACGGACTCGGCGAGCGAATCAGCGACCGAGGAGTCCCTCGGACCGATCTCCCGGCCCTTCTCCAGACTGGGGGTGCCGTTGCTGAGCGTCAGCTCCTTGGGAGTGGCGACCGGCGGGCGGGTGGAGGGGGTGCGGCGGGTGGAACCCGTCCAGGCCGGACGTGCCGGACGTTTGACGATGGACCGGAAGACGTCCGCGATCTCCTCCTTGCCGAGGGTCTCCTTCTCCAGCAGCGCCAGGACGAGGTTGTCCAGGACGTCCCGGTTCTCGACCAGGATCTCCCATGCCTCGTTGTGCGCCGTCTCGACGAGCTTCTTGACCTCCTCGTCGACCAGCCCGGCGACCTCCTCGGAGTAGTCACGGCTGTGCGACATCTCCTTGCCCAGGAAGGGCTCGGACTGGTCGGAGCCGAACTTGATCGCTCCCAGCCGCTCGGTCATGCCGTACTGGGTGACCATCGCGCGGGCGGTGGCGGTCGCCTTCTCGATGTCGTTGGCGGCACCGGTGGTGGGGTCGTGGAAGACGAGCTCCTCGGCCGCACGGCCGCCCAGCATGTACGCGAGCTGATCCAGCATCTCGTTGCGCGTCGTGGAGTACTTGTCCTCCTCCGGCAGCACCATGGTGTAGCCGAGCGCCCGGCCCCGGGACAGGATGGTGATCTTGTGCACAGGGTCGGAGTTCGGGGAGGCCGCGGCCACCAGGGCGTGTCCGCCCTCGTGGTACGCGGTGATCTTCTTCTCCTTGTCGCTCATGATCCTGGTCCGCTTCTGCGGACCGGCCACCACGCGGTCGATCGCCTCGTCCAGGAAGGAGTTGTCGATCAGCTTGGCGTTGGACCTGGCGGCGAGCAGTGCGGCCTCGTTGAGCACGTTGTTGAGGTCGGCGCCGGTGAACCCGGGGGTCCGCCGGGAGACCGCGGAGAGGTCGACGTCCGGGGCGACCGGCTTCCCCTTCTGGTGGACCTTGAGGATCTCCAGGCGGCCGTTCATGTCCGGGCGGTCCACCGCGATCTGCCGGTCGAACCGGCCGGGACGCAGCAGCGCCGGGTCGAGGATGTCCGGACGGTTGGTGGCGGCGATCAGGATCACGCCGCCCTTGACGTCGAAGCCGTCCATCTCGACGAGGAGCTGGTTCAGGGTCTGCTCGCGCTCGTCGTGCCCGCCGCCCATACCGGCGCCGCGGTGCCGGCCGACGGCGTCGATCTCGTCGACGAACACGATCGCGGGGGCGTTGGCCTTGGCCTGCTCGAAGAGGTCGCGGACCCGGCTGGCGCCGACACCGACGAACATCTCGACGAAGTCGGACCCGGAGATGGAGTAGAACGGCACCCCGGCCTCACCCGCGACGGCACGGGCCAGCAGGGTCTTGCCGGTGCCGGGCGGGCCGTAGAGCAGCACACCCTTGGGGATCTTGGCCCCGACGGCCTGGAACTTCGCCGGCTCCTGGAGGAACTCCTTGATCTCGTGGAGCTCCTCGACGGCCTCGTCGGAACCCGCCACGTCGGAGAAGGTCGTCTTCGGGGTGTCCTTGGTGATCAGCTTCGCCTTGGACTTGCCGAAGTTCATGACCCGGCTGCCGCCACCCTGCATCTGGTTCATCAGGAACAGGAAGATCACGATGATCAGCAGGAAGGGAAGGAAGGAGAAGAGGAAGCCGACGAACGGATTCTGCTCCTGCGGCGAGACGGTGTAGCCGTCCCTGAGTTGGTTGTCCTGGTACTTCGTCTGCAGCGAATTGGCGATGTCGACGCCCTGGTCGCCGATGTAGCTCGCCTTGATCTGGTCACTGTCGTCGATCTTGACGCCGTCCTTGAGCTCGACCTCGATGGTCTGCTCGTCGCCGGTGGTCAGTTTCGCCGATGTGATCTGGTTTTCGTTGATCGCCTGAACGACCTCGCCGGTGTCGACCGTCTTGTAGCCCTCGGATGACCCGACGACCTGCATCAACACGACCACGGCGAGGACGGCCAGCACGATCCACATGACCGGCCCACGGAAGTATCGCTTCACGTCCATCCACACGAGGCAGTGACGCCCCGTCCCTCCTGCCATAGTGAGTTGAAAAGACCGACCTTCGGACGGTACCCCAGCATTGTCGCCCGTCGCCGACGGGCGCGGTCAACACGGTTGGTTCCCCTGCTCCAACGGAGGGGGACCTCCGAGTGTTCCCGCCGTGTTCGACCCGTCGCCCGGCCGGCCACCCGTGCCTCAGCCGCCGTAGACGTGCGGCGCCAGCGTGCCGACGAACGGCAGGTTGCGGTACTTCTCCGCGTAGTCCAGGCCGTAGCCGACGACGAACTCGCTCGGGATGTCGAAGCCGACCCACTTGACGTCGATCGCCACCTTGGCCGCCTCGGGCTTGCGCAGCAGCGTACAGACGTTCAGCGAGGCCGGCTCCCGGGATCCCAGGTTCGACAGCAGCCAGGAGAGCGTCAGCCCGGAGTCGATGATGTCCTCGACGATGAGGACGTCCCGGCCCTTGATGTCGGTGTCCAGGTCCTTGAGGATCCTCACCACCCCGGAGGACTGGGTGCCGGCGCCGTAGGAGGACACCGCCATCCAGTCCATCGTGACCGGCGAGGCCAGGGCCCGCGCAAGGTCCGCCATCACCATCACGGCGCCCTTGAGGACTCCCACGATGAGCAGGTCCCTGCCCGCGTACTCCGCGTCGATCTGCGCGGCCAGCTCGGCCAGCTTCGCGTCGATCTCTTCCTTGGTGATGAGGACCGACTCCAGGTCGGCACCCATGTCCTTGTCGTCCACCCTGCTGCTCTCGCTCGTCGCTCGGATGCGCGCTCAGTCGTCGCTCTGCCGAATGACCAGTGTGCCACCCTGCCGACGGGCTTCGACGCGCCCGGGCAGATTGATCGCCCGCTGGCCGCGCCAACCGGTGACCAACCGGTCCGTCTCCTCGATGTGGCGGGCGAACAGCGAGCCGGCGGGTGAGCCCGCGGCGATCGCCGCGCGGCGGAGTACCCGCCGGCGCACGGCGGACGGCAACGCGTGGAGCCGGACGACGTCGAGCCGGGCCGCCCCGGGCACGCGACTGCCGCCGGGCAGCGGCCGCGAGCCCGACGGGGAGACGTCCGCCCCGGACGCGGGCCCCGGAGCGGGGGCGAAGCCCGAAGCGGGGGCGGAGCCCGCGGGCACGGGAGCGGAGGGTGCCGGGCCGGGAACGGGGGGCGCGTCCTCGGACGAGGGCTCCGGTATCCGGACGGCGCGCTCCGCCTCCGCCGCCCAGGCGTCGAGGGCGTCGGCGTCGTCCCGGGAGAGCTGGGCGGTGCGCGCCAGGGCCTCCGTCACACCCTTGCCCAAGGCCTTCTCCAGGGTGGGCATCGCCTCGTGCCGGACCCGGGAGCGGGTGAAGGCGGGGTCGGTGTTGTGCGGGTCGTCCCACACCGGCAGGGACTGCACCATGCACGCCTTGCGGGTGGTCTGGCGGTCCACGCCCAGAAAGGGCCTGCGGTACCGGCGGCCCGCGTCCGGCCGGCCGGCGGGTGAGCCGGACACCGCGGCCATGCCGGACAGCGACCGGGTGCCGGAGCCGCGCGCGAGCCCGAGCAGCACCGTCTCGGCCTGGTCGTCACGGGTGTGGCCGAGCAGGACGGCGGCGGCGCCGAGCCGCTCGGCCGCCTCGTCGAGGGCGGCGTAGCGGGCGTCGCGGGCGGCGGCCTCCGGGCCGCCGTCCCGGCCGATCACCACCGCGACCGCCTCGGCCGGGGCGAGACCGAGCTCGCCGAGCCGCCCGACCACCTCGGCGGCGCGCAGCTCGGAACCGGGCTGGAGGCCGTGGTCGACCGTGACCCCGCCGCAGCGGACGTGGAGTCGGCGGCCCTCGAAGGCGAGGGCAGAGGCCAGTGCCATCGAGTCGGCGCCGCCCGAGCAGGCGACCAGTACCAGGGGGCGGTCACCGCCGACGGGGCCGCGGCCGGCGGACCGGCGGGGGGCTTCGTGCAGCGCTTCTTCGAGCACGTCGTGGAGAACGCGGCGAACCGCCAGGCGTATCGCGGCGACCGCGGGATGAGGACCCATGTCCGTTTCACTTCCTCGGGAGCGACCGGTCGGACGGCTGGCCGTCGGCCGGTTCGGTCGTATGGAGCTCGGTGTCTAACGGGGAGAGAACAGCTCGGGCACGGTGGTGGCACCAGAACACCTGGCGGCTGCCGGGGCCCGGGCCCCGGACCGCCTCGGTCTCCGGCACTGCCGACCGGACCCCGCGACCCCTTCGTCACGCTGGGTGCGACGATGGTGACAGAGAAGCGCTACTCCTCCGAGCATCGCACGCGACCACGGCTCCTCACGGTCCCTCGGAAGGGTGATTCACCGGTCGTTCGGGCTCATCATTCGGCCGTCTGGTGCACCCTGGCCACCCAAGCCGCCGGGTCGGCAATCTCCGCCTTGGTGGGAAGTGTGTTCGGGGAGGTCCACACCCGGTTGAAGCCGTCCATGCCGACCTCGTCCACCACCGCCCGCACGAACCGCTCGCCGTCACGGTACTGGCGGAGCTTCGCGTCCAGGCCGATCAGTTTCCGCAGCACCTGGTCGAGGCGGCTCGCCCCCGCCTGCCGGCGCTTCTGGAACTTCTCCCGGATCTCCGTCACGGAGGGCACCACCTGCGGCCCGACCCCGTCCATGACGTAGTCGGCGTGCCCCTCCAGCAGCGACATCACGGCGGTGACGCGGTCGAGGATCTCCCGCTGGGCCGGGCTCTGCATCAGGTCGACGAAGCTGCGTCCGCCCGACGCCTTCCGTGGCTCCGTGGCGGCCGCCTGGCCCGTCCCGTCGGCGCCTCCGCCGTCCGCGGCGCCCTCCTCCGCGCCGGTGCCGGTGTCCGCACGGCCGCCGGTGACGGACTGCATCGCCTCCCGCAGCCGCTCGATCAGGGTGGAGGGGTCGAGTTCGGTCTCGGTGAGGAAGGACTGGATCTCGCCGCGCAGGTGGTCGCGCAGCCAGGGCACCGCGGTGAACTGGGTGCGGTGCGTCTCCTCGTGCAGGCTGACCCAGAGCCGGAAGTCGTGCGGGTCCACACCCAGCTCGCGCTCGACGTGCACGATGTTCGGCGCGACGAGGAGCAGCCTGCCCCCGGCCCCGCCGGGCGCCCCCGGCAGTTCCGGCGTGACAGGGGCGAAGGTCTCGTACTGGCCCAGCACCCGGGAGGCCATGAAGGACAGCAGCATGCCGACCTCCACGCCGGTCACCTTCCCGCCGACCGCTCCCATCACCATGCCGCCCGGGGACGACGAGCGCCGCTCGCGCATCCTGCCCAGGAGCGGCGAGAGGAGCTCGCGGAACCCGGCCGCGTTGGCGCGGATCCAGCCGGCACGGTCGACCACCAGCACGGGGGTGTCCGCCGCCTCGCCGACCGGCGTGAGGCCGGTGAAGGCCCGCACGTGCGCCTCGGACGCCCTGGCGTGCCGCCTCAGTTCGGCGACCACCGCCGCGGCCTCCTGGCGACTCACCTCGGGCCCCGGCCGGACCAGCCGGGTCGCGGTCGAAGCCGCGAGATTCCAGTCGACCATCTGCGTACCACCGAAGCTCGTCATGAGTTCACGGTACGGGTTCACCGCCGACGGGCACAGCGTTCCCCGGCCCCGGCGGGCGCTGCGGCCGGACGCGTCCGTCAGCGGCAGCCGCAGCCCGCGACCGTCGCGGCGAGCCGGTCGAGCACCGCTCTGGCGGCGGACGGGTCGGTGCTGCCGCTGGACAGGAAGGCGTAGGTGAGCGGCCGGCCGTCGGCGTCCACCACGGTGCCGGCCAGTGCGTCGACACCGGTGAGGGTCCCGGTCTTGGCACGCACGACCCCCGCGCCCGCGGCCCGGTCCTCCGCGGTGTACCGGCTTCCGAGGGTGCCGGTGAACCCGGCCACCGGCAGCCCGCTGAGCAGCGGACCCAGTTCGGGGCGGTCGGAATCCCCGGCGCGGTCCAGCAGGGCGGTGAGGAAGCGGGCGGAGACCTGATCGGCGCGGCTCAGCCCGCTGCCGTCAGCGAACCTGGCGCCGGACAGCGGCAGGTCGAGCTTCTTCAGCTCCGCCCGGACGGCCCTGCCGCCGCCGGCGAAGTCGGCGGGCTCGCCCGCCGCCAGGGCGACCTCGCGGAAGAGCGCCTCCGCGAGGTCGTTGTCGCTGTGCGTCAGGGTCCGCTCGACGAGCGAGGACAGCGGGGCGGAGCGGTGAGCGGCAAGCTCCTCGGCCTTCTGCGGCGCGGTGGCCTGCACGGCGGGTTCGGGGGGACCGTCGTCCCGGCCGGGGAGCCGCCTGGCGAGCAGCTCGGCGAAGCGGGCGCCGGCGTCCGCGGCCGGGTCCGCCGCCCGCCGAGCGGGCCCGTACTGGCTGTCGTCCAGCCGGGCGGCGTTCAGCATCAGCGGTGTGATCGGCGCAATGTTGTCGTTGACGCCGATCGGGTGGGCCGAGTCGCCGTCGTAGCGGGACGTGTCGTAGCCCACGCCGCGGGGGCGCAGCTCGCGCTCTTCCAGTGCCGCCACGGTCCGGTCGGCCAGGGCGGCCAGCTGCTCGTCGGTGAGCGTCGGGTCGCCGCCGCCCACCAGCAGCACCCGGCGCTCGAGCGGGTCCCACACGGTGCGGGTGGTCAGCCGGTGGTCGGCGCCGAGCGCGGTGAGGGCGGCGGCGCCGGTGGCGAGCTTGACGGTGGAGGCGGGGGTGAGCGCCTTGCCGGAGTCGTCCCGGAACAGCTCCTCACCGGTGACCGCATCCCGCACGGAGGCGGTGCGGACCGTGCCGAGCGCGGGGTCCCCGAGCAGCGGTGCCAGCTTCTTCCGCAGTGCCCCGCGGGCGGGCGGCGCACCGTCCTCGGCCGCGCCGAGGACGGGCGGCGCGCTGGGCGCGGAGTCGAGCAGCGCGGCGGGCAGGTCGCCGGGGCCGCCGAGGCGGGCGTCGTCACCGGGGGCCGCCGGGTTCGCGCCGGTGTGGTGCGCGCCACTGTCGGAGCCGAATTCGGCCGCTCGGGCGCGTTCGGCCGTACGCTGACCCGAGTCCCACGGTCCCGCGACCGTCACCGCGGTCAGGGCGACCGTCAGCCCCACCGCGACGGAACCCGCCGTGAGCTGCCAGGTGCGCCGGGTCTGCGGCGGGGCTGACCGGAGCCGCCGGACGGCCGGCGCCGAGCGGACGTACCAGACGTACCGCGCCTTCCGCCGGCGCAGCCGGAGGGCCCGCACGGCCTCGTCGCGCGAGCGGTTCCACCTGTTCCCGGCATTGCCCGACACCTCGGACCAGCCCCTTTCGCGAGCACCCACCTGCGTGGGGGACACTTAACCACCAGACACATGTGTTGATCACGGAGGAGCCTCCCTTGGAGTTCGACGTCACCATCGAGATCCCGAAGGGTTCACGGAACAAGTACGAGGTGGATCACGAGACCGGACGCATCCGCCTGGACCGTCATCTGTTCACCTCCACCGTGTATCCGGCCGACTACGGTTTCGTCGACGGAACCCTCGGCGAGGACGGCGACCCGCTGGACGCCCTGGTCCTGCTGGAGGAGCCGACGTTCCCCGGCTGCATCATCAAGTGCCGCGCCATCGGCATGTTCCGGATGACCGACGAGGCAGGCGGCGACGACAAGCTGCTGTGCGTCCCCTCGTCGGACCCGCGGGTGGAGCACCTGCGGGACATCCACCACGTCTCGGAGTTCGACCGGCTGGAGATCCAGCACTTCTTCGAGGTGTACAAGGACCTTGAGCCCGGCAAGTCCGTCGAGGGCGCCGACTGGGTGGGCCGTACGGAGGCCGAGGCCGAGGTCGAGGCCTCGGTGAAGCGGCTTGAGGCGAACGGCGGCCACTGAGCCTCTGCGGACGCCGCCGGCCGGTGGGGGAGCCGCGGCTCCCCCACCGGCCGCGTGCCTTCCCGGGCCCCGGTCGGCGGCGGGCGCCGGACCGGGCCGGGGCGGCGTCAGAACCCCCGGGTGCGCTTGGCCGCGCGGCGGCCGGGGAGTGGGGTCTCGACCCCGGGGGACTTGATGAACAGCCGGGCGAGTTCGCCACCGAGATTTACTCCGATGGCGATGGCCAGCGCGAGTGCCGCGGCGGCGGCGAGGTTCTCGAAGCCGCGGTCGAGGTGCCCCTGGGCGATGCCGAGCAGCCCGTAGTAGGTCGCGCTGCCGGGGAGCAGCGGCCCGATGGCCGCGGTGATGTACGGCAGCGCGGACACGAACTGGTAGCGCGACATCAGCTGCCCGAACAGGCCCACCATCCCCGCCGCGACGACCGTGGCGGGCACCCGGTCCAGGCCGGCGGTGTTGGCCAGCGTCCCGTAGACCAGCCAGGCGATGCCGCCGTTGAGCGTCGCCCAGACGACCGTCCTGCGCTCCTGCTGGAGCAGCACGCAGAACGCGAGCGCCAGCAGCATCGCGGCGAAGAGCTGGACCATCGGACGCTCAAACGATCCGCCACCCTCCGGATCGGGCTCGGCCCCGACCAGCTTGCCCGCGTAGAGGACGCCCAGCACTCCGCAGACGATGCCGACGATCAGGTAGACGACCTCCAGCAACCGGGCGGAGGCGGTGATGTAGTAGCCGGTCAGCCCGTCGTGCACCGCCGCGACCAGGGCCCGCCCGGGGATCAGGGCGAACAGGCCGCCGGTGATCACCGCGGACGCCCGCAGATCGGTGGGCACCCAGTCGGCGCTGAGCACGACCGCGACGCCGATCGCGGCGGGCGGCATGGCGGCCACCACGAACTGGTAGAACTCCGGCAGCCCGCGGCCGGCCGCGATCCAGGCCAGCCGGTCGCCGAGCACCGCGCCGATGGCGGCGAGCACGAAGACGGTCACGCCACCGCCGACCAGGGTCGCCGCGGCTCCCGCCAGCAGTCCGCTGGCCAGCGAGAGGGTGCCCTTGGAGAAGGGGTGCCGGTTCCTGCGGATCTCCGCCAGGCGGCCGTAGGCCTCCTCCGGCGTCACGTCGCCCGAAGTGACGTCGTCGACCAGCCGGAAGACCGCGGCCAGCCGGGTGTAGTCGGTGCCGCGGCGACGGACCGTGCGGCTGAGCGTCACGGGGTCGTCCACCAGAGAGGGCTGGTGCGTGACGGACAGCAGGGTGAACGTGACGGTCGGCTCGCAGCGGTCCAGCCCGAACGCGTGGGCCACACCGAACATCGCCGCCTCCACGTCCTCCGCCCCCTCGCCACCGGCGAGCAGCAGCTCGCCGATACGCAGGGTGAGGTCGAGCACCCGGGGGACGGCCGGGCCCGACTCGTCCTCGCCGCGCGGCGCGCGCTCCGGCGCCGGGCGTTCGGCCAGCGGCATCCGCACCATCGTGCGCATCCGGTCCTGCCAGGGGGCGTTCGGCGTCAGCAGGGTGCTGATCATCGGCATGCCCTGGGCGGGCGTGTACGTGAAGCTGCTCCCCTGGGGTTCCGCAGAGAGGGCGCGGAAGCCTTCCGGCACCGTGAACTCCGAGGTGGGGTGCTCCTCCTCGGGGGGCGGCGGGAGCGGAACACCCAGCGGCGGGGTGAAGGCGCTGCGCGCCTCGTCCGAGACGGGTTTGGTGTCGTCGGAGGGCTCACCGCCCTCGCCGGTCGCGCCGTTCTGGTTCCGCTGCGAGTCCCCGACCACTTCTGACTGTCTCCTTGTTCCGTGCGTGTGCTGCCGCCGGCTCTCGCAGTTGGTCCGGCGGCCGCGGGAGGCGGGGCGGCACCCCTCCGGGGCCCCGTCTGCCGAAGCATAGGATGAGCCCTGCTTCACCGCCTGACGGAGTACCCGGGGAAACAGGAGATCATGGCGAATACGGTCGGCACCCGCTTGTTCAATGTGTTCCGGGGTTCCCTCATCGGCTCTGCCGAGGTGGTGCCGGGCGTCAGCGGCGGCACCGTCGCGCTCATTGTCGGGGTCTACGAGAAGCTGATCGGCGGTGCGGGTTTCCTCACCACCGGCGTACGTTACGCGTTCGCCGACCTTTCGCGCGGGCGGGGGATCTCGCGCGCCGGTGCGGAGTTCCGCAGAGTGGACTGGGGCGTGCTCGTCCCGCTGCTGGTCGGGATGGCGGCCGCGCTGGTGCTGGGCGCGGCGCTGGTGGCGCCGCTGGTGGAGGACCACCAGCAGTACGCCTATGCGCTGTTCTTCGGCCTGGTCCTGGCCTCGCTCTGGGTGCCCTACTCGCACTCCGGGCAGCGCTGGACCGGCACCCACTACCTGATCGCGCTGGTGGTGGCCGTGGCGGCGTACGTGCTGACCGGTCTGCCACCGGCGCAGGCCCCGGTGAGCCCGCTGACGGTGTTCCTGGGCGGCTCGGTGGCGATCTGCGCGCTGGTGCTACCGGGGCTGTCCGGCTCCTTCATCCTCCTGACGCTGGGCCTGTACGAGCCGGTGATCGACGCGGCCAACGACCGCGACCTCCTCCTGCTCGGCTCCTTCGGCGCGGGCTGCGTGCTGGGACTCGCGGTGTTCGTCAAGATCCTCAAGTGGCTGCTGGAGACCCACCACCACCTGACCCTCGTGGTGATGACGGGCCTGATGGCGGGCTCCGTCCGGGCGCTGTGGCCCTGGCAGGACGAGGACCGCAACCTCTTCGCCCCCGGCGAGGGGATCGTCCCGACCTTCGGTCTGATGGCCTTCGGCTTCGTCCTGGTGGTGACGGTGATCCTGGTCGAACACCGGTTCGCCTCCCACCGCCCCGACGAGAGCACCGAGGACGAGCCCCCGGCCCGGCGCCGGCACGCCCGCGTCTGACCCGGCGCGCGTCCCGCGTTCCGCGCCCCGGCGGCCCGCTCTCCGCGCAGGAGGCGGGCCGCTGACGTTCCGTGCTCCGGTGCGCCGCCGTCCGGCGGCCGTTCCGGGCGCGTCGGTCGTCCGTGGCGCGTCAGCTCCGGCGGGGGCGAGTCACCCGGCGGCGAAGGGGTTGCGGACTCCCTCCGGGAGCACCGTCGGCTCCCGCTCGCCCTCACCCGCCATCACATGGGCCCTCGACTCCAGCCGTCGGATGAGACCGAGCGTCCACCGGGCGTCGCTCTCCACGGTGTGCGCCCACCGCCTCATGACCTCGCCGATGGGTCCCCACTCCCGTGGAGTGGCGCCCTCCGGGGTCCGGTGCTCGGCGATCTCGGCCTGCCAGGCCTCCAGCGCGGCGACCCGCTGCCGCAGCAGCGCCACCGCCTCGGAGCGAGGGAGGTCGACGAGAAAGCCGACCCCGGAGGTGAGCACGTCCGGCTTCTCGTCGACCGCGGTGAGGGCGTGCCGCAGCAGCGCCGTGAACTCGGCCTCCCCGGCCCCGGTGAGCTCGTACTCGATGCGCGGCGGTCCGCCCGCGGTGCTCGGCGCGACATCGTGCGCGTGCAGCATGCCCTGCCGGGCCAGTCGCTTGAGCGCGTGGTAAACGGAGCCCGGCTTGGCCGGGGACCACTGGTGGGCCCCCAGAACTCCAGGTCGTTGCGGACGGTGCAGCCGTGCGCCCGACCGTGCTGACGCACCGAGCCCAGCACCGGCAGCCGGATCGCCGACATCGTTCCTCCCGCTACTCCGCTCTACGGGTCCTGGTCCGGCGCCAGCCTACGCGGGTGCCCGTACGCGGCCGGGCGCCGCCGGGGAGGGCCTCAGGACTCGTAAGCACTCCAGTCCGGCTCGACGAGTGCACCCGTCTCGAAGACGAGGTCGAAGGCGCCCTTGCCGTCGATCGTCTCCCGGATGACGTCCGCGTGGCCGGCGTGCCGCGCGGTCTCCTCGATGAGGTGCAGCAGGCCCCAGCGCCACGAGCGCGGGCCGCCCTCGTCCCACGGGGCGGAGGGGAGAGTGAACAGCTCGTCCATCGAGGGCAGTGCGCGCACGGCCTCCTCCGTCTCCCGGGCCACCTCCTCGTAGCACTCCAGCACCGACACGGCCGTCTCCTCGCCGCCGGGGACGAAGGTCGCGGCCGCCTTCCTCATCGCCGCGGGGTCGTGGAAATCGAAGCACTCGACGCCGCGCATGGTGCGGATCCAGCTCCGCTCCCCCAGCGCGACGTGCTTGAGGACTCCGGCCAGGGACAGCTCGCTGGCGCTCGGCACGCTGCGCACCTGCTCCTCGGACAGGCCGTGCAGGGCGCGGCGGACTCCGCCGCGCTGCGCCGCGAGGTAGCCGAGCAGCGCGCCGCGCTCGTCACCGTGGTTCTCGGGCATGACAGGAGTGGGCATGGGACGGCCTCTCGACTTCGCGGCTCTCCCGAGCGAGGAATTCGCTCCACCGCCAGGCCGACGCTACGGTCCCTTGCGGACCGTTACGGTCCGCAAGGGACCGGAGAGGCCCGGGGATCGGCGGCGAGAGGCCCGAGAGCCGGTGCCCGGGACCGGAACGGCGCGTCAGAAGGGGAAACCGCTGCGGCCGTGCTGGACGCTGATCCACTTGCTGGTGGTGAAGGAGTTCACGAAGTGCTCGCCGTTGAGCCGGCCGAGCCCGGAGTGCTTGACCCCGCCGAACGGGACGATCGGCTCGTCCGCCACCGTCGAGTCGTTCACGTGGATCATGCCGGTCTCCACGCGCTGTGCGAAGGCGACCCCGCGCTCGACGTCCGCGGTGTGCACCGCCCCGCTGAGCCCGTACGGCGTGTTGTTGGCAGCGCGCAGTGCCTCCTCCTCGCCGTCGACCGGGATGATCAGGGCGACCGGCCCGAAGATCTCCTCGGACAGGGCCGGGGCGTCCGCCGGGAGGTCGGTGAGCACCGAGGGCGAAACGAGGTTGCCCTCCACCTCGCCGTGCAGCAGCGCGGTCGCGCCGGCCTCCACCGCCTGCTCGACGACCGCGGTGATGCGCTCCGCCTGGCCGGAGTTGATCAGCGGCCCGATCACCGTCTCCGGGTCCTGCGGGTCCCCCACCTTCAGACCGCGGACCTTGGCGACGAACTTCTCGGTGAACTCGGCGAGGACGCCGCGGTCGACGATGATCCGGTTGGCCGCCATGCAGACCTGGCCCTGGTGCACGTACCGGCTGAACACCGCCGCGTCGACCGCGTAGTCGATGTCCGCGTCGTCCAACACCACGAGTGCGCTGTTGCCGCCCAGTTCGAGCACGGCGTACTTGAAGTGGCTCGCCGCGACGGTCGCCACGTGCCGGCCGACCCTGTCGGAGCCGGTGAAGGAGATCACCTTCGGCACCGGGTGCTCCAGGAGCGCGTCGCCGATCTCTGCGATGTCGGTGACGACGACGTTGAGCAGCCCCTTGGGGAGCCCGGCCTCCTCCAGGAGGGAGGCCACCAGCGTGCCCCCGCAGACCGGGGTGTTCTGGTGCGGCTTGAGGACCACCGCGTTCCCCAGCGCGAGTGCCGGGGCGACCGACTTCAGGGAGAGCAGGAAGGGGAAGTTGAAGGGAGAGATCACCGTGACCACACCCACCGGTACCTGGTAGACGCGGTTCTCCCGGCCGTCCACCGGCGAGGGGAGGATCCTGCCCTCGGCCCGCAGGGCGAGTTGCATCGCCTCGCGGAGGAACTCCCGTGCGAGGTGGAGCTCGAACGCCGCCTTGGTCCGCGTGCCGCCGAGTTCGGTGATGATCAGCTCGGTGAGTTCCTGCCCGCGCTCGTCCACCAGGCGCAGCGCGCGCTCGAAGACGGCGCGACGCGTGTACGCGTTGGTGGCCGCCCACGCGCGCTGGTGCCGCTCGGCCGCCCGGTAGGCCTGGTCGATCTCCTCGGCGGTGGCGACCGTGATCGAGCAGAGCTTCTCGCCGTCGTACGGGTTGAAGTCGATGATGTCCCACGAGCCCGTTCCGGGACGCCATTCACCGTCGATGTACTGAAGCGCCAGATCCGTAAAGCTGGGCATGCCGTTCCTCCGGGGTGGCGGACATATGAGGGCACGTCATCGTACTTGTGTTTCACGCGAGTTGACGTGTTCGGTGCAGAAGGTCCCGGGTGGCCGCCGGGTCCAGGCTGTTGGTGAAAAGCCGCTCCAGCACTCCGGCGTACTCGGCCACCTCCTCGGACTTGTCGAGGTAGAGCGAGCCGGTGAGCTGCTCCAGGTACACCACGTCCGGGATCTCCGGCTCGGGGAACCGCAGCAGGGTGAAGGCACCGCTCTCGGCCGGGTGCCCGCCCCGCTCGAAGGGCACCACCTGGAGCGTCACGTGGGGATGCTCCGACAGACGGGCGAGGTGGTCGAGCTGCTCGTCCATCACGGCGCGGCTGCCGAACCGGCGCCGCAGGGCGGCCTCGTCGACCACGCAGCGCAGCCGCGGCGCGTTCTCCTGGAGCAGCAGCTTCTGCCGCTCCATGCGCAGGGCGACGCGGCGGTCGATCTCCTCGCCCGGCGTACCGAGCCGGTGCCCGCTCGTCACCACCGCGTGGGCGTAGGCCTCGGTCTGGAGCAGCCCGTGCACGAACTGCACCTCGTAGGTGTCGATCTCGGAGGCGGCACCTTCCAGCCCGACGTAGGTCTGGAACCAGGACGGCAGCACGTCGGTGTACCGGTGCCACCAGCCGGCCACGCTGGACTCCCGGGCCAGGTTCAGCAGCGGCTCGCGGTCGGCCTCCGCGGTCACACCGTAGAGGGTGAGCAGATCGGCCACGTCCCGGGGCTTGAAGCTCACCCGGCCCAGCTCCATCCGGCTGATCTTCGACTCGGAGGCGCGGATGGAATAGCCGGCCGACTCCCGCGTCACGCCCTGGGACTCCCGCAAACGCCGCAGCTGGGAGCCGAGCAGGATACGTCGCACCATGGAACCGCTCGAACCGTTTGCCCCGCTGTCAGCGCCTGTCACCGGATATAC